>NZ_JBEYXD010000003.1:0-312454 GCF_040644975.1 Streptomyces sp. NPDC046900 | reverse complement strand
GGGGGGGGCCGGGGGGGGGCGGGGGGCGGGCGGTGTCGCGGGCGTGCGCCCGGGGGGGGCCCCGCGGCGGCCGGGGGGGGCGGCGCCCCGGCCCCGCCCCCCCCCCGCGCCCGGCGGGCTCGCCGCCCTGGCCGAGGGCGGCGAGTGGGACGCCGTCGTGGACACCTGGTCGGCGGCGCCGCGCCCCGTGCGGGACGCGGCCCGGCTGCTGCGGGGCCACGCACGGCGGTACGTCTACGTGTCGAGCTGCTCGGTCTACGCATGGGCACCGCCCGCCGGGTACGCCGAGGACGCGCCCCTCGTCGAGGGCGCGGAGTCCGGTGCGGACCGCACCGACTACGCGCGTGACAAGCGGGGCGGCGAGCTGGCGGCGGTCGAGGCCTTCGGCGCGGACGGCTCCCTGCTGGTGCGGTCCGGGCTGATCCTCGGGCCGTACGAGAACATCGGCCGCCTGCCCTGGTGGCTCACCCGTATCGCGCGGGGCGGCCCCGTGCTGGCGCCCGGTCCGCGGGAGCTGCCGCTGCAGTATGTCGACGTCCGTGACCTCGCCGAGTGGCTCCTCGGCGCGGTGGAGCGGGAGCTGAGCGGGCCGTACAACCTGATGAGCCCGCAGGGGCACGCCACCATGGGCGGGCTTCTGGACGCCTGCGTACAGGCCACCGGCGCTCAGGCCGAGCTGCGCTGGACGGACCCCGACGTGGTCCTCGGCGCGGGCATCGAGCCGTGGACTCAGCTGCCCGTGTGGATGCCCCCGGGCAGCGAGGGGCACGGCGCCCTGCACGGCGCGGACGTATCGCGTGCCGTCGCGGCGGGACTGCGCTGCCGCCCCGTGACCGAGACGGTCGCCGACACCTGGAGCTGGCTGAAGGCCCTCGGCGACGGCGGTGCCCCGGGCGAGGCTCCGCAGCGCGCGGACCGGCCCCGGGTCGGGCTGGACCCCGCCGTGGAGGCGAAGGTGCTGGGCCTGTGATCGTCACCGTTCCGGCCCTGGAACATACCTCCGAATTGTTCGCCGAACGGGGTCCTGTGGATTTCGGCGGCGGCAATCCGCGGGTTTCTCACCGTACTCGTCCATTTGGAACACGATCGTCGAACAAGGCCGGAAACGGCGCACTGAATTTGATTCAGAAAGGAGCGGCCTGCCCCCTCAACTACCGCTGAAACAGGGGCTTCTGTTCCTCTTGCGCCCGAAATGACCTCACGAGGTCCCAAGTTTTTCATGAGGATTCTGAACACCCCATGGACCTCCTGCGTATGGGATGGCGCCGCTTCACCCCTGTCGGGCGCCTCGCCCCGAAAGGAAGTCAGAGGAGTTCCATGGGACGCAACACACGAAAACGCCGTACGCCGCTGGCCACCAAGGCCATAGCCGCCTCGGCTGCCCTAGCGCTCGGTGGGGGCGGGCTGATCTGGGCGAACTATTACGCCTCGGCGCACGAGACGAGCTCGCAGAACAGCACCAAGGCCGCCGCCGCTCAGGTGGCCACCATCACCTGCCCGGACGTCGGTCAGCAGCTGACCAATGTGCCGAACCAGGCCCGTACCGAGGTCGACGGGGAACTGGCCAACCTCGACCGCCAGATCACGGACGCCTACCAGCGTCTGGCGACCACACGGGACGCGCAGGCGAGGGACGCGAGTTTCGTCCAGAACTCGATCCTCCAGCCGCTGAAGGAACGGCGGGCGGTGATCATCGACCGCATTCAGCTGGAGATCAACCGGGTCGGCGGCAGCGCGCCCGACAGCCTGGACGGTCTGGCCGCCTGTACCGGCACCACCGCGGGCCAGGCGGACAACACCGCCGGCCAGAACAACTCCGGCCAGCCGAACACCGGCGGCCAGCAACCGCAGCAGACCGGCAGTCCGCAGCCGACCGGCGGCCAGCAGTCGACCGGCGGCCAGAACACCGGCCAGCAGCAGGGCAACGGCGGCCAGGCCGGCAACGGCCCCGCCGCGGCCGACTTCGTCGACATCACGAAGGTCCAGCCGAACGTCGCCGCCAAGCCGCGGAAGACCCGCAGCGCCTCGAACGGCACGTTCACCACCCGGTGCGGTGTGAACGCGAACAAGAACCACAACACCGACAACGTCATCGTGGCGCCCGGTGTGACCAACGGCGCGCACCATCTGCACGACTACGTCGGCAACCAGAAGGTCAACGCCTTCGCCAGCAACGACACGTTCCTGCAGGGCGGTACCAGCTGCCAGAACAGGAACGACCTGTCGTCGTACTACTGGCCGGTGGTCCGTGTCCAGGACGGCACCCAGGACTTCGACCAGAACAACGACGGCGGCGGCAAGGAAGGCAACGTCGGCAAGATCCTTACGCCGGTGCAGGCCCAGATCAAGTACGTCGGCAGCCCGACCAGCAAGGTCGTCGCGATGCCGCAGTTCCTGCGCATCATCACCGGTGACGCCAAGACCACGACCAACGGTCTGGCGAACGCCAACGCACACTGGAGCTGCACCGGCTTCGAGAACAAGGTCCAGCTGACGACGCAGTACCCGATCTGCCCGCAGGGCAGCAACGTGGTCCGCACGTTCGCCTTCCAGAGCTGCTGGGACGGCCAGAACATCGACAGCGCCAACCACCGCACGCATGTGGCCTTCGCCGACGCCAACGGCAACTGCCAGAACGGGTTCAAGGCGATCCCGCAGCTGACCATGCGGCTGGTGTACAAGATCACACCGCCGACCCTCCAGAACGGTGTGGTGAAGAACGCCTACGCGGTGGACGGCTTCCCGGAGCAGCTCCACAAACCGGCCACCGACCACGACGACTTCATCAGCGTCACGACCGGCGGCCTGGCGAACAAGATCGCCAACTGCGTCAACCGAGGCCAGCGGTGCCAGTGACGCACTGAGCCGGTGACCCACTGAAGAAGGCCGGTGGCGGGAGATCCCGCCACCGGCCTTCGGCGTGTGCGCCCCGGGCGGGCGTCCGGCGCGGGCTCAGCCGCTGTGGCCCGCGTGGGCGTGGTGGTCGGTACCGATCTCGACCTCGCCGCCGAGCGTGCCCCGCAGCGCCTTGACCACTCCGTCGTCGCCGACGGCGACCCACTTGCGGCCCACGAGGTAGTAACCGCCGTAGTCCTTGGCGTCGTTGATCCACTCGCGCTGCCCCCGGTCGGTGGCGAAGGTGGCGAGCACGAACTTGCCGTCGGAGTTGGTGCAGATGGCCTGGCGGATCTCGTCGGCGTCCGTCTGGACGTTCGGCTTGCAGTTCACGTCCGCCGCCAGGTCCTCCAGACTGCCGGTCGCGGTCGCCGGCACCTGGTCCTGCGCCTCACCCGAACCGCCCGTCCCGGCGCAGCCGGTCAGCACCAGCAGGGCGACGGCCGCGCCGGCCGCCAGCTTCTCGCGCGTGCACCTCATGTGTTCCTCCGGTCGTTCCGGCCCATGCCGCCAGGAGCCCTCGCGAGAGCCCTGCCCTTCCGTACGGCTGCGGCGCGCCCCGTGCTCAATGACGCCACACCTCTCCCTCCAGGACCACGCAAATCCGGTGTCCCGGACGGCACAGGTGTGCGAGGGTGAGCGGTCTGAGCACTCGGGACGAGGGGGACACGTGAGCACACAGGACTGGGAGTCGCGTGTGGCCGCCGCCTGGGAGGGCTTCGACGACTACGCGGAGGAGGATGCCGCGGACTTCCGCGCGGTGATCGACGCCCTGGTCGCCGAGTTGCCCGACGACAGCCCGCTGGGCCCCTTCGAGCGTGCCTGTGCCTGGGACTCCACGGGACACTCCGACACGGCGGTGCCGCTGTACCGGGAGGCGCTGGCCCGCGGCCTCGACGGCTACCGCGGCCGCCGGGCGAAGATCCAGCTGTCCAGCTCGCTGCGCAACGTCGGGCGGGCCAAGGAGGGCGTCGATCTGCTCACCCCCGAACTCGACGCTCCGTCCGACGAACTGGACGACGCCGTGCGCGCCTGCCTGGCCCTGTGCCTGTCCAGCCTGGGCCGGGACCGTGAGGGCCTGTCCCTGGTCCTCGGCGCGCTCGCGCCGCATCTGCCGCGCTACCAGCGGTCGATGGCGAACTACGCGCGCCTGCTGGTCGAGCCGGACGCCTGACCGTCCCGCCCGGCCCACCGCGGTACCAGGGCCGTCGCCCTCACCACCGCGCTGTGAGGCACGCCGACCGGCGCAATGGCCGCGATCGCGGCGGCCGGAGTCCTGCCGTTCGGGACGCTGGCGCCGCTGCCGTGGCAGGGCTGCCCCTGGCGCAGGTGACCAACCACCGTCTCACTCGTTTTGCCGGACGTGCAGCCACAGCATGTCGCCCCGCGCCGGGCCCGGACCTCAGCACCGGTCGTCGATGTCGAGCAGGCCGAGGCCGCGCTCGCCGAGCACTACCCCCGGCTCGTCCGGCTCGCCTATCTCGTGCTGCCACCGGGTCTCGGCCGCAACCGGCGGGTGCTGACGGCGCATGCCCTTGCCCAGCGGGCGCTGCCCCGCCGGCGCTCCTCGTCCCTGATTCCTGCCCAGGCCACAGGTCCTTCCCATGCGCGCCGGGCCGAGGGCCGCGGCAGCGACCCCGGGTACTCCCTGCTGCGGCTGAAGGTGGTGCGGACCGCGCTGGAAGCGGGGCGGCCGCTGAAGTGGACGGCGTGGCCGAAGCGGTCGCAACTGCCGCCGCTGCTCCCCCAGGTCTGGGGCCTCAGACTCTTCCCGCGTTCCGGCGGGGCCGACGAACTCGCCCTGGACCAGCGGCTCTCGGCGCTCTCCGGTCCGGCCCGCGCCGCCTATGTACTGCGCGGCCTCGAGCGGCTCCCCGAGGACGCGGTGCGCAGACTGCTCAAGTCGGTGGGCGTGACGGATCCGGCGGCGGCGGTCCGCGAGGCCGCCCGCGTTCCGGCCCAGGACAGGCTGCTGGACTCCCCCGAGTTCGACCCGTGTTCGCTGCAGGCGCGGCCGACGGATCTGATGCGGCGCCGGCAGCACGCCAAGGCCGCACTGGCCGCCGCGGCCGCCGCCGCGGTGTGCGGGGCACTGCTAGCGCTGCCGAGCGGGGGCTGGGGTCAGGACGGCGCGGCCGCACCGCCGTACGCGCAGAACCCGGCCGACCAGGCCGCGCTCGACCCGGCCAAGGTGACGAAGGTGACCCCCACCGCCTGGCGGACGTCCGCACGCACCGACTTCTCCGTGTGGCCGGCGCGCGGCAACCTCACCGGCGACAGGGCTCTGCTGCGCCGCGCGCTCGCCGTCTGGGCGCGCCCCGGGGACTCCGTCCAGGTCTCGGCGACGCCCGGCACCCCCTCGGGCGCCCCGGCCGGACCGCCGCAACTGCTGTACGCCGGGCGGGTCGACGCCGCACGCGTGGTGATCTTCTACGACGGACTGCGCATCGCACGCTACGCCGAGCCCGCGAACGACACGAACGGGGCCGCGCTCGACTTCGCGCGGGTCGACGCGGCGACCGGGGCCGAGGCGGACGCCGTGGTCCTGGCCCGGGCCGACGGCAACGTCCGCTATCTGACGGCTCCTTGGGTGACCGGGGCGGCCGAGCGGGACCTGCTCGATCCGTCGGCCCGGGCGACGGACCTGCGCCCGGCCGACGGGGTCACCGCGCCGCTGGCCGGACCCGCGGAGCGCACCGGTTCGTGCACGTCCTGGAACGTGCTGCAGCTGACCGACGGTTCCGGCACACGGCTGCTGACCGACCTCGGGGAGCTGACACCGGCTCACCTGACGGTCGGTCGGCCGGGCGCGATGCGAGAGGCGTCCGGGGCGGCGGAGCTGCGCACCTGGTCGCCGTTCGCCTGTTCGCTGGCGGCGGTGCGCTCGCAGGGCGTGCGTACCGTGAACGCCTGGGAGTACGCACGCCAGCCGCTGCCGGACGCGTCCGGGGCCGCCACATGGGTGTGCACCCGGGCCGACACCTGGCGGGGCGGCGGTCCACGGGTCCTCGCGCAGTTCCACACGCCGGGCGGGCGGTACGGCGCTGTCGCGGCGAAGGCGGAGGGCGTGGCCGCCTGCGGCGCAAAGGATCCGCATGTGCTCGCGGGGGTGTTGTGGAAGTCGGCGGGGGGAGTCTGGTACCTGCTCGCCGCGGGAAGCGAGGACACCGCCTCGATCCGTACGACCGGCGGAGTGTCGGGTTCGGCCAAGGGCAGTCTGCTGGCGGTGCGGACGGAACAGGGGGTCCAGGCCGGGCTGCAAGGGACGTTGGGGGACGGACGGACGATCGGCGGTCTTCGCTGAGCGCGGCACCGCCGCTCTTCGCGCGCCCGCGGCCGATACCGGGAGAGCCGCTGGCGATCGGTGTGTCGTGGGCGTTCGGTGAGAGACATGTGCTGAACATGTGAAACACCGGTGCCGATGTGGCCCGTTCGGGGCGGGATCCGATCGGTATGGTGTTCGTATGACGACAGGGATACGCCGGAGATTGGGAGTCGAGGAGCGGCGGCAGCAGTTGATCGGCGTAGCCCTCGAACTGTTCAGCCGGCGCTCCCCGGACGAGGTCTCCATCGACGAGATAGCCTCGGCCGCGGGCATCTCGCGGCCGTTGGTCTACCACTACTTCCCCGGCAAACTCAGCCTGTACGAGGCGGCGTTGAAGCGCGCGTCCGAGGATCTGGCGGACCGCTTCGCAGAGCCGCGCGAAGGGCCGCTGGGGGCACGGCTGTTGCGGGTCATGCACCGGTTCTTCGACTTCGTCGACGAGCACGGGCCCGGTTTCTCGGCCTTGATGCGCGGCGGCCCCGCGGTCGGCTCCTCACGGACCAACGCACTCGTCGACTCCGTACGCCAGGCCGGCTATGTCCAGATCCTTGCGCACCTGGGGGTCGAGGATCCGCCCGCCCGGCTCGAATTGGTGATCCGGTCGTGGATCTCGCTCGTCGAGTCGACGGCACTGATCTGGCTGGACGGCCGCCGGATCCCGCGCCACGAGCTGGAGACACAGCTCGTGCACGACTTCGCGGCGCTGGCGGCGGTGAGCGCCTCCCACGACGACGACATGGCCGCGCTGCTGCGCCGCGCCCTGAAGGACGAGCCGGGCGACGGGCCCTTCAGTGATCTGGTCGCCCGGCTGGTCAATCTGGCGAGCTGACGGCCGTCAGCTCTCGGACTTCCGGTACGACGGCTCGAGGTCACGCACCTCGGCGGACACATGCAGCGCGAGCCCCGCGGCGGGCTTCAGATACTGCCGCAGGAGCTCCAGCGTCGTCTCGCTGAGCTTCACCTTGGTCTCTTCGGTCCGTCCGGCCAGCAGCGCCAGGGTGATGTGCACCACGGCGTGCCCGTCCAGGTCGGCGCCGACCGTGGTGTCCTCCGTGCGGCGGAACTGCGTCTTGCACGCCTCGATCCGGGCGCCCGCGATCTCGACCACCTCGGCGTGCAGCGCCGAGGCGAATCCGCGCCGGTCGAAGGAGCCCTCCAGCGGTGCGGAGTAGTCGACGGTGATCTGCGGCATGGGCGCTCCTGTTCTACGACGGATGCCCTCACCTTAGGTCCTGTCCTCCCAGCCGCAGCGCCAGCAGCGCGATGTCGTCCTCCCGGTCGCGGCCGAAACGCCCGAGCAGCGTGTCGCACAGCGTGCCGACGCCCGGCGGGGCGCCGGCGGCGGCCGTGCGCAGGTGTTCCATGGACACGGCGAGGTCCGTTCCGCGGTTCTCGATGAGCCCGTCGGTGACCATGAGCAGCCGGTCCGCGGGCCTCAGCACCGTCTCGGTGGGCGCCGGCCGGTCCAGGCCGAGACCGAGCAACGGGCCGTGGGCGCGTACGTAGTCGGCGGTGCCGTCGTCGTGCACGAGCAGCGGCGGGATGTGCCCGGCGTTGGCGATGCGCACGCGTCCACTGTCCGGGTCGACCAGGACCAGGCAGACGGTGGCGGTGACGTCGGGGTGCAGGTGCTGCAGCAGCCGGTCGAGCCGCCGGGCCAGGCTCAGCGGGTCCGGGTTCTCCACGCAGTAGGCCCGCAGCGCGTGCCGGATCTCCACCATGACGGTGGCCGCGTCCAGCGAATGCCCGGCGACGTCGCCCACCGCGGTGAGCACGCCGCGCGAGGTCGTCAGCGCCGCGTAGAAGTCGCCGCCGATCTCGGTCTGCCGGGAGGCCGGCACATAGCGGACGACCACCTCGACGCCCTGCATCACAGGCGGCTCCTGGGGCAGGAAGCTGTGCTGCAGGGTGAGTGCCACATGCCGCTCCACCTGGTACATGAGCAGGGCTTCGGCGGCGAGGGCGGTGGCCTGGGCGAGCCGGGAGACGAGCGCGTCCCCCTCGGCGGCCGTTCCCCGTGCGGGAACGGCGACGCAGACGGCCGGCTTGCCCTCCTGGGTGCGCGCCACCACCAGGCGCGCGTCGTCGGGTTTGCCGGGACGCAGGATCCCCGCGGGCCACAGCGGGTGCGGCACCACCGTCGTACGCGCCCCCGTGTGCCCGGAGGCCAGGCCGCGGATCAGCCGGGCCACGGACTCGTGCGCCGCGGCGTCCGGGAGCGTGGCGCGCGCCCGCGACCCGGACACACCCCGATGCAGTTCGCCGTCCTCGCCGAGCACGAAGACCACCGCGGGCGACGCGGTGAGCCTCGCTGCCCCCTGGGCGGCGGCCCGGACCAGTTCCGTCATGCACCGGCCCGACTGCACGGAGACGATCGTCTCGGACAGCAGGGTGAGCCGGCGCGCCAGCGCCTCGGCCCCGGTGCGCATCCTGGCGCTGCGCACGGCGGCCCGTACGACGGCCTGGATCTCCTCGGGCTCGGCCGGCACCGACAGATAGGCGTCACCGCCGGAGTCCAGCCCCCGGCAGCGCTGGCCGGGCCCGGCGGACGCGGCGGAGAAGTGCACCACCGGCAGGGCGGCGGTGGTGGGCGAGGACTTGAGCCTGCGGCACAGTTCGAAGCCGCTCATGTCCGGCAGGCCCACATCGACGAGGGCGACGTCGGGCAGGGCGCCCTTGCGCTGCCGTATGCCGAGTTCGGTCAGGGCCTCGCGGCCGCTGGCCACGGGCACGACACGGTGTCCTGCCCGGCGGAGCACGGCACCCAGCGCATAGCGGCCGTCGGCCGCGTCCTCGACCACCAGCACGGTGGGCTCGGTCTGCTTGCCGTTGCCGTCCATGTGAGCCGCTCCTCGGCGCACGGAAAAGGTGGGGCGAACCAGGAGTTCCCGGCCCGCCCCACCACGCTAGTGCGCTAGCGCGTGACCCGTGAGAAGACCGCCACCGTGCGACCCGCAACGGCGAACGTGCCCGATTCCTCGGCGTAGGAGGAAGACTTGACGATAGGATCCGCGCCCGCGGCCTGCACCGGGTGCAGCGCGTAGGCCTTGCCCGCGAGGCCCGCGACGGTCTGCTCCTGCTGCTTCGGCGTCGCGTTGAAGACGACGACCAGGTCGCCGAGCTCCATCGTGATCACCCCGGGCGTCTCGTCCTTCCCGGAGAGCGGGAAGGACAGCTTCGACTGCACCTGGTCGGCGGTGGCGAGGGAGAACCCGGACTCGCTCGTCCGGATCCTCAGCAGGTCGCGGTAGGCGCCGGAGGCGCCGTCGATCTGGTCGCACCCCACCTTGACCGAGGTCAGCAGGGGCTTCGCGTACGGCCACTTGGACTGGTTGTCGGCCGCCGGCGGCAGCCCGCGCCCGAAGCCGTTGCCGTCCCGGCAGTCCCAGTGGATCGCGTTGAACCAGTCGCCGCTGTCGAACGAATTGCGGTCGAGGGACTTGGAGCGCAGCAGGTCGGAGCCGGCCTGGGACAGGGACGGGCCCTGTGAGAGGGCGGCCGTGGCCATGGCCAGGACCTGCATACGGGCCCGGTCGGACGCGGAGGTGTCCTGGGGCAGCTTGTACGTGAGTGCGTCGAACAGCGACTCGTTGTCGTGCGCGTCGGCGTAGGCGAGGGCATCGCCGGGAGCGTCCGCGTAGCCGGCCGGCGAACCGTTGTAGTCGACCTCGGCGCCGGTGACCTCCTTGCCGTCGTCGCCGGTGAAGCGGTACTTGGCGAGATTGCCGCTCAGTCCGACCTTGATGAGGTCCTGGTAGTGCAGCAGGCGGGCCTTCTGCTCCGCCGTCGTCCCGTTGGCCGTCGAGGCGTTGGGGTCGGTGTACAGCCCTGAGGCGAAGCCCTGAACACCGGGGTCGGAGTCGAAGGGGCTGCCGCCGCGCACGGCGTCACGGGCGCGGTCGGAGAAGGTCGCGATGCCGGTGCCCGCCATGTTCTTCTGGGTGGCCTGCACAAAGCGCGCGTCGTTCGCGACCTCGCCGAAGTTCCAGCCCTCGCCGTAGAGGATGATCTTCTTGCCGTCGACTCCGTCCTTGGCGGGGGTCAGCGCGTCGAGGGCCTTGCGCACGGCGAGGATGTTGGCCTTCGGATGGTGGCCCATGAGGTCGAAGCGGAATCCGTCGACCTTGTACTCCTTGGCCCAGGTGACGATCGAGTCCACGACCAGCTTGCCCATCATGGCGTTCTCGGGCGCGGTGTTCGCACAGCAGGTGCTGTTCGCCACCGAGCCGTCGGCGAGCAGCCGCTGGTAGTAGCCCGGCACGATCTGGTCGAGCACGGATGTGTCGGCCTCACCGCTCGCGGCGGTGTGGTTGTAGACGACGTCCATGACGACCCTGAGGCCGTCCTCGTTCAGCGACTTGACCATCTTGCGGAACTCGACCGTGCGCTCGGTGCCGTCGGGGTCCGTGGCGTACGAGCCCTCGGGAACCGTGAAGTGGTACGGGTCGTAGCCCCAGTTGTAGGCGTCCTTCGCGGCGGTCGCGGCGACGCAGGCCTGCTGCCGGTCGGAGTCGGCGGCGTAGGAGGCGAGGTCGCAGCCGGGCGCCGACTGCTCGGACTTCTTCTCGGGGACGGTCGCGATGTCGAAGGCGGGCAGCAGGTGCACATAGGAGGTGCCCGCCTCGGCCAGCTCGCGCAGATGCCGGGAGCCGTCGCTGTTCTTGTCGGTGAAGGCGAGGTAGGTGCCCTGGTCCCGGGCCGGCACGGTCTTGTCCGCGACGGAGAAGTCCCGGATGTGCAGCTCCTGGATCTGGGCGCTGCTCAGGGGCACCGCCTTGGGCTTCTTCAGGCCCGACCAGCCGCTGGGGGCGAGGGACCTGTCGTTCAGGTCGACCACGAGGCTGCGCTCGGAGTCGGCGGTGAGGGCGAGGGAGTAGGGATCGGTGACCTTGTTGGTGACGATCTTCCGGACGCTCGGCGCCCACACCGTGACGACATACCGGTAGGGCTTGTTCTTCCAGGACGCCGGACCCGTGACGGACCAGACGCCGGTGGCGGCGTCACGGTGCATGGCGACGGTGGAACCGTCGAGTTCGAGCTTCACCGACTGCGCCGTCGGCGCCCACACGGCCAGGGTGGGACGGCCCTGGTGGAACGTCGGGCCGAGATCGGCCCGCGTCGCGTCGTACACGTCGTCCAGTACGCCGGCGATCTGGACGCCCGTCGCCGCCAGCACGGCGCCGTTCGCGGCCCGCTGGGTGGCCACGATCTGCCCGCCGAGCGCCGCACGCACCCGGTCGCGGTCGCGCGGGTCGACGGACCAGGCCGTGTAGTCCTTCAGATGAGGGAACTTCGCCTTCTGCGCGTCGGTGAGCGTGGTCCTCGTCAGCCGCAGCCAGCGCTCGTCGTCGCTGGTCAGCGTGCCGTCCTTCACGGCGATCGAACCGTCGTGGGAGGAGAGGAGCTGGGTGGAGGCCGCGCCCGCGACACCGTTCCAGGCGACCGTGTTCCGGTCGATCCAGACCGCCTTGGAGGTGGCCGGGTCCAGGGCCGCCGCGCTGCCCGCGGGCTGCGGCAGCAGGTACTTCTCCTGCCCGTTCAGCAGCCACACCTCGTACCCGTTCGCCTTGAGGTCGAGTGACTGGTCGGACGGGAGGTCCTTCTCGTCGCCCTTGTGGACGATGTAGCTGAGGCTGGTGGCGCCGTCGGCGAGCGGCACCTCGAACACCGCGCCGTAGGAGTCGGTGCGCACCGGCTTCAGGGGCGCGGCCCAGTCGGTGGGGTTCGCGGCGCCCGTCCAGACGTGCAGCCCCCAGCCGTCGTAGTCGCCGTCGGCGCGGTGGTAGTGGATGACCGCCTTCGTCTTGTCCTGCGCGGGGTAGTCGGCGGCCGGCCGCTCGGTGAGCACGGCCTCCTTGCCCTGCTCGACCCAGACCTCGCCGGTCCTGGTGACGTCGATGGTGCGGTCGGCGGAGACGTCCTTGGTGCCGTTCTTGTCGATGACGAGGAACCCGACGCTCGACGCGCCCGGCTTCAGCTTGACGTAGGCGAAGGCGCCGTAGGCGTCGCGGCCGGTGAAGGGGTGGCTGTCGGGCCAGTTGGTCGCCTCGCCGTCGGCGAGGTCGCCCCACGCGTACAGGCCCCAGTTGCCGTAGTCGCCGTCGGCGCGCTTGTAGTGGACGATCACATAGTCGCGGGAGGAGGCGGTGGGGATCTCGGGGGCGGGCGGGGTGCCGGTGGTGCTCATGGCCGTCGCGCTCGCGGTGCGGCCCGCCGAGTCGACGACGACCGCCTTGTAGCGCAGGGCGGTTCCGGCGGGGACGGTCTTGGCGATGGTCTGGGTGACCTTGTACGGCGCGTGGTCGGCCGAACCCAGGGTCTGCCAGCCGCCGTTGCCCACCTGGGCGGCGAAGACGACGCGGTTGAGCTGCCCGCCCTGGACGTCGGCGGAGAGTTCCACCGTGCCGGTGGCGCCCGCGTCCGGGGCCTTGAGGGCGATCGCGGGCTTCGAGGCGGGCGGGGCGAGCGGGTGGGCGGCCTTCAGGACGACGGCGGACCCGGCCGGGACGGTGACGGTGACCTTCTTGTCGGCGTCGCTCGTGACCGACCCGTTGGTCCCGTAGATACCGCGGAAGGCCGTGCCGACGGACCCGGTGGCGAAGGTGGCCGTCCTCTGCTCGCCGGCGTTGTTGAAGGCGACGACGTACTCCGAGCCGTCGCCGCCCGTGCGGGAGAAGGCGTAGATGCCGGCGCCGTCGGCCGCGTACCGCTCGGTCTGGACTCCGTCGGCGAGTGCGGGGTTGTCCTTGCGCAGCTTGGAGAGAGCGCTGATCTGCCGGTAGAGCGGCGCGCTCGTGTCATAGGCGTCGTCGGCGTGCGTACGGTCGGTGCCGATCTCGTCGTCGTCCAGGTAGTCCGCGACCTTGGAGGCGAACATCGTCTGGCGGGCGTCCTTGTCGCCGCCCGACCCGGTGAAGCCCTGCTCGTCGCCGTAGTAGACGACCGGGTTGCCGCGGCTGAGGAACATCAGCTCGTTGGCCAGCTTGTCCTTGGCGAGCAGCCGGGCGTCGGTGGCCTTGGGGTCGTCCTGCTTCAGGAAGTACCCGATACGGCCCATGTCGTGGTTGCCGAGGAAGGTGACCTGCTCGTACGCGTTGGCCTTGCCGCTCGTGTACTTGTAGTCGTCCCCGAAGACACCGGCGAGCTTCTGCGCGCTCGCGCCCTGGGAGGCGTACTCGCGGGCCGCCTCCTGGAACGGGAAGTCGAGCGTGGCGTCGAGGCGGCCCTGGGTGACGTACGGCGAGGTGATCGACGGGTCGGCGGAGTAGACCTCGCCGAACATGAAGAAGTTCTTCCGTCCGTGCGCGGCGGCGTACGTGTCGAGTGCCGTGGCCCACTGGGTCCAGAACTTCATGTCCACGTGCTTCACGGTGTCGATCCGGAAGCCGTCGACGCCGAAGTCGCGCACCCAGCGCTCGTAGATCTTCTCCATGCCCCTGACGACCTCGGGACGTTCGGTCCACAGGTCGTCGAGACCGGAGAAGTCGCCGTACGTGGTGGACTCGCCTGCGTACGTGGAGTCGCCCCGGTTGTGGTACATCGTCGGGTCGTTGAGCCACGAGGGGACCTTGACGTCCTTCTTCGCGGCGGGGACGACGGGCGTGCGCGGGAAGGAGCCGGCGTCCGTGGCCGGGAAGCCCTTCGTGCCGTCGGCGTAGTCGGCGTCGTCGAAGGGCCGCCCGTCCTTGGTCAGGTACGGGAAAGCGCCCTTGGAGAGGTAGTCGTAGGACTTCTCCTGATAGTCGACGACGTCGGCGGTGTGGTTCGTGATGACGTCGAAGAAGACCTTCATGCCCTTGGCGTGCGCCTTGGCGATGAGGGTCCGCAGGTCCTCGTTGGTGCCGAAGTGCGGGTCGACCCGGGTGAAGTCGGTGATCCAGTAGCCGTGGTAGCCGGCCGACGCGTCGGAACCGGTGCCCTGGACCGGCTGGTTCTTGAAGATCGGCGCCATCCAGATGGCGGTGGTGCCGAGCCCCTTGATGTAGTCGAGCCGCTTGGTGAGTCCCTTGAGGTCGCCGCCCTGGTAGAAGCCCTTGTCGGTGGGGTCGTAGCCGGTGGCCAGGCGGGAACCGGTCAGACCCCCGCGGTCGTTGGAGGTGTCCCCGTTGGCGAAACGGTCCGGCATGACGAAGTAGAACTGCTCGCGGGTGTCGTCGTGCCGCGCGGGCTCGGCCGCGAGCCGCGCGTCGGACGGAGGCGCGGGCGGGGTGGCCGCCCGGGCGGCGAGGGGCGGCAGGAGCGCCGCGGCGAGCGCGACGACGGTGAGGGCCGTGACCCTTCTCCGGCTCGGGAAACGGCGCCTCCGGGGCGCCGGCCATCTCGGTATCACAGGCTGAACTCCTTGCGCTTGCGGCTCGATCGGGTCCGACCCCTGCGCCGCGGCACGGCTCCGTCGCCGGGCGCCCGCGCGACCGTATCGCCACCGAAACGCTTACAGCAAGAGTTGTGAAACTCACGGCAAGGACTTTCAGAGCCAATTTTCGACACGCCTCAATCGGCCCCGCACGCCCGGTCGTTGCACGGCGGGCGCGACGGAGCACCCTCCGGCGCAAGCCGGAGGGTGCGGAGCCCGGGCGGGCCTGTCAGCCGATCAGCAGCTCGACTTGCCCGCGTAGATGGCGAGCGCGGTGTTCGGGGCGACCGACGCCTCGAACCAGCCAGTGCTGTTCACCGTCACGGTCCTGTTGCCCTGCACATCGCAGTAGGTGCCGGCGAGCAGCGAGGTCTCGAACCACCGGTCGGCCGTGGTGGTCTCGTGGTTGACCACTACATAGCCCCTGGTGCCACGGCCGAAGGCGATCAGGTTGTTCCCGTTGTCCCACCACTTGGTGACCGTCTGACCGCGCGTGGCGTTGCGGAAGGCGACCATCGACTTGATCTCGGGCCAGGCGTGCTGGCACTTCCAGCCGTTCTGCCAGCAGGCGTTCACCTGACCACCGTTCGGCGGGCCGGCGTCCGCGTCGGACCACTCGTAGCCGGAGTTGATGTCGGGGGTACCGTAGGGCCAGGCCAGCATGAAGACGTTGGCCAGCGTGTAGTCGGCGCCGCTCTTGTAGTTCAGGGTCGAGCCGTTGCGCTCGGTGTCGTGGTTGTCCACGAAGACACCGGCGACCGGGCTGCTCAAGTAGCCCCAGGCCTTGCCGTAGTTGCTGAGGTAGGCGAGCTTCTCGCTGGTGAAGACGCGCTTGAGGTCGTAGGCGTAGCGGAACTCCTGGACGTCGCCGTTGCCTGTGTACTCGGTCGGCTGGACCGCCTCGCCCGCGCCGTAGATGACCTCCTGCTTCCAGTAGGCGGAGGGGTTGGTCAGCCGGGACTTGATGTTGGCCAGGTCGTCCGCCGGTATGTGCTTGGCCGCGTCGATGCGGAAGCCGTCCACGCCCAGGCTGAGCAGGTCGTTCATGTACCCGGCGATCGCCTTGCGGACGTACTCCTCGCCGGTGTCCAGGTCGGCGAGGCCCACCAGTTCGCAGTGCTGGACGTTCCACCGGTCCTGGTAGTTGGTGACCTGGGCGGTGCAGTCGTCGAAGTCGGCGGACGAGTACAGGCCGGGATAGTCGTACTTCGTATACGACGAGCCTCCCGTGCCGGTGCCGCTGCCGGCCGACATGTGGTTGACGACGGTGTCGACGACGACCTTCACGCCCGCCGCGTGGCAGGTGTTGACCATGTTCTGGAAGGCCGTGCGGTCACCGAGACGGCCGGCGATCCGGTAGCTCACCGGCTGGTAGGACGTCCACCACTGCGTGCCCTGGATGTGCTCGGCGGGCGGGGAGACCTGGACGTAGCCGTAGCCGGCCGGGCCGAGAGTGCTGGTGCACTCTTTGGCGACCGAGGCGAAGTTCCACTCGAAGAGGACCGCGGTGACGTCCTTGGTGCCCGGCGGGGAGGCCTGGGCTGTCCCCGCGGGGACGGCGAGTGCGACCGACGCGGCCGCCACCAGGGCGAGGGCGCCGGAGAGCGTTCTGCTGGCCATGTGTGGGGGTTCCTTCTCCGTCGAAGGATCTGCTGGGGAGCCCGTCGGAGACCCTGAGATCACCTGAGGGGAATTGCTGCAAGTTTTCAACTACTTGCAGTGGAGCAGACCGTACGAGGCCCGACCACGGTGGTCAACCCCCGGGACATGTTCCTGCCATATACGCGAAATAGGGCCGGATTGCGGCCTGTTGGAGCTGCGCGAACCCACATGGGAAGACGACGGGGCCCGCCGTCCACACAAGGACGACGGGCCCCGGAAAGCCGGACGAAAGAACTTGCGGTGCGTCAGGCGGTGGTCCACCACACCGTGGTGTCGGCGGGCACCTTCGTCTCGCCGTCCGCCTCGGTCACCTCGCCGCTGGCGAGCAGCACACGGCCGTACTCCGGCACCGCGACCGACTCACCGGTGGTGTTGGCGACACAGACGAAGTCCCCGCGCCGGAAGGCCAGCACGCCCTCGGGCGCCCGCAGCCACTCGACCGAGTCGCCCGCGCCGAGGGCGGGCTGCTCGCGCCGCACGGCGAGCGCCGCACGGTACAGCTCCAGGGTGGAGCCGGCCAGGCCCTGCTGCGCCTCGACGCTCAGGTCGCCCCAGCCGGCGGGCTGGGGCAGCCAGCTGCCGCCGGTGCCGAAGCCGTACGACGAACCGGTGCGAGTCCACGGGATCGGGACACGGCAGCCGTCGCGGAAGCCGTCCTGTCCCGCGCCCCGGAAGTACGCCGGGTCCTGGCGCACCTCGTCGGGAAGGTCGACCACGTCCGGCAGACCGAGTTCCTCGCCCTGGTAGACATAGGCCGATCCGGGCAGGGCCAGCATGAGCAGAGTGGCGGCCCTCGCTCGCCGGAGCCCCAGCTCACGGTCGCCGGCCGTGCGGATCTGCGTGCCGAGGCCGGGCGGGTTGGCGAAGCGGGTGGCGTGCCGGGTCACGTCGTGGTTCGAGAGCACCCAGGTGGCCGGGGCGCCGACCGGGCGCATGGCCTCGAGAGTCCGGTCGATGACGCCACGGAGCTCGGCCGCGTCCCAGGCGGTGCTCAGGTACTGGAAGTTGAAGGCCTGGTGCAGTTCGTCGGGGCGGACGTAGTGGGCGGTGCGCTCCACGGTGGGGGTCCAGGCCTCGGCGACGAAGATGCGCTCGCCCGCGTACTCGTCCAGGATCGTGCGCCACTGGCGGTAGATGTCGTGGACGCCGTCCTGGTCGAAGAACGGCATGACATCGTTGCCCAGCAGCTTGAGCTGGTCATGGCTGCCGAGGTCGGGCAGGCCCTCGGCCTTCACCAGACCGTGGGCGACGTCGATACGGAAGCCGTCGACGCCCATGTCGAGCCAGAAGCGCAGGATGGAGCGGAACTCGTCGCCGACGGCGGGGTGGTTCCAGTTGAAGTCCGGCTGCTCGGGCGCGAAGAGGTGGAGGTACCACTCGCCGTCCGGCACCCGGGTCCACGCCGGGCCGCCGAAGATGGACTCCCAGTCGTTGGGCGGAAGTTCGCCGTTCTCACCCTTGCCGGGGCGGAAGTGGTAGCGCTCCCGGAGCGGCGAGCCTGGCCCCTCGGCGAGCGCCCGCTTGAACCACTCGTGCTGGTCGGAGGAGTGGTTCGGGACCAGGTCGACGATGATGCGCAGCCCCAGGCCGTGGGCGTCGCGGATCAGCGCGTCGGCGTCCAGGAGGCTGCCGAACATGGGGTCGACGGCACGGTAGTCGGCGACGTCGTAGCCGGCGTCGGCCTGCGGCGAGGCATAGAAGGGACTGAGCCACACGGCGTCCACGCCGAGGTCGCGCAGATACGGGAGGCGGGAACGTACGCCCTCCAGGTCTCCCATGCCGTCGCCGTTGCTGTCGGCGAAGCTGCGCGGATAGACCTGGTAGATCACCGCGTCGCGCCACCAGTCGCGATGGGTGGTGGCGACGGTGGCGAGGGCGGTGTTCGGGGCCTGGTCGGCGGGGTGCTGGCTCATGGCGTCCTTGATGCGGTGGGGGTCCTTCCGCCCGGGCGGAGCCGGGCGGAAGGAGTAGGTCTTTGTGGAGGGGCGAGGGGTGATGCGGCGGCCGCGGTGACAGCGGGGTCGGATGGGCACCGCGGCCGCCACCCGCGCGGGTCAGGCGCGCGGGAGCCCGGGGGGCGGGTCAGCCCTTGGTGCCGCCCACGGTGAGGCCGGTCACCAGGTTCTTCTGCACGAGGTAGAAGAAGATGGAGACGGGTATCGCGATCAGCACCGCGGTGGCCGCCATCAGGTTCCGCTGGGCGTCGTGTTCGCTGATGAAGCTCTGCAGACCGACGGCGAAGGTGTACTTGTCGTCGCTCAGCATGAACGTCGAGGCGAAGGCGACCTCGCCGAACGCGGTGAGGAAGGCGTAGAAGGCGGCGACCGCGAGACCGGGCCTGGCGAGCGGCAGGATCAGCCGGACGAAGGTGCCGAAGGGGGTGAGTCCGTCGACCCGGCCGGCCTCGTCGATCTCGAAGGGGATCGTGTCGAAGTAGCCCTTCAGCAGCCACGCGCAGTACGGCACGATCGTCGTGCTGTTGATCAGGATGAGCCCGAGGTAGGTGTCGATGAGTCCCAGGTCCGACATGATCTGGTACATCGGGACGATCAGGACGGCGATCGGGAACATCTGGGTGAGCAGCAGCACCCACATGAACTTCTTGTAGCCGGGGAAGCGCATCCGGGACACCGCGTAGCCGGTGGTGGCGGCGATCATCACGCCGATGACCGTGGTGCCCGCCACGACGATGAGCGTGCTCTTCAGCCAGTCGAAGAAGCTCGTGTGCTGCAGGACGAACGAGTAGTTGTCCAGCGTCATCGTGTGCCAGATGTGCCCGGGGTGCAGGTAGTCGTCCTTGTCCGGGCCCAGCGACAGGAAGATCAGCCAGCCGACCGGGAAGAAGGCGATCAGGCTCGCCACGATCAGGGTGGCGTGGGTGCCGAGGGTCGCGACGGGACCGCGCTCGCCGCGTCTGCGCGCCCTGCGCCGCGGGGCGTCCGCGCCGGACTGCTTGGTCACCGCGGCGGAGGTCTCGACGGTGGTCGTGCTCATGGGGACTCCTGCCTCAGATCGCGATCTGCTGGTCATTGCGGTTCAGCCAGCGGCGGTAGAAGGAGGTGAAGACGATCAGGATGGCCAGCAGCAGGATGCCGTAGGCCGCGGACTGCGCGAAGTCGCGCGGCTGCTGACCGAAGCCCAACTGGTACGCCCAGGTGACAAGGATCTGGGCGTCCGGCGCGGTGTTGCCGAACAGCAGGAAGATGATGGCGAACTGGTTGAACGTCCAGATGATGCCGAGGAGCACGACGGTGGAGCTGACGGCTCGCAGGCCCGGCAGGGTGACGTACCGGAAGCGCTGCCAGGCGCTCGCGCCGTCCATCTCTGCTGCCTCGTACAGCGAGGTGTCGATGGCCTGCAGGCCGCCGAGCAGCGAGAGCATCATGAACGGCACACCGCACCAGGTGTTCACCAGGATCGCGGCGGCCCGCTGCCAGAAGGTGTCCTCCAGCCACAGGGGTGTCGGCAGATGGAGGGCGTGGAGGGCGGCGTTGATGATGCCGCCGTCGGCGAGCATGAACCGCCAGCCGAAGACGGTGACGAAGGTGGGCACGGCCCAGGGCAGGACCAGGATGAGGCGGTAGAACGTCAGGCCGCGGAACTTCTGGTTGAGCAGCAGAGCGAGGCCGAGGCCGATGCTGTAGTGCAGGACGACACAGGAGACCGTCCACACGATCGTCCATACGAAGTGCGACCAGAAGCGGTCGTACGACGTCGGCCCGAACAGGATGTCCTTGTAGTTGTCGAGCCCGATGAACTTGTAGGTGGCGTCGATGTGGTTGACGCCGATCGTGCGGGCGGTGTTGAGGCTGTTGGCGTCGGTAAGCGTGAGATAGAGGCCGTACACCAGCGGGTACAGCACCAGCACCCCGAGCACGACGGCCACCGGGGTGATCATGGCGTACGCGTACCAGTGCTTCTGGTACCCGTTCTTCAGGCGCCGGCCCAGGCCGGGCCGCGGGGCGCGGTCACCGCGGCGCTTGCCGGTGGCGCGGTCGATGACGACTGTCATGGTTCGACAACCTTCTCGAAGGTCTGCGGGTCAGGGGAGGGGCCTGGGCACAGGCCGGCGGCCGCCGGATCCTTCCCCCTTCTGCGAGGAGGATCCGGCGGCCACACGGGCTTACTTGCTGAAGTCCGGAACCAGCTTGGCGATCGCGAGCTCCGCGTTGCTCAGGCCCTTGTCCAGGGGCTCCTTGCCACCGGCGATCTTGGGCAGCTCGGTGTCGAGCGGGCCCCACAGCGAGCTGTACTCGGGCAGCGCCGGGCGCGGCTGCGCGGCGGCGAGCACGCCCTGGTAGCCGGCGATGCCGGGGTCGGCCTTGACCTGCGCGCTGTAGGCGTCGTCACGCGTGGGCAGCGTGGAGTTCTTCAGGGCGATGGTCTCCTGGGACTTGGCCGAGGTCATGAAGTTGACGAACTTCAGGGCCGCCTCCTGGTGGGCCTTGTCCGAGCCGGCGTACACGGAGAGGTTGTGGCCGCCGGTCGGGGCGCCCGCCTTGCCGGCCGAGCCGGCCGGGACGGTGGCGATGCCGAGGTTGGACTTGTCCGTGAAGGCCGAGCCCTTGTAGAAGTTCGTGATCTCCCAGGGGCCCTGGATGATCGCGGCGACCTTGCCGTTGACGAACGCGTCCTGGATGTGGGCGTAGGCGTCGGCGGTGGTGTCGGCCTTGTGCAGGCCCTTGCCGGAGAACAGGCTCAGCCAGGTGCCGTAGGCCTTCTTCGCGGCGTCCGAGTTGACGGTGATCTTCTTGGCGGAGGCGTCGACCGTGTCGGTGCCCTCGCCGTAGAGGAAGGACTGCGCGTAGTAGGCCTGGGTGGAGCCCCAGTAGCCGTCGACGCCGGCCTTGTCCTTGACCTTGGCGGCGTCGGACTTCAGCTCGTCCCAGGTCTTGGGGGCCTCGGTGATGCCGGCCTTCTGGAAGAGGGCCTTGTTGTAGACGAGCGCCAGGGTGTCGGTGACGATGGGCACACCGTAGGTCTTGCCCTCGTACTGGGCCTGCTGGATCAGGCTGGCCTGGAACTTGTCCTTGTCCGCGAGGGCCTCGGTGCCGTCCAGCGGCAGGAAGTAGCCCTTCTTCGCGAAGGCGGGGGTCCAGCCGACCTCGGAGCGCAGCACGTCGGGGGCGCCCTTGGAGCCGGCGGCGGTGTCGAACTTGTTCTGCGCCTGGTCGAAGGGGACGTCGACGTACTTGACCTTGATCTTCGGATTGGCCTTCTCGAAGTCCGCGACCAGTGCCTTGTACGTCGGCGCCTCATTGGTGGCGTTGGAGGTGTCCCACCACGTGATGGTCACCGGGCCGTCCGACTTGTCGCTGCCGCTGTCGCTCCCGCCGCACGCCGTCGCCGCGAGGGCGAGGGACGCCACCAGCGCGCTGGCCGCTATGCCACGCCGCATGAGTTCTCCTTGAGGGTGAAAGCCCGTGTGCTACAGGTGGCGGTCCCGTCCGCCGCCCCTGTCGACTTGCCGACTGCGCCGTTGCGGCCGCCGGGCGACGTGAACGTAACAGCGATGTAAGCCTTGCGAAAGACCTTGCAGCAAAAAAGTGAAAGAGCCGACGACGGTTACCGGGCCGTGATCTGGTCGTGAGGGCCTGGTGTCTTGCCTTGTGCCTGATCGGCGGGGAAGCCGGCCACTTGTGCAAGACTCTGCAAGCTCTTGCCATACGTCACCGCCACGAGGGACGATCCCGTTGCGGACCGGACGCCGAGACGAACACGAGGGAGCGCGATGACGCAGCAGCCCGCAGCGGGCCGTTCTACCGCCCGGAGCCGGCGTCCCTTTGGTGGGCAACCGGACATACGGCCGGTACAGTCCCATCCCGTGACCACACGCCTTGCCGACATCGCGGCCCAGGCGGGCGTCAGCGAGGCGACGGTCAGCCGTGTCCTGAACGGCAAGCCGGGCGTCGCCGCGACCACCCGCCAATCCGTCCTCGCCGCCCTGGACGTACTCGGCTACGAGCGCCCCGTGCGGCTGCGGCAGCGCAGCGAGGGCCTGGTGGGCCTGATCACTCCGGAGCTGGAGAACCCGATATTCCCGGCCCTGGCGCAGGTCATCGGTCAGGCGCTGACCCGGCAGGGGTACACGCCCGTGCTGGCGACCCAGACACCGGGCGGCTCCACGGAGGACGAGCTGACCGAGATGCTCGTGGACCGCGGGGTCGCGGGCATCATCTATGTCTCGGGGCTGCACGCCGACACCACCGCCGACGTCCAGCGCTATGAGCGGCTGCGCGCCCAGGGCGTGCCCTATGTGCTCGTGGACGGCTTCTCGCCCAAGGTCGAGGCGCCGTTCATCTCCCCCGACGACCGCGCCGCGATGTCCCTCGCGGTCACGCACCTGGTGTCGCTGGGGCACACGCGGATCGGGCTGGCCCTCGGGCCCAAGCGGTTCGTGCCGGTGCAGCGGAAGATAGAGGGCTTCGTCCGCACCGTGCAGGAACAGCTCGGGCTGTCCACCGACGACATCGAGTCACGGCTGATCCAGCACTCGCTGTACACGCTGGAGGGCGGACAGGCGGCGGCGTCCGCGCTGATCGACCGGGAGTGCACGGCGGTGGTGTGCGCGAGCGACATGATGGCGCTCGGCGCGATACGCGCGGCACGCCAGCGGGGGCTGGAAGTGCCCACGGACATCTCGGTGGTGGGTTTCGACGACTCCCCGCTGATCGCCTTCACGGACCCGCCGCTGACGACGATCCGCAAGCCGGTCCCGGCCATGGGTCAGGCGGCCGTGCGGACGTTGCTGGAGGAGATCGGTGGGACGCCCGCGCCGCACAGTGAATTCGTGTTCATGCCGGAGCTGGTGGTGCGAGGGTCGACGGCTTCTGCTCCTGGTGACCGAAGTCGTCCCTAGGCAGTAGTCCCCCGGGCCCCTTGGGGTCCGCGAGTGGAGAACATGCGGCCGGAACCCTTCCAGGGGATGATCGGTGGGGGAACGCTTATCTGGCAGACTCTGTGCCTATGGGTGACGAGACCGTGACTGTGGTGGACGGCCGGAGGCAGACCGCCGGCACTGTCACGGAGGAGACCGAGGACCGCGCGAGGCAGGGCCTGCTGCGACGGATCCGTACTCCCCGGCGCCCTCGATTCTGGTTCGAAATCCTCCTCATCGCGGTGAGTTACTGGACGTACTCGCTGATCCGCAACGCCGTGCCGGAGCAGAAGGCCGCGGCGCTGAACAACGCCGACTGGCTGTGGCGAGTCGAGCAGCACATGGGAATCGCCGTGGAGGACTCGGTCAACCACGCCGCCAATTCCGCGACATGGCTGATCGTGGGGATGAACTACTACTACGCCACACTGCACTTCGTGGTGACGCTGGGTGTCCTCGTATGGCTGTACCGCAGCCATCCGGGCCGGTACGCGGCGACGCGGCTCGCTCTGTTCGCCACCACGGCCGTGGCGTTGCTCGGCTACTACTTCTTCCCGCTCGCCCCACCGCGGCTGATGGACGGCGGCGACTTCGTGGACACGGTGATGGTCCACCACACCTGGGGCTCGATGGCGTCGGGCGACCTGAAACACATGTCGAACCAGTACGCGGCGATGCCGTCGATGCACATCGGCTGGTCGCTGTGGTGCGGCCTGACCATCTTCGCTCTGGCGACGGTGCCCTGGGTGCGGGTGCTGGGGCTGCTGTACCCGGCGGGGACCCTCCTGGTGATCGTTGCCACGGCGAACCATTTCTGGCTGGACGCCGTGGGCGGAACGGTCTGTCTGACGGTCGGTTTCGCGGTGGCGTCGCTGTGGTACGGAGCCATGCCCTACGCACTGCCGCGCACCTGGCACCGGAGCCTGACGCCCGTCACCGTCGGTGGCGGCGGCTACGTTCCGTAGAACAGCTCCTCCACGACGGTCCTGGCCCTGCGGGTCGTGCGCCGGTAGTCGTCGAGCATGTCGCCCACGTGCCCCGGCCCGTACCCCAGGTAGCGGCCCACCGCGGCGAGCTCCCGGCTCTGGGACGGGAAGGTGTCGCCCGCCCGGCCCCGCACCAGCATCACGGCGTTGCGCACCCGCGAGGCGAGGACCCAGGCCTCGTCCAGTATCGCTGCCTCCATGTCGGGGATCAGTCCCGCGGCGTGGGCCGCGGCGAGCGCGGCGCGGGTGCGGGTGGTGCGCAGGCCCGGTTCCTCCCGGCCGTGCCGTAGCTGCAGCAGCTGGACCGTCCATTCCACGTCCGACAGACCGCCCCGGCCCAGCTTGGTGTGGAGCGTCTTGTCGGCGCCCCTCGGCAGCCGTTCCGACTCCATGCGCGCCTTCAGGCGCCTGATCTCCCGTACGGCCTCGTCGCCGAGGCCCCCCGCCGGGTACCGCAGCGGGTCGACCAGCTCGATGAAGCGACGACCGAGGTCCTCGTCCCCCGCGACGGGCTCGGCCCGCAGCAGCGCGTGCGACTCCCAGGTGAGCGACCAGCGCCGGTAGTACGCCTCGTACGACGTAAGGGTGCGCACGAGCGGTCCGGACTTGCCCTCGGGCCGCAGATCGGCGTCGACCAGCAGCGGCGGGTCGGTGCTGGGCAGCTGGAGCAGCCGCCGCATCTCGGCGACCACCTTGTTCGCCGCCTCCCCCGCCTCCCGCTCGTCCACGCCCTCCCGTGGCTCGTGCACGAACAGCACGTCCGCGTCGGATCCGTAGCCCAGCTCGTGTCCGCCGAAGCGGCCCATGCCGATGACCGCGAACCGGGTGGGCAGGGTGTCTCCCCAGCCTCCGCGGACCACCGCGCGGAGCGTGCCCGCGAGGGTGGCCGCCGTCAGGTCCGAGACCGCGCCGCCGACCATGTCGATCAGCGCGCCCTGGTCGGACGGGGCCGGGGCCTCCTCGCTGCCGTACGAGCCGACGATGTCCGCGGCGGCCGTACGGAACAGCTCGCGCCGCCGTACTCCGCGCGCGAAGGCGACCGCCTGCTCGGCGTTCTCCGCGCGGCCGACCGCGGCGAGGATCTCCTGTTCCAGGTGGGCGCGCGGGCGGGGCTCGAGCCCGCCGCCCTCACCGTCGCCCAGGAGGGCCACCGCCTCGGGCGCGCGCATCAGCAGGTCGGGGGCGAGCCGGCCGGCGGACAGGACCCGGGCGAGGTTCTCGGCGGCCGCGCCCTCGTCCCGCAGCAGCCGCAGGTACCACGGCGTCTTGCCGAGCGCGTCCGACACCTTGCGGAAATTGAGCAGACCGGCGTCCGGGTCGGCGGAGTCGGCGAACCAGCCGAGCAGCACGGGCAGCAGGGTGCGCTGGATGGCGGACTTGCGGGTGACCCCGGACGCCAGCGCCTCCAGGTGGCGCAGCGCGGCCGCCGGGTCCGCGTAGCCGAGCGCCACGAGCCGTTCCCGGGCCGCGTCGGGGCTCAGCCGGGCCTCGCCGGGGGCCAGTTGGGCGACGGCGTCGAGCAGCGGCCGGTAGAAGAGCTTCTCGTGCAGCCGGCGTGCGACGCTGGTGTGCCGCTTCCACTCGCGCCGCAGTGCGTCGACGGGGTCGGTGCGCAGGCCGAGGGAGCGGCCGAGGCGCCGCAGATCTGCCACGTCCTCGGGGACGAGATGGGTACGGCGCAGCCGGTACAGCTGGATGCGGTGCTCGAGAGACCGCAGGAACCGGTACGCCTCGTCGAGTTGCACGGCGTCGGCGCGCCCGACGTAGCCGCCGGCCGCGAGTGCCTTCAGCGCGTCCAGGGTGCTTCCGCTGCGCAGCGAGGTGTCGGACCGGCCGTGCACCAACTGCAGCAGCTGGACGGCGAACTCGACGTCCCTGAGGCCCCCCGGGCCGAGCTTGAGTTCGCGCTCGATCTCCCTGACGGGGATGTTGGCGACCACCCGGCGGCGCATCTTCTGCACATCGGCGACGAAGTTCTCGCGCTCGGCGGCCTGCCACACGAGCGGGGCGAGGGTGGCGACGTACTCCTCGCCCAGTCCGGTGTCGCCGGCCACCGGGCGCGCCTTGAGCAGGGCCTGGAACTCCCAGGTCTTGGCCCAGCGCTGGTAGTACGCGAGGTGGCTGCTGAGGGTGCGCACGAGCGGGCCGTTCCTGCCCTCGGGCCGCAGATTGGCGTCGACGGGCCAGATGCTGCCCTCCACGGTCGTCTCGGAGCAGATCCGCATCATGTGCGAGGCGAGCCGGGTCGCGGCCTGCAGTGCCTTGCGCTCGTCGGCGCCGTTGCCGGGCTCGCCGACGAAGATGACGTCCACGTCGGAGACGTAGTTCAGCTCGTGGCCGCCGCACTTGCCCATGGCGATCACCGCGAGCCGGCAGCTCGCCGCGTCGTCGGGGGCCGCCGCCCGGGCCATGGCGAGGGCGGCGCGCAGGGTGGCGGTGGCGAGGTCCGCCAGTTCGGCGGCGGTCTGGGCCACGTCCGTGGTGCCGCACACGTCGCGTGCCGCGATCGACAGCAGACAGCGGCGGTAGGCGACGCGCAGCAGGACCGGGTCGGCGACCCCGGCGAGCTGACGTTCGAACTCCGCCACACCGGGGTGGAGGTCCTGCGGCTCGTAGGTGACCAGCACGTGCCAGTCGCCGGGATGGCGGGCGAGGTGGTCGGCGAGCGCGGCGGAGGCGCCGAGGACCCCGAGCAGCCGGTCGCGCAGGGGCTTGGCCGAGATCAGGGTGTCGAGCAGTTCGCGCCGGGCGGTGGGGGCGGGCTGCGCCTCCAGCAGCCGGACGAGACCGTGCAGTGCCAGATCGGGGTCGGCGGTCGCGCCGAGCGCCTCCAGCAGGACGGGATCGGACCTTATGGGCGCCAGCTCGACGCTCTCCAGGAGCCGCTCGGCGGCGGATGGATCGGTGAAGCCGTGCCTCAGCAGCCGGGTGAAGGTACTGCTCCTGCGCCCCTGCGGCACGGTCATCCCTCGGCCTCCCGCCCTGGATCAAGGTCCTGAGACTTTGAGCGTAACCGCAGTGCGGGCCGGGGGCGCCGTGCGGTGCCGGACGATACGCGACCGGTGCCGTGGCCGGGCCGCGGCGGCGCCTCCGGGGTGGCGGAGAGCGCAACCGTACATGCGCCCGAACCGGACGGGGCCGACGGAGCCGTAGGCGCGGGCGGAAGGCCCGACCGGTGTGCCCCAGCCCGGCGGAGGCCGCCGAAGGGAGCCCCGCCCGCCTCGGGACACCGACGGGGCCGGCCGCGAAAGAGCAATTCACCCGCTCTTCACCCGCCGGGGCAGGCACCGTGGACCACGGGCATTTTGGCGTGTGCATGCTCTGTGCGCACCGCCACCCCGTACCCTCCCCTCACCGGAGGTCCAAGTGTCCGGCAGTTCCCTGTACCGCCGCGGCCGTGCCGTCGTGGCGTCTGCGGCGGCGTTCGCCGCGGCGGCCATCGGGTTGTGGACCGGGCTCGGCGGCGAGTCCCCCGCGCACGCCGCGGGCGCCGTCCCCAGCCCGGACCACGTGGTCGTCGTGGTCTTCGAGAACCACGCGTACAGCCAGGTGATCGGCTCCTCCAGCGCCCCGTACATCAACTCGCTCAAGAGCAGCGGCGCCAACCTCACCCAGTCGTACGCCATCACCCACCCCAGCCAGCCCAACTACTTCGCGCTGTTCTCCGGTTCCACCCAGGGCATCACGGACGACAGCTGCTACACGCCCGGCTTCTCCTCCGCCCGGAACCTGGCCTCGGAGCTCATCGCCGCGGGCCGGAGCTGGGGGAGCTACAACGAGACGCTGCCCAGCCAGGGCTCGACCACGTGCAGCAGCGGCAACTACGCGCGCAAGCACAACCCCTGGTTCGGATTCAGCAACGTGCCCACGTCGAGCGCGAAGACCTTCGCGCAGTTCCCCACCGACTACTCCACGCTGCCTCAGCTGTCCTTCGTGGTCCCCAACCTGTGCAGCGACATGCACGACTGCTCGGTGTCGACCGGTGACACCTGGCTGAAGAACAACCTGGGCGCATACGCCACGTGGGCCAAGACCCACAACAGCCTGCTCGTCGTCACCTTCGACGAGGACAACCGGCTCAGCGGCAACCGCATCCCGACCGTCCTGTACGGCCAGCAGGTGGCGGCCGGGTCCAGCAGCTCCACCACGTACAACCACTACGACCTGCTGCGCACCCTGGAGGACACGCAGGGCCTGACGACGCACGCGGGCAACGCGGCCTCCGCCAAGGACATCACCGGCATCTGGACGTCCTGAGATGTACGTCGCGGACAGCCGCGCCGGAAACCCGGCGCCGGTGTCCGCGGACGGCGCCGTCCGGTCCTCCACCGGGCGGCGCCTGTCCGCGGTCGCACCGACGGTGCTCGCGCTCGGCACGGTCAGCCTGATCACCGACGTCTCGTCCGAGATGGTCACGGCGGTGCTCCCGCTGTACCTCGTGACGGGCCTCGGCCTCTCCCCGCTGGGCTTCGGGCTCCTGGACGGGATCTACAACGGCTTCTCCGCACTCGTACGGCTGGCCGGAGGCCATCTCGCCGACCGGGGCAACGGCCGGCACAAGTGGGTGGCGGGGTTCGGCTACGGCATCTCGGCGCTGTGCAAACCGCTCCTGCTGCTGACGCACTCCCTGACCCCCATCGGCCTGGTCCTGGCCGCCGACCGCACCGGCAAGGGCCTGCGCACGGCGCCCCGGGACGCGCTGATCTCCCTGTCCAGCACGCCGGAGACCCGCGGCCGTGCCTTCGGAGTGCACCGCGCGATGGACACGGCGGGCGCGCTGCTCGGGCCGCTCGTGGCCTTCCTGATCCTGCGGGCCACGGTGGACGGGTACGACGCGGTGTTCACGGTGAGCTTCTGCGTCGCCGTCGTGGGCGTGCTGGCGCTGGTGCTGTTCGTACCGGGCGGCGGCCGCGACACGGAGCCCGGCGACGGAATCCGGCCGACCCTCCGCGCCGCCCTGGCCCTCCTGCGCCGCCGCGATCTGCGCCGGATCACGGTCTGCGCGCTGTTGCTGGGCCTCGCGACGGTCAGCGACTCCTTCGTCTACCTGCTGCTGCAACGGCGCCTCGGCGTGCCCGACCGCTGGTTCGCGCTGCTGCCGCTGGGCACGGCGGCGGCCTTCCTGCTGCTGGCGATGCCGCTGGGACGACTCGCCGACCGGGTCGGCCGCTGGCGGATCTTCCTCGCGGGCCACGGCGCGCTGCTCCTGGCGTACGCCCTGCTGCTCACCTCCTGGCACTCGACCGCGCTGCCGTATCTCGTGCTCGCCCTGCACGGAGGCTTCTACGCGGCGACCGACGGTGTGCTGATGGCGGCGGCGTCCGACAGCGTCCCGGAAGCCCTTCGCTCGTCCGGTCTCGCTCTTGTGCAGACGGGCCAGGCGCTGGCCCGCTTCTCCTGCTCGCTGGCGTTCGGAGCGGCCTGGACGCTGTGGGGCGACCGTACGGCACTCATGGCGTCGACGGCGGCGCTGGCCGTCTGCGCGGCGTTCGCTCTGTCCCTGCGCCCCCACGGCAGGGCTCCTGTGCGCACGGAAGGCACGGTATGACGGCACGCACCCGCATCCTGGTCCTGCTCACGGCTCTGGTGCTGCTGGCGGGGGTCGCCACGGCCTCGGTGCTGCACGCCTCGGCGCGGGCCGAGCGCAGAAACCAGCCCCAGGCGGGCGGCCCCCGGGTCGCCTCCGGCACGGTCACCCTGACGGAGCCCGGCCGCCTGGTGTTCCGCAACTTGGCGTGGGGCCCGCACCGCGACGAGCTCGCGTCGGTCCCGGCCACCGACCCCGCCGGCCCGCGCACGGCGTCGGGCGTCAAGTGCCTGCGCTTCTACGCCGCTTCGGGCACCGGAGTGTGCCTCCAGGCCGTCCACGGCGCGGTCTCGGACACCTACCGCGCGCTGATCCTCGACGCGGCCCTGCGCGAAAGGGCGCACTACGACGTCCCCGGCATCCCCTCCCGCGCCCGGGTCTCCCCCAGCGGCCATTACGCGGCCTGGACCGCCTTCGTGGGCGGGGACTCGTACGCCGGTACGAACTTCTCGACCCGCACGGCGATCGTGAACACCCGGACCGGAGCGCTGACCCCCTCCCTGGAGGCGTACCGCGTCATCAAGGACGGCAGGACCTACCGGGCGGCGGACGTGAACTTCTGGGGGGTGACCTTCGCGGCCGACGACCGCACGTTCTACGCGACGCTGGCGACGAAGGGCACGACCTACCTGGTCCGCGGCGACCTGCGGGCCCGCACCCTCACCACGCTCCACAGCAACGTGGAGTGCCCCTCCCTGTCCCCCGACGGCACCCGCATCGCCTTCAAGAAACGGGTGAAGGGCCTCCCCAAGGACGCGCCCTGGCACCTGTACGTCCTCGACCTGCGCACACTGCGCGAGACCCCGCTCGCGGAGCCGCGCAGCGTGGACGACCAGGCGGTCTGGCGGGACGGGCACACGATCGTGTACGCCCTGCCCGGCGACTACGGGGCGGACCTCTACGAGCTCCCGGCCGACGGCACGGGCAAGCCGCTGCGCATGGACAGCGCGGCTGTGTCGCCCGCGTACATCTCCTGACGGACGCTCAGGCCCCGCCTTCGAGACATGGGCACCGGGCCGGAGACGCCAGGCCGATCAGGGTGAGCTGGATCCATCCCCCGCACGCCCACATCTGCGCCGGCGGAGCGACGGTGAGAGCGGCGCCGAGTTGGCGAATTCCTCCTCGCATCGCGATGGCCCACCTGGATTCCCGGGAGTCCGTCGTTGTCGGACGGCATTTCGTGGAGTCCGCGTGTGCAAGCGCTGCTCCGTTCCACGCGGCGAACAACACGAACCGTACTGCAGCGTGCATACACGTTGCCGTCAACCGTTGCCGTCAGGCGGCGCTGCATGTGTTGGAGTGCGGGGTGACCAGTTCCACCGCCGGACTCGTACGGCAGGTCCCTCTGCATGGATCAGATATGGGTGGTGCTCATCGGCTCCGTAGCAGCCGGTATCGTCGCCCTCGGCTATGTCTGTATCGGGATTATCGGCGGCCGGCGTCAGACCGCAGGCCAAGCCGACGTTGCGCACGGCCAACGGGCCCTCTCCATCGCGAGGACCGTGTACTCCGGCGAGGTCGTGGTCAGCAGGGCCTGCCTCGGGCTCCACCGATGAGTTCTTGTGTGCGGTCGGGTCAGTACGGGCATGACTGCTGTGAACAAACCACCGGTCGCCTCCCGCCGGGAGTGGCTGACCGCCGTCGACACCGTGCGCGCCCGGGAGAAGGCGCACACCCGGGAGGGCGACGCGATCGCCGCCGCGCGGCGACGGCTGCCCATGACGGAGGTGGACCCATCAACTCCGCTCGTCGGAGGCAACGGAGAGGTCCCCCTGATCGATGTCTTCGAGGGCCGCACCCAACTGTTCGTCTCGTATCACATGTGGCACGACGGCCGCCCCGCAGCCGACCAGTGTGAGGGTTGCACCTTCTTCACCGGGCAGGTCCGCGAACTGTCCTATCTGCACCAGCGTGACGTCACCTTCGCCGTCTTCTGCCAGGGCCCGTTCGACGAGTCCGAACGCTACCGCCGCTTCATGGGCTGGGACATGCCCTGGTACTCCGTACCCGCCGAGTCACGCGAACCACTCCTCGCCGGCCGCCACTTCGGAATGAAAGCGAGCTACCTCAGCGACGGAGAACGCGTCTACGAGACGTACTGGACCACCGGCCGCGGCGTCGAACCCATGGCGCCCTCCTACGGCATCCTCGACATGACCGTCTACGGACGGCAGGAAACCTGGGAGGACTCCCCGCCAGGCTGGCCGCAGCCGTACGAAACCCTCGGTCAGCAGTTCCGCAAGGACGGACGGCCGACCGCGCAATGGGCACGGATCACCGCAGGCCACGACGACGACCTCCACAGCGGACCGCCCATCACGGACGGCTCAGGCTGCTGCTCCTGAACTGGAACCCGACGACGGTCCCGGCTGCACGGTCGAGGCCCCGTATTCCTGCGGACCGCCCCCACCCGGTTGCGGTGTGCGTGCTTCAACGGGCCACATCCCAGCAAGCCCGAAGAGGCCCCGTCTGGGCCAAAAGCGCGGGTGGTAGCCCTTTCGATGTGACGCACTGCCAGTTCTCCGGGCTTAAGAGGTCGTCGCATTTGGTGAAGCGGTGACACTGCGTCGACTGGAGAACGAACCGGCGGGCCCCCCGGGCCTGGCAACACCACAACCGCGGAGAGGAGGATGACCGCTGGGGGTAGTGAAGTCCCAGCTCAAAGCGTTTCCAACTCTGTACACAGGTGGCCCTTCGGGAGAGGAAGCAGCACATGAACTGCACGAGCGAGTACGCAGGCGCGGGTGGCATCACCGCGCTCGCTGCCGCCATCGAGTGCCTGGCAGCAATCAAGCAGTGTGGTATCCGGGAGGTGGCGAAGTGACCGTGGTGGTGGACGCTGAGATCACGGCGCTGCTGAGTGTCTTGCAGGTGCAGCGAGACCACGTGTTGGGGGCAGTGGAAGGGCTCAGCGAGGAGGCGCTGCGGCGCCCGGTGCTGCCCTCTGGGTGGAGTTGCCTGGGGATGGTGCAGCACCTCACGCTGTCGGTGGAGCGTTTGTACTTCCGTGCCGTTGTGGCTGGGGATCCGGTGGTCATCGACCTGGTGAGCAGCCAAGACAGCGCATGGCAGGTGGCTTCGGGGCTGCCGGCCGCCGATGTCCTTGACCGCTATCGCCATGAGGCGTCCCTGGCGGATGCCGTCATCGCCGCCTCATCTGCAGATGCCGACTTGGTCTGGTGGCCCTTTCCGGAGAGTGAGTGGCGCCTGCACAATCTTCGGGATGTCCTGCTCCATGTGATCACTGAGACCGCGTGCCACGCCGGCCACCTTGATGCGGTTCGCGAACTCATCGACGGGCGTCAGTGGCTGGTGAACACCTAGACCAACAGCAGCGCAACTGGGTCAAGGCCGATCCGTCCGAGGTGGATCAACCTTTTTACAACGCCTAACGCAACGGTCACGATGCTCGCGGAGGTCGGCGGAGTCTCAATGGGTGTGGCAAGCGCCGGTAACTGCGATCAGTAGCCGGTGTACTGAACAGTCGCCCGGCTGACCAGCGAGGCAGAACAGGCCCACGGCTCTGACCAGTTCAGGCGCCGTGGGCCTCTGTCATTGTTGGTCACCTTCGGCCGCCCTCGCACGGCCCAGAGACGGCCCAGAGGAGATCATGTCCTGCCCTTGGAGCGGCGGGAGCTTGCGACGAAGCGCGCTGCCACGTTGCTGCTACAAGGGCTCAAGGCAGTCCCCCTGCTACCGCCAAGGTCCCCATGCGTACGGCTCCGTTGCCGTCATCTTCTGCCGTCAGGGTCCGCCACCCCCTTAACGTCCCGGCCAGCAACGAGCCGAGACTTCCGCGACAGCCGCGATCTCATGTCTGACCAGCAAAAGGAGCACACGAGGTTCGGAAAGAGAACGACCTCTAAAGTCGTGGAGCCGACCGCCCCAGCCGCGACGTGTTCTGACCTCATGCTCCGTGTGCCTGCCTCTTGGGCGGGAGCGGAGCGACGACAGGTGCTTGATGAGGTAGAGAAACCTGTAACGCCCTGGGTGGTGTCTCTCTGATCTTTGCTGCTGAGAGTCGGCGGTGAGGTCCGCCTAGGATCGGCCCATGATCGCTGACATGCAGTGTGTGGTGCTGGACTGCCCCGAGCCGATGGAGTTGGCGGCGTTCTACCAGTCGATCCTTGGTGGCACCGTCAACCGGCCAGATCGGCGGTGGGCGTTGAGTGACGACTGGGCGACGTTGCACACGGTGTCCGGTGTCGTCCTGGCCTTCCAGCGGGCAGTGGGCTACCAGCCGCCGCTGTGGCCGGACCCAACCCGTCCACAGCAGTTTCACCTGGACTTGGGCGTTGCGGACCTGGACCAGGCTGAAGAGCAGGTACTGGCCCAGGGCGCGAGGGTGTTGGACGGTGGTGCGGGCGGGCGGAGTTGGCGTATCTATGCCGACCCAGCGGGGCATCCGTTCTGCTTGGTCCGCCGCTGAGGAACGGACCGGATCGAAGAGACACCGCCTATATGATCGATTCCAAGGGGTAGCTGCGGCTGCGGGTGACCGATGAGCCTTGCTGATTCCTGTGACCTGCGACTTCCGTGGTGACAGTCGGGTCCGGTGGCCCTCGTCTGGGGACAGTCGACGGGAGTAGATACTGACCCTGAAATGCATGCGCGGATGAGGGGTGCAGCCAGTGACCGTCGACAATCGCATAGGGCCGCCCAGTTTTGGAAGCGAACGTGACATGCTGCGGACTTTCCTCGACTACCACCGCGCGACCCTTGCCATGAAGTGCGAAGGGCTTACCGACGAGGAGCTGCGGCAGCAGTCGATGCCGCCGTCCACGCTCTCGCTGCTCGGTCTGGTCCGGCACATGGCGGAGGTGGAGCGTGCTTGGTTCCGTCGGGTGTTCGAGGACAACGATGTGCCCATGGTCTGGTCCGACAAGATCGACTTCCAGGCGGCGTACAACGCGAGCGCGTCGACCAGGAACGAGGCGTTCGGGGCCTGGGAGGCCGAGGTGGAGAACTCGCGCCGTATCGAGCGGGAGGCTGAGTCCCTGGACCGGGCCGGGTATCAGCCCAGATGGGGCGAGGAAGTATCGCTGCGGATGGTGATGGTGCACGTGCTCCTGGAGTACGGCCGCCACAACGGGCACGCGGACTTTCTGCGCGAGGGTGTCGACGGGACCGTGGGCGCCTGAGTCCGCAGTCACCAATCTCCAAGTGCTGGTCTGTTCCAGGGACTCGCTAACGCGCCTGGAAGGAGTGAGTCCAACATCGGCGTGTGAAGAAAGAGTTGGACTCCCTCGCCACCGCAAGTACCTCGGGCACACTGACCCAGGGTTCACGCTGAGGGTCTACACGCACCTCATGCCGAGCAGCGAGGGACGGACCCGGAAAGCCGTGGACGGCATGTACGACGCCGCCTCCGCGCCAGACGGCCCGTAGACGGCCCAGAGCCGGAAGAGAGCCCGTGGGGCCTACGACGACTGGTCGTAGGCCCCACGGCTTTTTGTTGGCCTATGGCCTTTGACCTGCGCTTACAGCACCGGCAGGTTCTTCCGCAGCTCGAAGGCCGTGACCTCGCTGCGGTACTCGTGCCACTCGTGCTGCTTGTTGCGCAGGAAGAAGTCGAAGACGTGTTCGCCGAGGGTCTCGGCGACCAGGTCGCTGCGTTGCATCAGGGCGAGCGCTTCGCCGAGGTTCTGCGGCAGCGGCTCGATGCCCATCGCGCGGCGCTCGGCGTCCGTCAGGGCCCACACGTCGTCCTCGGCGCCCGGCGGGAGTTCGTAGCCCTCCTCGATCCCCTTGAGGCCGGCGGCCAGCAGGACGGCATAGGCCAGGTAGGGGTTGGCGCCGGAGTCGAGCGAGCGGACCTCGACCCGCGCCGAACCGGTTTTGCCCGGCTTGTACATCGGGACGCGGACGAGGGCCGAGCGGTTGTTGTGACCCCAGCAGATGTACGACGGCGCCTCGCCGCCCGCGCCCGCGGTGCGCTCGGAGCCGCCCCAGATGCGCTTGTAGGAGTTCACCCACTGGTTGGTGACCGCCGAGGCCTCCGCCGCGTGCCGGAGCAGGCCCGCGATGAAGGAGCGGCCGACCTTGGAGAGCTGGTACTCGGCGCCCGACTCGTAGAACGCGTTGCGGTCGCCCTCGAACAGGGACAGGTGCGTGTGCATGCCGGAGCCCGGATGCTCCGAGAAGGGCTTCGGCATGAAGGTGGCCTGCACGCCCTGCTCCAGCGCCACCTGCTTCATGATCAGGCGGAAGGTCATGACGTTGTCGGCGGTGGACAGCGCGTCCGCATAGCGCAGGTCGATCTCCTGCTGGCCCGGCGCGCCCTCGTGGTGGGAGAACTCGACCGAGATGCCCATGGACTCCAACATGGTGATCGCCTGGCGGCGGAAGTCCATGCCCACGTTCTGCGGGGTGTGGTCGAAGTAACCGGAGTTGTCGGCCGGGGTCGGGCGGGTGCCGTCGAGGGGCCGGTCCTTCAGCAGGAAGAACTCGATCTCCGGGTGGGTGTAGAAGGTGAAGCCGAGGTCGGAGGCGCGGGCGAGGGCGCGCTTGAGCACGTACCTCGGGTCGGCGAAGGACGGGGATCCGTCGGGCATGAGGATGTCGCAGAACATCCGTGCGGTGCCCGGGGCCTCGGCGCGCCACGGCAGGACCTGGAAGGTCGACGGGTCCGGCTTGGCGATCATGTCGGACTCGTACACCCGGGCGAAGCCCTCGATGGCGGAACCGTCGAAGCCGATGCCCTCGTCGAAGGCCTGCTCGAGTTCGGCGGGCGCCACGGCCACGGACTTGAGGAAGCCCAGCACGTCCGTGAACCACAGGCGTACGAACCGGATGTCGCGCTCCTCCAGCGTACGGAGCACGAACTCCTGCTGCTTGTCCATCTTCAGCTTCCCCATCCTTGCTGGTCAGGCCGCCTGTCGCCGGTTCCGCAGGAGGCGGTCGGGCACCTGAGCATCCCACCACAACACCATTTCGTGCGCGTTGCGGACCTTGATCGACCGGCCGGCCTCGGGCTGAACGCCTCGCATGAGCGGATGCCTCGCTCTGCCGCCCATCTTGCCTGCTCGTCGGCCCCTGCGTAATGGCGTGCCTCGTGCGCTCAGCGTCGTTCTTAATTTGCATCTCAGATGCAACTTTTATTACCGTGCTGGAGAGGCCAAGGCGCCGCAACCACCCTTCGCAAAGGAGTCCCGATGCTGTCCGAGCAGTCCGCCGCCACCGTCCGTGCCACCCTCCCCGCGGTCGGCGCCGCACTCCCGGAGATCACCGAGCGCTTCTACGACGGGCTGTTCACCGCCCACCCGGATCTGCTGCGGAACCTCTTCAACCGCGGCAACCAGGCGGCCGGCACCCAGCGGCAGGCCCTGGCGGGCTCGATCGCCGCCTTCGCCGCCTACCTGGTGGACCACCCCGACGAGCGGCCCGACGTGATGCTGAGCCGCATCGCCCACAAGCACGCCTCACTGGGGGTGGCGCCCGAGCAGTACAAGGTCGTCCACCAGCACCTCTTCGCGGCCATCGTGGAGGTGCTCGGCGACGCGGTCACCCCCGAGGTGGCGGCCGCCTGGGACGAGGTCTACTGGCTGATGGCGAACGCACTGATCGCGATCGAGAAGCGGCTGTACGAGGCGAGCGGGCAGACCGGCTGGCGGACCTGGCGGGTCATGGGGCGCGTCGAGGAGACCGCGGACGTCGCCACCTTCCAGCTGCGCCCGGCCGATGACGGCCCCGTCCCGGACTTCCGCCCCGGCCAGTACGTCTCCGTCCGCGTCGAACTGCCGGACGGCGCCCGGCAGATCCGCCAGTACAGCCTCTCCTCCGCGCCCGGCTCACCGCTGCGGCAGATCAGCGTCAAGCGCGTGCAGGGCGACGCGGGCCCCGACGGGGAGGTCTCCAGCCACCTGCACGCACGCGTGGAGGAGGGCGACACCGTGGAGCTGTCCGCTCCGTACGGCGACCTCGTCCTGGACGCGGACGAGGCACCCCTGCTGTTCGCCTCCGCCGGCATCGGCGTGACCCCGATGATCGCCATGCTGGAGGAGCTGGCCCGCACCGGCCACGGCTCCCCGGTCACGGTCGTGCACGCGGACCGCTCCCCCGCCGTGCACGCCCTGCGCGCCGACCACGAAGGCTTCGCGGACAAGCTGGAGGACGCCGCCGTGCACTTCTGGTACGAGCAGGACGCGCCGCAGTCCGCGCAGACCGGCCGTGTCGACCTCTCCCGGGTTGCCGTCGCCTCGGGCACGCGCGCGTACCTGTGCGGTCCGCTGCCCTTCATGCGGGCCGTCCGGACCCAGCTTCTCGAGAAGGGCGTGGCACCCGCCGACATCCACTACGAGGTGTTCGGACCCGACCTCTGGCTGGCCCAGGGCTGACGGAACCTCCGGCCGGTCCGCGAACCGGTCAGGAGGAGGGCATCCGGGAGATGCCCAGCAGCAGCGGTCCCGTCGGTGCCGCGACCATGTCCTCTATCGTCAGCGGGTCCAGTGAGGCGAAGAACGCCTCCTGGGCCCGCCGGAGCGCGCCGCGCAGCCGGCACCCGGTGTGCAGCGGGCAGGGCGTGGCACCCTCGCACTCGACGACGTCGTCGTCCCCCTCGAAGGCGCGCACGATACCGCCGACCGATGCCTCGCGCCCGGCCTCGGTGAGCGTGAGCCCGCCGCCCCGGCCGCGCCGCGCCGCGAGCAGCCCCATGTGCTGGAGTTCGGCGACGACCTTCGCAGCGTGCGTGTAGGGCACGTCCATGGCCGCCGCGACCTCTCGGGTCGTGGGGTGGGCCTCGCCTGCGACGGCGAGCCTCATCAGGACGCGCAGCGCCAGGTCGGTGGAGCGCAACAGTCGCATGCCGCCAGCGTAAATAATGTGCATCCAAGATTCAAATTAATGGCAGGAAAATCACTTGTTCCGCCATTCCCGTGACCTCCCTACATGCGGGCGGCCCCGTTCCCACTACGATCAGCGGTCCCGCCCGTCTCTTTCCCAAAGGACTCGCCATGGGTTCCGCCAACAAGACCGGCTCCAACGAGCGCAAGGCGCGAATAGAGGAGATGCGTCGCGCCGAGCGCGCCCGTGAGCGTCGCAACCGGATCCTCACCATCGCCGCGAGCGTGGTCGTCGTCGCCGGTCTCGTCGTCGGCGGTGTCGTCCTCATCCAGTCGCAGTCCGGTGACAAGGCCTCCGCGGCCGACGACTCCAAGGGGTCGGGCCACTTCGTCGCCGGCGCCGACGGGGTGAACACCTGGAAGGGCACGCTGGGCCGCACCCACACCACCAAGACCGTGAACTACCCGATGGAGCCCCCGGTCGGCGGTGACCACAACCCGGTCTGGCAGAACTGCAACGGCGACGTCTACACCAAGCCCCTCAACAACATGAACGCCGTGCACTCGCTGGAGCACGGGGCGGTCTGGGTGACGTACAACTCCAAGGCGTCCAAGGCCGATGTCGACGCGCTCGCGGCCAAGGTGCACAAGACGCCGTACACGCTGATGAGCCCGGTCGAGGACCAGAAGGACCCGATCATGCTCAGCGCCTGGGCGCACCAGCGCACGGTGAAGAGCGCGAGCGACCCGGACGTCGACAAGTTCTTCGCCCAGTTCGTCCAGGGCTCCCAGACGCCCGAGCCGGGCGCCGCCTGCACCGGCGGGCTGGGCCAATGAGGCACATCGGCTGGATCGCGGGATCGGCCGCGGCGGTGCTCGTCGCGGCCGGAGCGGTCACCTACGCGGTCGCCGAGGACGCCGGGGCCACGGCCAAGGTGCCCACCGCCGAGTCGGCGGACGCGGGTTTCGCCCGGGACATGGCGGTCCACCACCAGCAGGCCGTCGAGATGTCGTACATCGTGCGCGACCGCACGCAGAACGAGGAAGTGCGCCGGCTCGCCTACGACATCGCACAGACGCAGGCCAACCAGCGCGGCATGCTGCTGGGCTGGCTCGACCTGTGGGGACTGCCGAAGGTGTCCGCCGATCCGCCGATGACATGGATGGGCATGGGTGACATGCCCCCCGGCCAGGACGGCGCGCTGATGCCGGGCATGGCGACCAACACCGACCTGAAGAAGCTGGACACGCTTCAGGGCAAGCAGGCCGAGATCCTCTATCTGCAGCTGATGACCGAACACCACAAGGGCGGCATCCACATGGCCGAGGGCTGTGTCGCCAAGTGCACGGTGGGCGTGGAGAAGAAGCTCGCGCAGGGCATGGTCGACGCGCAGCAGTCGGAGATCGAACTGATGGCGACCATGCTCAAGGAACGCGGCGCCGCGCCACAGGACTGACCCCTCGCACACCCAGGCGCCCTGTCGTGCGCTCCGGCCGCCGCAAGGATCTCCGGGTGATCGCAATCAATCCGCAACAGACGGGGTTCGCCGAAACCGTCTCAAATGACCCATACTCACGGTTACTTGAGTTCTTCTTGGCCATTTCATTCCCCTGGCATGAACTGTTCATCGAAAGAGTGGCCCCCATCGTGTGATCCATTCGCCGCGCTTCGGCGCGGCGGTTCTACGCGGATCGCCGACTAACCACCACATGCGACGAACCGCATTGCAGGGGGCTATATGAGATCGAACCGCGCCACGGCGCGCGCCGGAGTGAGCATGGCAGCGACACTGCCGCTGCTCGCCGGTGCACTGGCGCTCGGCATACCGGCGGCGCACGCCGCGAACAACCCCGGCCGGGATGCGCTCGCGGGCACCAAGCCCGCGTGGGCGACGGCCAAGGCGGACAAGGGCGCGACCTCGAACAGTGCCCAGGTCTCGGCCCGCGTCTACCTGGCCGGCCGCAACGCCGCCGGCCTGGCGGCCTACGCCAAGGCCGTCTCCGACCCGGCTTCGCCCTTGTACGGCAAGTACCTCAGCGCCAAGCAGACGCAGCAGCGCTTCGGTGCGACCAAGGCCCAGGTGGCCGCCGTGACGTCGTGGCTGAAGGCCGCGGGTCTGCAGGTCACCGCCGTCACGCAGCACTACGTCGCCGTCACCGGTGACGTGGCCGCCGCCGAGCGGGCGTTCGGGACCCAGCTGCACAACTACGCCAAGGGCTCGAAGACCTACCGCGCGCCGTCCAAGGCGGCCACCGCGCCGGAGAGCCTGAACGGTGCCGTCCTGACCGTGACCGGTCTGGACAACGCCCCGCACAAGTCGAGCCACAGCGACCAGCTGCCGCCGCCGGACGCCGTCTTCAAGAACTCCGGGCCGTTCTCCTCGTACTACGGCTCGGACATCGCGAACACGCTTCCGGACGCGTACGGAACGAAGATCCCGTACGCCGTGCAGGGCTACACCGGCAAGCAGCTGCGGGCCGCGTACGGCGCGGGCACCCGCACGGGCCGTGGCGTGCGCGTCGCCATCACCGACGCCTACGCCTCCCCGACCATCGCCTTCGACGCGGCCACCTACGCGAAGAAGCACGGCGATGCCGGGTACACCGGCGGTCAGCTGCGCCAGGTGCTGCCGAAGAACTACACGAAGACCGAGGAGTGCGGGGCCGCCGGCTGGTACGGCGAGGAGACGCTCGACGTCGAGGCCGTGCACGCGGTCGCCCCCAACGCGAGCATCACCTACGTGGGTGCCGCCTCCTGCTACGACGACGATCTGCTCGACTCGCTCAACAAGATCGTCGACGGGCACCTGGCCGACATCGTCTCCAACTCGTGGGGCGACATCGAGGCCAACGAGACGCCGGACATCGCGGCCGCGTACGACCAGGTCTTCCAGTTCGGCGCGGTCGAGGGCATCGGCTTCTACTTCTCCTCCGGCGACAACGGCGACGAGGTCGCCCACACCGGTACGAAGCAGGTCGACACCCCGGCCAACTCGGCGTGGGTGACCGCGGTCGGCGGCACCTCGCTGGCCGTCGGCAAGGGCGACAAGTACCAGTGGGAGACCGGCTGGGGCACCGAGAAGGCGAACCTGTCGGCCGACGGCAAGAGCTGGACGGGCTTCCCGGGCGCGTACACCTCGGGCGCGGGCGGCGGCACCAGCAAGACGGTGGCGGAGCCCTTCTACCAGAAGGGTGTCGTCCCGAACGCGCTGGCCACGGCCAACAGCGCGGCGGGCAACCGTGTCGTCCCGGACATCGCGGCGATCGCCGACCCGAACACCGGTTTCAAGGTCGGCCAGACGCAGACCTTCCCCGACGGGTCGCAGCAGTACAGCGAGTACCGCATCGGCGGCACCTCGCTGGCCGCGCCGGTCATCGCGGCCGTCCAGGCCCTGGCCCAGGAGGCCCGGGGTGGCAAGGCGATCGGCTTCGCCAACCCGACGATCTACGCCAAGTACGGCTCGAAGCTGTACCACGACGTGGTGGACAAGCCGACCGGCAAGGACCTCGCGGTCGCGCGTGTCGACTTCGTCAACGGGTTCGACGCGGCGGACGGTCTGGCCGTCTCCGTGCGCAGCCTCGGCAAGGACAGCTCGCTGTCGGCCGTGAAGGGCTACGACGACGTGACCGGTGTGGGCTCGCCCGCTCCCGGCTACGTCGAGTCCTACCGTCGCCACTGACACCACTCGGCGGTTCGACGACCGTGCGCCCGCTCCTCGTCCTGAAGGGGGGCGGGCGCACCCGTGTGCCGGGCCGGTCGCCGCGCCGGCACCTCGTCCGTGATGCCCCGGTGCCTCTCCGGCATCGCACGCTGATCGCAGGGCCCCCCGCCGCCGCGGCCCGCTGCCGCAGGGGGCACGCCGGGCGTGGGGCGTCCCACAGCCCCATTGTGTCGCTCTGACGATTACTGGCGTCTAGACTGGGGCCGTGCCTCAACTACGCCTCGCCCTGAATCAGATCGACTCGACCGTCGGTGATCTCGCCGGAAACGCCGAGGCGATCCTCCGCTGGACCCGTCACTCCGCCGAGCAGGGAGCGCACCTGGTGGCGTTCCCGGAGATGGTGCTGACCGGGTACCCCGTCGAGGACCTGGCCCTGCGGTCGTCCTTCGTCGAGGCCTCTCGCGCGGCCCTGCGGGACCTCGCCGCGCGCCTCGCCGGTGAGGGCCTCGGGGAGCTGCCGGTGATCGTCGGCTATCTGGACCGCTGCGAGACCGCCCAGCCGAAGTACGGCCAGCCGGCCGGCGCCCCGCAGGACGCCGCGGCGGTGCTGCACCGCGGCGAAGTCGTCCTCACCTTCGCCAAGCACCACCTGCCCAACTACGGCGTCTTCGACGAGTTCCGCTACTTCGTGCCGGGCGACACCATGCCGGTCGTGCGTCTGCACGGGATCGACGTGGCGCTCGCCATCTGCGAGGACCTGTGGCAGGAGGGCGGCCGGGTGCCGGCCGCGCGGACCGCGAAGGCCGGGCTGCTGGTCTCGATCAACGCCTCCCCGTACGAGCGCGAGAAGGACGACACGCGCCTGGAGCTGGTGCGCAAGCGGGCGCAGGAGGCCGGCTGCACCACCGCCTACGTCGCCATGATGGGCGGCCAGGACGAGCTGGTCTACGACGGGGACTCGATCGTCGTCGGCCCGGACGGCGAAGTGATCGCGCGGGCACCACAGTTCACCGAGGGCTGTGTGGTCCTGGACCTCGACCTGCCCGCGGCGCAGCCCGACGCGCCGGAGGGCGTCGTCGACGACGGACTGCGCATCGACCGACTGGTGCTGTCCGAGGAGCCGCTCCCGGAATACGAGCCCGAGCTGACGGGCGGCTACGCGGAGCGCCTGGAGGACGACGAGGAGGTCTACTCGGCGCTGGTCGTGGGCCTGCGGGCGTATGTGAGGAAGAACGGCTTCAGGTCGGTGCTCATCGGCCTCTCGGGCGGCATCGACTCCGCGCTGGTCGCGTCGATCGCGTGCGACGCGCTGGGCGCGGAGAACGTCTACGGGGTCTCCATGCCGTCCAAGTACTCCTCCGATCACTCCAGGGGAGACGCGGCGGAGCTGGCGCGGCGCACCGGTCTGAACTTCCGCACCGTCTCCATCGAGACGATGTTCACCGCCTACATGGACGCCCTCGGGCTGACCGGTCTGGCGGAGGAGAACCTCCAGTCCCGGCTCCGCGGCACGCTGCTGATGGCGATCTCCAACCAGGAGGGCCACATCGTGCTGGCGCCCGGCAACAAGTCGGAGCTGGCGGTGGGCTACTCGACGCTGTACGGCGACTCGGTGGGCGCGTACGGCCCGATCAAGGACGTGTACAAGACATCGGTCTTCCAGCTGGCGCGGTGGCGCAACCGGGCAGCTGAGGGGCGTGGCCAGACGCCGCCCATCCCGGAGAACTCGATCACGAAGCCGCCGAGCGCGGAGCTGCGTCCCGGGCAGGTCGACACGGACTCGCTGCCCGACTACCCGGTCCTGGACGCGATCCTCGACCTGTACGTCGACCGGGACCAGGGCGCGGACGCCATCGTGGCCGCGGGCTTCGACCGTGACCTGGTCGTGCGGACCCTGCGGATGGTCGACACGGCCGAGTACAAGCGCCGGCAGTACCCGCCGGGCACGAAGATCTCGGCGAAGGGCTTCGGCAAGGACCGCCGGCTGCCGATCACGAACCGCTGGCGCGAGCACGCGTAAGGCTCCGCGGGGGCGCCGTCCGGGCGGCGCCCCCGTTCGGGCCCGTGTCCCTGGGGGCCGCCCCGGTCTCCCGCTTCGGCCTGAACGGCCTCGGTCCCGCACCTTCCGGACTCTCGGCCCCGCGGGGGCACCCAGCTACGGGCCGGCAGCGCTCGGCCCAATCGTGCGAAGAGGGGCCGAGCCACCGGCCCGGCCCCTCGACACCCTTGTCAGCCGCGCACGCTCTCCGCGTGGTCCGGCAGATGCGACGCCACCACACGCTCCCGCCCGGTCTTCGGAGTGCCCTGCCGGCGGTCCACCGCGTACGCGACACCCGCCACCGCGAGGCCCAGCACGGCGAGAGCCGCGCCCGCGACCGCCGGGGAGGTGGCGCCGAAGCCCGCGGCCAGGGCGAGGCCTCCGATCCACGCGCCGCCCGCGTTCGCCAGGTTGAAGGCCGCCTGGTTGGCCGAGGAGGCGAGGGAGGGGGCTGCGGAGGCCTTCTCCATCACCATCAACTGGAGCGGGGAACCGGTGATGAACGCGGCCGTACCCAGCAGGGCCACCGCCAGGGCCGCGCTCCACTGCGCGCTCATGAGCAGCGGGAACAGCGCCAGCACCGCCGCCAGTGCGGTCAGGCCGCCGAACAGCGTGCCCCGCAGCGAGTGGTCCGCCAGACGGCCGCCCACCAGGTTGCCGATCGTCGCGCCCACGCCGAACAGGGCCAGGAGCAGGGTCACGCTGGCGTCCGCGTAGCCGGCAGCGTCCGTCAGCATCGGCGTGATGTAGCTGTAGGCCGAGAACAGGGCGCCGAAGCCCGCCACCGTGGTGCCCAGCGCCAGCCAGACCGGCAGCGAGCGCAGGGCCACGAGTTCGCCCCGCAGTCCGCCGGCCGGGGCGTGGGTGTGGTCGTGCGGGATCAGGAGGAAGAGCGACACGATCGCCGCCACCCCGATCACGCTGACACCGAGGAACGTCGCCCGCCATCCCAGGTGCTGGCCCGTCAAGGTGGCGACGGGCACGCCGGCGATGTTGGCGACCGTGAGACCCAGGAACATCAGTGAGACCGAGCGCGCCTTGCGCTCGGGGGCGACCAGACCGGTCGCGACGACGGCGCCGACGCCGAAGAAGGCACCGTGCGGCAGTCCGCTCAGGAAGCGGGCGGCCAGCAGCCCGTGGTAGCCGGGCGCGAGGCCCGAGAGCGCGTTGCCCACCACGAACAGTCCCATCAGGCCGATGAGGACCTTGCGGCGGGACAGCCGGGCGGTGACCGCGGCGAGCAGCGGCGCTCCGATCACCACGCCCAGTGCGTACGCCGAGACCAGATGCCCGGCGACGGGGATGGATATGTGCAGATCGTCCGCGACCTCGGGCAGCAGGCCCATCATCACGAACTCGGTGGTGCCGATACCGAAGGCGCCTACGGCGAGGGCGAGCAGGGCCAGGGGCATGAGGGGCCTTTCAGAGCGGAGTTCCGTACGGAGCGATCAATATGTTCACGTACGGAACAAAGCCTCTCACGCCGACTATTCCAGCGGGTTACGAGCCCGTGTCCACCTTCACACGCGCCGCGATCGGCAGGTGGTCGCTCCCCGTCCGCGGGAGGGTCCACGAGCTCACCGGCTGGACGCCTTTGACCATGATCTGGTCGATCCGCGCCATCGGGAACGACGCCGGCCAGCTGAACCCGAAGCCGCTGCCCGCCGCACCCTGGGTGGAGCGCATCTGGGAGGTGACGGCCCTGAGCGCGCGGTCGTTCATCGTGCCGTTGAGGTCACCCAGCAGGATCACCTGGCTCAGCCTCTCGCCCGCGATGGCCTCGCCGAGCGCGTCCGCGCTGGTGTCGCGCTGCCGCGCGGTGAACCCGGCCGCCAGCTTCACCCGCACTGAGGGCATATGGGCGACGTAGACGGCGACCTGCCCCTCAGGGGCGTCGACGGTGGCCCGCATCGCCCGCGTCCAGCCCAGCTTGATGTCCACCGCCTTCACCCCGCGCAGCGGGTACTTGCTCCACAGCCCGACCGTGCCCTGCACCGAGTGGTACTTGTACGTCGACGCCAGCGCCCGCTCGTACACCGGGACCGCGGACGCCTTCAGCTCCTCCAGGGCCAGCACGTCCGCGCCGGAGTTCGCCACGTCGCGGGCGGTGCCGGACGGGTCGGGGTTGTCGGCGTTGACATTGTGCGTGGCCACCGTCAGATCGCCGCCGCTCCCGGTCTTGTCACCGAGCAGACCGCCGAACAGGTTCAGCCACACGACCAGCGGCGCCAGCAGAGCGATCAGCGCGGTGGCCGACCTGCGCACCAGCGCGAGGATCAGCAGCAGCGGGATGAACACCACTCCGAGCCACGGCAGAAACGTCTCGGAGAGGCTGCCGAGATTGCCTATGGCGTTGGGGATCTTCGCGTGCAGCACCATCACCAGGGCGAGCACGACCGCGAGAGCGGCCAGCACGATCCCGCGGCGCCAGATGCCGCCGCCGCGCAGGTGCCGGAGCCGGGATCCTCTGCGGTACGGACCCGTGCCGCCGCCGCCCGCCTCCGTCTTGTACGCCTGCGCCATACCGTCGCCTCACCACTTGCCGTGCACACCGTCGCCCCCGCCGTTACGACCCTAGGGGATGATCGGCTCCGTCTCTGCCGCCCCATGGCGGCCGTACGAACACGAGGACGGCGAACGCGGAGCCCGGAGTTCCGAACAACGGCACGAGAGGTGCCGTCTGTGACGAAACCAGCACATTACTCCGGTGAACTGACGGGCCGTAGTCCTTCGAGGACCGTGTCGACGATCTCCTCGGCGAGTCCCTTCTCGAGCCGGGCGTCGGGGCGCAGCAAGGAGCGTACGAGCATGGGGCCGACGAGGAGATCGTTCATCAGGTCGACGTCCACGTCCTTGCGCAGTTCGCCGTTCTCCTGGCCGCGGCGCAGGACTTCCAGCCCGAGCCGGCGCCTCGGGGCGACGACGGTCGTGTGGTAGGCGGCCCAGATCTTGGGGCTGCTCTTCATCTGGGCGTGCACATTGCGCAGGATGGCCGAGGAGCGGTTGGCCAGTCCGCGCTGCCGCAGCGACTCCAGGAGCACGACCAGGTCGTCGCGCATCGAGGTTCCCGGCAGTTCGGGGTCCTCCGGCTCGCCCGCCCGCAGGACGTCGACGAAGAGGTCCTCCTTGTTGCTCCACCGGCGGTAGATGGTGGCCTTGCCGACACCGGCCGTACGGGCGATCCGCTCTATCGACAGGTCCGCGAGGGGGACGCCTTCCTCGATGAGCTTCATCACCCCTTCCAGGATGGCCCGTTCCACGGCCTCGCTACGGGGGCGTCCCCGTACGGGGCAGTCCTGCTGAGGCCGGCTCTGCGCGAGGCTCACGTTCGACTCCGTCCTTGCTGCGCTGGGATGATTCTCCCCCCGTGTACGCCTGAACGGGCACCCGGCGCCCCGAGTGCCCGGCCATGACGTGCCGTCAGTGATCGGCCCCCACCAACTCCTGCTCTTCCTTGCCCTTCTGCGTGGCCGGCGCCTTCCCGGGCAGGAACAGCGCCACGACGACCGCGCCGATCACCGCGACGCCCGCGCCCCACAGCGCCGTGGTGTGCATCGCGTGCAGGAACGCGTCGTTGGCCGGGGAGACGAGGGCCTTGCCGTTCGGGCCGAGTTTCGCGGCCACGCCGAGCGTCGCCTCGATCGACTCGCCCGCCGTGTGGCGGACGCCCGGCGGGAGCAGGGACAGCTTGTCCTGGATGCCGTTGCGGTAGGCCGTCGACAGGACCGAGCCGAGGACCGCGATGCCGAGGGCACCGCCGACCTGGCGGAAGGTGTTGCTGAGCGCGGACGCCGAGCCCGCCTTCTCCCGGGGCAGCGCCTGCATGATGACGACGCTGGTCGGGGTCATGATGTGCGCCATTCCGGTGCCCATCAGGAAGAAGATGACCTCGAGGATCCAGATCGGCGTGTCGGCCTGCAGGGCGGCGAACGCTGCGAGCATCGCCGCGATGACCACCATGCCGGCGGTGGTCGTGGCCTTGTTGCCGAACCGGTCGACCAGCAGCCTGGCGCGCGGCGCGAAGATCATCTGCGCGACGGCCAGCGGCAGCATCAGCAGACCGGTCTGCAGCGGCGAGTAGCCCCGCACGCTCTGGGTGTAGAAGACGGAGAAGAAGGTCACGCCCATCAGTGCGAAGAAGACCAGTGCGATCGCGGCGATGGCGGCGGAGAAGACCTTGTTCTTGAAGTACGTGACGTCGATGGACGGGTGGTCGCTGCGCTTCTCGAACACGACGAACAGCACGAGCACGGCGAGACCCGCGGCGATGGTCGCGAGGACCGTGGCGTCGGTGAAGTCCGCGAGCTGGCCGCCCTTGATGATGCCGTAGACGAGCAGGACCAGGCCGACGACCGACAGGACCACGCCGATGGGGTCGATGCGGCCGGGGTTGGGGTCGCGGGAGTCGGGGACCAGCCAGATCATCAGGGCCAGGGCGACGACCACGATCGGCACGTTGATCAGGAAGACGGAGCCCCACCAGAAGTGGTCGAGCAGCACACCGCCGGTTATCGGGCCGATGGCGATGGCGAGGCCCACACCGCCGGCCCAGATGCCGATGGCCTTGGGCTGCTCGTCACGCTCGAAGACGTTCATGAGGACGGCGAGCGTCGCGGGCATCACGAAGGCCGCACCGAGGCCCATGAGCGCGCGGAAGGCGATGAGCTGCCCCGGAGAACCGGACTCGGCGGCGAGCGCCGACCCGGCGCCGAACACCACGAGGCCGGCCAGCAGCATTTTCTTGCGGCCCAGGCGGTCACCCAGCAGCCCCGCGGTGAACAGCAGTCCGGCGAAGACGAGCGTGTAGGCGTTGATGGCCCACTCCAGCTCGCTCTGGGTGGCGCCCAGGCCGGTCGGCGCCGGCGTGGAGATCGTCTTGATCGCGACGTTCAGGATGGAGTTGTCGAGCACCACGATCAGCAGGCTGAGCATGAGCACGCCGAGGATGGCCCAGCGGCGCTTGTGCACCGCCTCGGGCACCCGCCGCTCGACGGGGACAGCTTGGGTAGTCATGGCAACGAGCCTAGGCAATTTTCGATACGGAACGGTCTCGTATCGGAATACTTTACGGAGACCTTAAGGAAAGACCTAGGTCGCCGCGAAAACCGGCCTAGGTCCTGGGACGCGGGCCCCCTTCTCACCCCGCACTAGCCGCGCTTGGCACGAAGTGCCACCATGGGGGTGGTCCGGGGACGCCGTCAGGGCGCCTCGAGATGACAGAAGGAGCGTTGCGATGACGCAGCTTCCCGCTGCCCAGGGACAGTCCGCTCAGAGTGTGCTCAAGCCGTCCGACAGCAGCAAGGCGCTGTACGGGGGAACGAGCACCCGCCGCATCACGATTCGGGACATCACCGCCGCCAAGGAACGCGGCGAGAAGTGGCCCATGCTCACCGCCTATGACGCGATGACCGCGTCGGTGTTCGACGAGGCCGGTATCCCGGTCATGCTCGTGGGCGACTCCGCGGGCAACTGCCACCTCGGGTACGAGACGACGGTACCCGTCACCCTCGACGAGATGACGATGCTCTCGGCGGCGGTCGTCCGGGGCACACAGCGCGCCCTGATCGTCGGCGACCTGCCCTTCGGGTCCTACCAGGAAGGCCCGGTGCAGGCCCTGCGCTCGGCCACCCGCCTGGTCAAGGAGGCCGGGGTCGGCGCGGTGAAGCTGGAGGGCGGCGAACGCTCGCACGGCCAGATCGAACTGCTGGTGGAGTCCGGCATCCCGGTCATGGCGCACATCGGGCTCACCCCGCAGTCCGTCAACGCGATGGGCTACCGGGTGCAGGGCCGCGGCGAGGAGGCCGCCGCGCAGCTGATGCGGGACGCCAAGGCGGTGCAGGACGCGGGCGCGTTCGCGGTCGTGCTCGAACTGGTCCCGGCGGAGTTGGCCGCGGAGGTCACCCGCGCGCTGCACATCCCGACGGTCGGCATCGGCGCGGGCCCGGACACGGACGCGCAGGTCCTCGTGTGGACCGACATGATGGGGCTGACCGGCGGCCGGGTGCCGAAGTTCGTGAAGAAGTACGCGGACCTGCGCCAGGTGATGGGCGATACGGCGAAGGCCTTCGCCGAGGACGTCGTGGGCGGGACGTTCCCGCTCGAAGAGCACTCGGTGCACTGAGCCCGGGTGCGGTAACCGGCACGCTGCGGACCGTGCCTGGCCGGTCGCGCAGTTCCCCGCGCCCCCATGGAGGGCGCAGCGGCAGCCCGCCGATCTTCCCCCGTCGGCGGGCTGCCGGCTGTTGCGGCGGGGGCCCGTCTGCCGGCGGTCCGTCGGCAACGGTGTCTCGCGGGCCGTAGGCGATCCGCCGGGCTGGTGCTGGTCCGCCGCTGCCGCCGGGCCGGTGCTGGTGCGCCGCTGCCGCTGGACGTGGGGTCCGTCGGGACGGTGGGCGGTCCCTCGGCGTCCGTAGACGCCCCTGTCTGGGCTGACGCCGGTTCCTCGCCGGCCGCAGGCAACCCGTCGGCGGTTGTCGGCGGTCCCCCGGCAACCGCAGGTGCCCCCGTCAACGCTGTCACTGGCCCCAGCCGATCCATCAAGGCTGTCACCGGCCCCTGCCGATCGCAGGCACTCCGTGTCAGGACCGTCACCATCCCTTCGGCAGGTGTAGGCGACCCATCGGCAGGTGTAGACGGCCCCTCCCCGACCGAAGGCGCCCCCCATCAGGGCTGTCCCGGGTCCCTCCCCGCCGCAGGCGACCGGGTAGGGGCTGTCGGCGGCCGAGCCCCAGCCGTATGCGACCCGTCCGGACTGTCGCCAGCCCCCGCCGGCCGTAGGCGTCCCATGGCGACCGTCACCAACCCATCCCCAGCCGTAGGCGTCCCCTCCCGACCGTCACCAGCGCGTCCCCAGCTGTAGCCGATCCGTCGGCAGGTGTCGGTGGTCGGTCGGCAGGTGTAGGCGGGCTGTCGGTGGTTTGTCGGTGGGGGCTGGCACCTTGGTCGGCATGACGCGAATCGACAACGACCCCATCGACGCCGCCCCGGACGCGGCCGTCACCGTACGGGGGCTGGTCAAGCACTACGGCGAGACCAGGGCACTGGACGGTGTCGACCTCGATGTGCGCGAGGGCACCGTCCTCGGCGTGCTCGGCCCGAACGGCGCCGGCAAGACCACCCTGGTCCGCTGCCTGTCCACCCTCATCACCCCGGACGCCGGTCACGCGACCGTCGCCGGCTACGACGTCGTCCGGCAGCCGCGCCAGACGCGGCGCGTGATCGGCCTCACCGGCCAGTACGCCTCGGTCGACGAGAAGCTCTCCGGATTCGAGAACCTGTACATGATCGGCCGGCTCCTCGACCTGCCCCGCAAGGAGGCCCGGGCCCGGGCCGAGGGACTTCTGGAGCGGTTCTCGCTCACGGAGGCCGCGCGGCGCCCGGCGTCCACGTACTCCGGCGGTATGCGGCGCCGGCTGGACCTCGCCGCCTCGATGATCGGCCACCCCGCCGTCCTCTACCTCGACGAGCCCACCACCGGGCTCGACCCGCGCACCCGCAACGAGGTGTGGACCGAGGTCAAGCGGATGGTCGCCGAGGGGGCGACCGTACTGCTCACCACCCAGTACATGGAGGAGGCCGAGCAGCTGGCCTCCGAGCTGACCGTCATCGACCGCGGCAAGGTCATCGCGGGCGGCCGGATCGACGAACTGAAGGCGAAGGTCGGCGGCCGTACGCTGCGCATCCGCCCGGCCGACCCGCGGGAGCTCCACCCGACCGCCGCCGCGCTCGACGAGTTCGGTCTCACCGGCCTCGGCAACGCGACCGTGGACGCCGAGACCGGCACCGTGCTCGTGCCGATCCTCAGCGACGAACAGCTGACCGCCGTCGTCGGCGCGGTCACCGCCCGCGGCATCACGCTCGCCGGCATCGCCACCGAACTGCCCAGCCTGGACGAGGTGTTCCTGTCCCTCACCGGCCACAAGGCCGGTGCCCCGCAGGACGCGTCCGCCGCCCGTGAAGAGGTCGCCGTATGAGCTCCCGCCCGTCGCCCACCGCCACCCTGGACGAGGCGCTCCGCCCCGCCCCTTCGAAGACTCTCACCGCTCCCCTCGCCGACGGTGAAGGCCGCCTCGGCCCCAGGGCCCAGCTGCGCCACATCGGCGCCCTGGTCCGCCGCAACCTCCTGTGGATCCGCCAGGACCCGGAGTCCATGTTCGACGCGATCCTCTTCCCGATCGTGTTCTGCCTGCTGTTCGTGTTCGTCTTCGGCGGTGCGATCGCGGGCAAGGGTCACCAGGACCAGTACGTCAACTACCTGGTGCCCGGCCTGATGGCGATGATGGGCATGAACATCGCCATGGGCGTGGGCACCGGCTTCAACCAGGACTTCCAGACGGGTGTGATGGACCGCTTCCGGTCCCTGCCCATCGCCCGCTCCTCGGTGCTGATCGCCAAGATCACGGTGGAGATCGGGCGGATGCTCGTCGCCACCGCGATCCTGCTCGCCGTCGGTTTCATGCTGGGTCTGTCCGTCACCAGCGTGCCGGGGCTGTTCGCGGCCATCGGTCTGTCGATGGTCTTCGGCTCCGCCATCATGTGGATCTTCCTGACCATGGGTGTGGTGATGAAGAGCGCCCAGGCCATCCAGGGAATGGGGTTCCTCGTGCTGATGCCCCTGCAGTTCGGATCGTCGATCTTCTCTCCGCCGTCCACCATGCCGGGCTGGCTCCAGGCCTTCACCGACTACAACCCGCTGTCGACGCTCGCGGACGCCGCGCGCGGACTGATCAACGGCGGCCAGCCGATCGCCCACGACGTGACGATCACCCTGGTCTGGTCGGTCGCGATCACGGCGATCATGGCACCGGTCGCCATCCGCAAGTTCACGACCAAGACCTGACCGGGCGGCCCGGCTCGACGACCCGGTCCGTGTCACACGAGGGCGACGGCCTCCTCAAGGGAGAGCCCGTCGCCCTCGGCGTACGCGGCTTCGTAGGCCGCGTCGTCCAGTACGGCCCGGGCCCCGGACTCCGCCATGGTGCGGGCCTCGCGCTCCGCCGGAGTCCGGATGTGGCCGGGCGGCAGCACGCGGTCGGCGGCACCGAGGCACACGGCGGCGTCCCGGGCGCGGCGTCCACCGTCCGCGCGGGCAAGGGCGTTCGCGGCGGTGACCAGATGCACGGAGGACATCTGCGGTGCGATCACCCGGGTCATCTGGTCCGCGGCCCGCGCCAGTGCCGTGCGCACCTTGGGCAGGGCCTCCTCATGCCGCTGATCGGCCACGTCCAGCCAGGCCTCCATACCGAGCACAAGGCCGTCGAAGACCACGAAGCCGACCGCCCCGAACTCCTCGCGCAATTGCCGTACCTGCTCGCGCGCCTCGTCCACGCGGTCCGTACGGCTCAGCCACATGGCCAGGAAGATCCGGGCCGCGGGCAACGCGTCGTGCACCGTGCCGTGAGCGTCCTCCAGGACCCGGCGCAGCAGTTGCTCGCCTCGCTCGGTGTCGCCCGCGTCCAGCAGGACGCTGCCGAGGCGGGCATCGAGCACGTTCATCTGGGAGCGGGCGCCGAGCTGTTCGGCGTACTGCCGCGCCTCCTCGTAGTCGGCGGCTGCGAGCAGATAGTCACCGGCGCGTTCGCGGGCCTCGCCGCGGGCGGAGAGGGCCTCGGCGGCGCCCCAGGTGTCGCCGATCCGGCGGAAGATGTCCAGCGCCTCGTCCGCGTCCTGGGTCGCATCCTGCGACCAGTCGCCGCGGTTGGCGAGGATGTTGGCGCGCAACTGCAGGGCCTGGGCCAGCTCCCAGGTGTGACCGAGCTCGCGGCAGGTGCGGACCGACGCGTCGATGACCCCACGGATGCCCTCGAGGTCCGAGGTGAGCAGGACGGCGAAGAACCACAGGAAGCCGGGGACGCGGCAGGTCTGCGGCTGGCCGGGCCGGTAGGTCCCGGCGATGACCCGCAGCTTCTCCTTGGCCTGCGGCGTCTCCCACGCCTGCATGTCCATGTCCATGCAGGCGAGGTAGACCAGATGGGCGCCCCGGCGGGCCTCGTCCAGCATGTCCGCGGACATCGGCGGCGGGTTGTCGGTGCACCTCTCGGGGATGTCCGGCACCGGCCGGGCGGGCGCCGCGAACGGATCGGGGCCGAGGGTCATGACCGCGGCCGACCAGGTACGGGCGTCGCTCCGCAGATCGCGCATCTGCCAGTACCAGCACAGCGAGAGCAGTAGGCAGAGCGCTTCCTGCTCGTCGCGGGCGGCGACGGCTCGGCGCAGCGCGCCACGCAGGTTCTCGTACTCGACCTGGAGCCGCTCGATGGCGGCTCGCTGTCCGCCGGAGCGCAGCAACGGGTCCGTGGTGCGGGCCACTTCGCGGTAGTACGTGAGGTGGGCGCGCTCGGCCCGGGGCCGCTCGCCGGACTCGTCGAGCCGTTCGGACGCGTACTCGGCTACGGTCTCGAGCAGCCGGTAGCGCATCTCCCCGTCGCCCGAAGGGGCGGCCACCACCAGGGACTTGTCGACCAGCGAGCCGACCGCCTCCAGGGCGGCGGGACCGCACACGGCCTCGGCGGCGTGGAGGTCGCAGCCGCCGGAGAAGACGGACAGCCGGCGCAGCACCGCGCGTTCGTCCGCGTCCAGCAGATCCCAGGACCAGTCGACGACGGCCCGCAGGGTCTGCTGGCGGGGCAGTACGGTGCGGCTGCCGGAGGTGAGCAGCCGGAAACGGTCGTCGAGCCGGTCGGCGATCTGCCGCGGCGACAGCATCCGCAGCCGTGCGGCCGCGAGTTCGATGGCGAGCGGCAGCCCGTCGAGGCGGCGGCAGATCTCGGCGGCGGCCCCGGGATCGTCCTCGACGCGGAAGCCGGGCCGTGCGGCGGCCCCTCGGTCGGCGAGCAGCTTCAGCGCGTACGGCTGCGGCAGCGGCTCGACCGGGCGCAGCAACTCCCCCGGCACACCGAGGGGTTCGCGGCTGGTGGCGAGGACCGTCAGCCCCGGGCAGTGCTGAAGGAGATGCTCGACGAGGTGGGCGGCGGCGTCCACGAGGTGCTCGCAGTTGTCGAGGATGAGCACCATGCGCCGCCGCGCGCAGTGCTCGGCGAGCCGGACGAGCGGGTCGTCGTGCCGCTCTGCGACGGCGCGCATCTCCTCGGCTCCGGCACCGCGCAGTACGGTCTCGCGCCCGCCCACGGCGGTCAGCACGGCCTCCGGCACCGCATCGGGCTCGTCGACCGGGGCCAGCTCGGCCAGCCACACCCCGTCCGGCGCCAGGTGGGCCACGGACTCGGCGGCCTCCTGCGACAGCCGGGTCTTCCCGGCGCCGCCGGGCCCGAGCAGGGTGACGAGCCGGGCGCCGGCGAGGTCGGCGCGCAGGGTGTCGATGTCGGCGCCCCGTCCCACGAAGGAGGTGAGGCGGGCGCGGAGGTTCCCGGGGTGTGCGGGCGCGTCGGCGCCCCCGTCGGCGGGTGGCCGGGGGCGGCCCGGGACGTGGGACGCAACCGCTTCCGGGGCTTGGAGCAGTTCCCCGTGCAGTGACCGCAGCTCCGGTCCGGGGTCCGAGCCGAGACGGTCCGCCAGCATCTGCCGTACGTCCTCGTAGGCGGCCAGCGCCTCGGCGGGGCGGCCCGCGTCGCGCAGGGCGCGCAGGCGCAGCGCCTGGAGGGGCTCGTCCAGCGGGTGCAGATCGCACAGGGCGGTCAGCTCGGGCAGATGCTGCTCGCCGTGGCCGAGGGCGACGGCCGCGGTCAGTCGGGCCCGGCGCGCGTCGAGGCGGCGGGTCTCCCAGCGGGCGGCCTCGGCGGTGCGGTCCGGCAGGTCGGCCAGGGCGGGGCCGTGCCACAGGGCGAGGGCGTCGTCGAGGACGACCGCCGCCTTCGCGGGGTCGCCGTCGGCCAGTGCGCGTATGCCCTCTCCGGCGAGCCGCTCGAAGCGGTGCAGGTCGACCTCGTCCGGTGCGGCGGCGAGCCGGTAGCCGCCGTCCACCGACTCGACGGCGTCCGCGCCGAGCGCCCGGCGCAACCGCCCGACCAGCGCCTGGAGGGCACCGGTGGCGTCGGCGGGCGGGTCCCCGTCCCACACCTCGTCCACGAGGAAGGCGGCCGGAACGATCCGTCCGGCCCGCACGGCGAGTACGGTCAGCAGGGCACGCAGCCGGGCCCCGCCGACCGGGACGGGAGTGCCGTCGGCGCGGAGTGCCTGGGTGGTGCCGAGAATCCGGTAGCGCACGGGGCCCATTGTCCCCGGCCGAGCCCCGGCACCGCTCCCGGGTTTCGGACCCGCACGGTGCCTGCCTTCCGGCGAGACCGCCTCGACCACGAAGGGCAGCGGTTCTTCGCCGGCCTCACCCATGTCCGAACGGACGTGCCCCAGCGCAGGGGTGACCGGTGCCAAGGCGAGCCCGTTCCACGTCAGGAACCTGGGACTGGCCGCAGGACGTTCTACCCATGTCACCGATACTCGTCACCTCACCGATACTCATCCCCGATACGGTCGACCCAGCACCGCACCCGTCCCTCAGCACTCAGGAGTCCCATGGCCACCGCCGCCGCCCGCCGTAACGACCGGCGGATCAGTCCCGTCTTCGTCGGGATCCTGGCCGTGACGGCGGTCACGGGATGGGCCACCTGGAGCGGCTTCGCCGAGCGGCCCGGCGTGGCCGTGTTCCTGTTCGTGACCGCCGCCTGGGTCGTGTCGCTGTGTCTGCACGAGTACGCGCACGCGCGCACCGCCCTGCACAGCGGCGACATCACGGTCGGCGCCAAGGGCTATCTCACGCTCAACCCGCTGAAGTACACGCACGCGCTGCTGAGCATCGTCCTGCCGGTGATCTTCGTGATCATGGGCGGGATCGGCCTGCCGGGCGGCGCGGTGTTCATCGAGCGGAGCCGCATCCGGGGGCGCTGGCGGCACAGCCTGATCTCCGCGGCCGGCCCGCTGACGAACGTCCTGTTCGCGGCCGTGTGCACGGCCCCGTTCTGGCTGCACGCGCTGGACGGGGTGCCCCGGGACTTCCGGTTCGCCCTCGCCTTCCTCGCGCTGCTGCAGGTGACGGCCGCGATCCTGAACTTCCTGCCGGTGCCCGGCCTGGACGGATACGGCGTGATCGAGCCCTGGCTCTCCTACAACATCAAGCGCCAGGTGGAGCCGTTCGCGCCGTTCGGCCTGCTCTTCGTGTTCGCGCTGCTGTGGGTGCCGTCGGTCAACACCGCCTTCTTCGACGTGATCGACACGATCCTGCGCGCTCTGGGCATCGACGAGTTCGACCGGTACTGCGGCCAGGAGCTCTACCGCTTCTGGCAGGGCACCAACGAGTTCTGCCAGATCAGCCAGTGACCGACCGGCCCCGGTCGGCCCTGCTGCGCCGCACGTAGTACCAGGTCATGTTGGACGTCAGGCCCGCCAGCAGCACCCAGACGATCCCGAGCCAGCTGCCCTCGGCGAAGGAGACGACGGCCGCCACGACGGCGAGGATGCACACGATGAGGGCGTAGAGGGCTAGGCGGGGCATGAGGGTCGGCTCCTGACGGACGGTGTGGTCGTACGGCGTCCAGTGTCCCCCATGCCCGCGGGCCCGCTACACGTCGGTCACCCGGAGGCCCGCGTGCGCCTTGTACCGCCGGTTGACGGAGATCAGATTGGCCACCAGGGCCTCGACCTGGTGGGCGTTGCGCAGCCGTCCCGCGAAGATGCCGCGCATGCCCGGGACACGTCCGGCCAGCGCCTGCACGATCTCCACGTCGGCACGTTCCTCCCCGAGCACCATGACGTCGGTGTCGACCAGTTCCACCTGCGGGTCCTGGAGGAGCACCGCGGACAGGTGGTGGAAGGCGGCCGTGACCCGTGAGTCGGGGAGCAGAGCCGCGGCCTGCTCGGCGGCGCTGCCCTCCTCCGGCTTGATCGCGTACGCGCCCTTCTTGTCGAAGCCGAGCGGGTTGACGCAGTCGACGACGAGCTTGCCGGCCAGCACCTCGCGCAGCGACTCCAGCGTCTTCCCGTGGCCCTCCCACGGCACGGCGACGATCACGATGTCGCTGCGCCGGGAGGCCTCGGCGTTGTCGGCGCCCTCGACGCCGTGGCCGATCTCCTCGGCGGCGGCCTGTGCGCGCTCCGTGGCACGCGAGCCGATGATCACCTTCTGGCCGGCCCGGGCGAGCCGGTAGGCGAGGCCCTTGCCCTGCGGCCCGGTGCCGCCGAGCACGCCGACGACGAGTCCGGAGACGTCGGGGAGGTCCCAGGGGTCCTTGGCGGGGGCCTTGGCTGCACTGTCGGTAGAGGTCATGGGCCGACTCTACGTGCGCGCGGACCTCGCCCGCCGCTCAGAGCAGAGCCGTCACAGGGATACGGCGGAAGGTGATCGTCTCGTAGGCGCCGAAGTCCCCCGTCTCGTAGAGCAGGCCGACCGTGCGGGCGTCGACGCGGACGAGGTCGGAGTAGGCGGCGGGCAACCCGTCGGCGGTGTACGCGGACCGCCAGGTGGCGCCGGCGTCGGTGGAGACCCGCACGGCCATCATGGCGCGGGCGCCCGGGGCCGCGGGGCCGGCGAAGAGCAGCAGGTCGGGGTCGCGCAGCTGGAGGACACTGCCCTGGCAGACGGGCGCGACGAGCCCGGCCTGCGGGCGGAAGGGCTTCACGAGGCTGCGGCCGCCGTCCTCCGAGTGGGCGTCGGCCCGGGTGCCGGGTGAGCGGGAGTCGGTGCGGGTGTTGAAGTAGACACGTCCGTCGGGGAGTTCGGCCGCCGTCGTCTCGTTGGCGTTGATGTAGTTGTCGCTGGTCTCCTCGACGTAGCCGAGGTACCAGTTCTCGCCGCGGTCGTCGCTGAGCATGCAGTGGCCGTCGTAGTACTTCGCCTCGGCGCCGGTGTCGGTGCCTGTGGGCGGGCGGCTGTGGTTGCCGGGAACCAGGACCCGGCCGTCGCTCAGCTGGAGGGCGTGGCCGGGTGTGGTGGCGTACCAGCGCCAGTCCTCCTTCTTCACCTGCGGGGTGATCTCGCGCGGCCCGGACCAGGTCAGTCCGTCGTCGTCGCTGTGCTGCACCCAGACACGGCGCCCGTCCTCGGGCTTCACCTCTCCGCGCAGGATGGCGTGCTCGGTCGCGTCAGCCGCGGCGCGGACGTGGACGAGCAGGACCCGGCCGGTGTCCAGGACCACCGGGGCCGGGTTGCCGGCGAGGGAGGAGCCGTTGCGGGCGACGGTCTGGAGCGGGCCCCAGGTGCGACCGCCGTCCGTGGACCGCTTGAGCACGATGTCGATGTGCCCGTGGTCGGCGGCGGAGGTCACCCGCCCCTCGCAGAAGGCGAGCAGGGTACCGGCGCCGGTGGCGGCGATCGCGGGGATCCGGTGACTGGCGTAGCCCTCGCCGCCCGCGCGGAAGGGGACGGTGGCTTCGGTCATGGGGGCTCCTGGGACGATCGGCCGTGGTACGTCAACCAACACCAGTGCCCCATGGTTCGGCTCATGCACCGGGTCGGGCGAATTCGGGTTGAACTCCCGGTCAAGAGTGTCCGGTTGCGGCAGGATGTTGCCGCATGGACGCCGTACGGGTCGCGTTGTTGCGGGAAGTGCTCGCCGGGACCGAGTGGCTGGGGGCCACACGGCGGTTCGCGGGGACGCTGCGGGGGTCCGTGGTGTCGTACGGCGGCGGGCTGCTGCTCGTGGGCACCCAGGAGTACGAGCCGTGGCACCTGGCGGCGCATCTGGTCGACGAGGCGGCCTGGTCGGGGACGCCGGAGCTGTCGCCGACGCTGGTGCGGCACGGGGCACGGGCCTCGGATCCGGTGCATCTGGCGGTGGGGCTCGGACGGTTGTCGGCGGCACGTCGGGGCGAGACGCTGCTGGTGGTGTCGCCCGCCGATCCGGGGTCCGGGCTTCTCGAACGGGTCCATGACGCGCGGCGGGCGGGGGCGACGGTGCTGGCGCTGGACGCCGGGGACCGGGACCTGGCCGCCATGGCGCATGAGTCGCTGACGGTCCCGCAGGCCACGGATCTGGATCTGGACACCATCCAGCACCTGGTGAGCGCGGCCGCCGGGGAGAACGCGCTGCCGGCCCCCCGTGGGCGGCGGCGCCTGCGGGACCGGCTGGCACGCCTGGCCGACCATCTGACGTCGCCTCCTCCGCCGCGGTGGTGAACGCCGGGAAAACCAGTTGCCAGGGGTTCCGGACCGGCTGAGCATGGCCCGTCGTGACCGACGACGCCCCCGCCCGTCCCGTAGCAGCACCGGGAGCGGCTCCCGACCTCGCGGACGCGCCCGCATCCGAGGCCGCGGGCCCCTCCGCCGCTCACGGCACGGGACTGCGCGCCCTGCTCCCCGACCTCGCGCCCTGGCACGCCTCGGCGGACTTCCGCAGGCTCTGGCTGGCCGGGCTGATCAGCAACTTCGGCACTTTCCTCAGCTTCGTCGCGGTGCCGGTCCAGCTGAAGGAGCTGACCGGCTCGGCGGCGGCAGTGGGTGCGATCGGGGCCGTCGAACTCGTACCGCTGATCGTCTTCGGTCTGTACGGCGGCGCGCTCGCCGACGCGTACGACAAGCGGAAGCTGATCCTCGCCACCGAGGCCGGGCAGGGTCTGCTGTCCGCCGTGCTCCTGCTGAACGCGCTGCTGCCGGAGCCGGCCGTCTGGCCCCTGTACGTCGTCGCGGCTCTGTCCTCGGCCTTCGGCGCCCTTCAGCGTCCGGCCCTCGACTCCCTCGTGCCGCGCATCGTCGCGCACGACGACCTCCCCGCCGCCGCGTCGCTCAACTCGCTGCGCTGGACGGTGGGCGGGGTGGCGGGCCCGGCGCTGGCGGGTGTGGTGGTCGCGTACGCCGGGCTGGGCGCCGCCTACGGCGCAGACCTGGTGACCTTCGTGGTGTCGGTGCTGCTGGGCCTGGGGCTCGCGGCGTCGCCTGCCTCCCAAGAGGCGGCCAAGCCGTCGCTGCGGTCGATCGCGGAGGGCGCGCGCTACGCCTGGAACCGCAAGGAACTCCTCGGCACCTACGTCGTCGACATCGCCGCGATGCTCTTCGCGATGCCGCTGGCGGTGCTGCCCTTCCTCGCCGACGAACTGCGCGCCGAGTGGTCGCTGGGCCTGATGTACGCGGCGTTCCCGGCCGGGGCGCTGCTGGTGTCACTGACCGGCGGCTGGACGTCACGGATCCACCGGCACGGGCGGATGGTGGTCCTGGCGGCGGCGGGCTGGGGGCTGGCCGTCGCGGCGGCGGGTGTCGTGGGGAACGTCTGGCTGGTGCTGCTCTTCCTGACCCTGGGCGGCGGCTTGGACATGGTCAGCGGGATCTTCCGGGCGGCGATGTGGAACCAGACGATCCCCGACGAGCTGCGCGGCCGCCTGGCCGGCATCGAGCTGCTGTCGTACTCCGTCGGCCCGCAGCTGGGCCAGGTCCGCTCGGGCGGCATGGCGGCCTGGCGGGGAGTCCGTACCTCGGTCTGGTCGGGCGGAGTGCTGTGCACAGGAGCGGTGGCCCTGCTCGCCCTGTGCCTGCCTGGTCTGATGCGCTACGACGCGCGGACGAACGAGCACGCGGTACGGCTGAGGGCACAGCGGGTGGGGACGGCGGGCTGAGGGCCGGACGGGCGGGACGGCACCCGGCCGGCCCCACCCGCCCCGGGCCACTCAGTCGTCCTCACGCTCTCCTGCCGGCGCGTCGTGCCACCGGGGATCCGTCTCCCACTCCTCGTTCCGCTCGCGCGCGATCTCCATCGCGTGCTGCGCCTCCTCGGGCGAGGCGTACGGCCCGAGGCGGTCCTTCGCGGGGCACTCGGGCCCCTCCTCGACCTTCTGGTGCTGCAGGCAGTAGAACCACTCTCCCGGCTTCCCGACCATCCGCTTCTTGAACAGCGCCATCGCAGGAGCTCCTTTCACCAGGGCCCATGTTCCCCCAGGCGCGCTGGATAGACTCGCTGGCATGTCTGGCCAGTCGCTGCTCGTCCCAGGAGAGCTGTCTCCCACCCGTTCCGTACCCGGAAACATCCGGCGCCCCCAGTACGTCGGCAAACCCGCACCGGCCGCGTACACCGGCCCCGAGGTGCAGACGCCCGAGACCGTCGAGGCGATGCGCGTCGCCGGGCGGATCGCGGCGCGGGCCATGGCGGAGGCCGCGAAGCTCATCGCGCCGGGGGTCACCACGGACGAACTGGACCGGGTCGCGCACGAGTACATGTGCGACCACGGCGCCTACCCGTCGACGCTGGGCTACCGCGGCTTCCCCAAGTCGCTGTGCACCTCGGTCAACGAGGTGATCTGCCACGGCATCCCGGACTCCACGGTCCTGCGGGACGGCGACATCATCAACCTGGACGTGACGGCGTACATCGGCGGCGTGCACGGCGACAACAACGCCACGTACCTCGTCGGGGACGTGGACGAGGAGTCCCGGCTGCTGGTGGAGCGCACCCGCGAGTCCCTCAACCGCGCGATCAAGGCCGTCAGGCCGGGCCGCCAGGTCAATGTCATCGGGCGGGTCATCGAGTCGTACGCCAAGCGCTTCGGGTACGGCGTGGTGCGGGACTTCACCGGGCACGGGATCAATTCCTCGTTCCACTCCGGGCTGATCATCCCGCACTACGACAGCCCCCACGCGACCACCGTGATGCAGCCGGGGATGACCTTCACCATCGAGCCCATGCTCACGCTCGGCACACACGAGTACGACATGTGGGACGACGGCTGGACGGTGGTGACGAAGGACCGCAAGCGCACCGCGCAGTTCGAGCACACCCTGGTCGTCACGGAAACGGGTGCGGAGATCCTGACCCTGCCGTAACGCGCCCGCCACGGCCCATGAGCCCGCTCTGTCCCCGGAGCGGGCTCTTTCATGTGGGCCGCCGCGCGATCCCGGGTAGGCTCTTGCCGACAGAGTGTCGGGAAAACCGGGAAGACCGTGGAGGCCTCATGAACGCGCCGGACCCGTCCCGTACGGCGTTCTCGACGCTCATCCGCAGTGCGTCGCTCGATGTGCATCAGGAGGCGAACACCTCGACGTTCATCACGGACCTCCTCGGCGGCGGGCTCGGTGTCGACGCGTACGCGCGGTACACCGAGCAGCTGTGGTTCGTGTACGAGGCCCTGGAGGCCCGAGCCGAACGGCTGGCCGGCGACCCGGTGGCCGGCCCCTTCGTCCGGCCGGAGCTGTTCCGGCTGCCCGCGCTGGGGCGGGACCTGGCCCATCTGCGCGGCCCCGACTGGCGGGCGCACCTGGAGCCGCTGCCCGAGACACGGGAGTACGCGGCCCGGGTGCGGGAGTGCGCCGAGCAGTGGCCCGGCGGGTACGTGGCTCACCACTACACCCGTTATCTCGGGGACCTCGCCGGCGGTCAGATCATCCGTGACACGGCGGAGAAGACCTGGGGGTTCACCCGGAAGGGCGATGGGGTGCGGTTCTATGTGTTCGACGGGATCCCCAACCCGGCGGCGTTCAAGAAGGAGTACCGGACGCTTCTGGACGGGATCGGGGCGGACGAGCTGGAGAGGCAGCGGATCGTCGCCGAGTGCAGGCGCGCATACCGGCTCAACACGGCGGTCTTCCAGGCCCTGGGCGAGGAGTTCCCGCTGAGCGCCTGACCTGTCAGCGCTCCAGGAACACCCGGCCGCCCACCTCCACCCAGCCCTGCGGCTGCGGAGCCGTCAGGATCTGGGAGCCCGCACCCTGGCGTATGTTGAGCGCGCGGCCGAGACGGTCCGTGAGCAGCAGGGCGGCCGCGCCGGTCGCCTCGTCCTCGTCGATGCCGTCGTCCCGGCCGGGGAAGGCCCGGGCGCGTACGCGGCCCGCCGCCTCGTCCTCCCACGCCCAGGCATAGATCCAGTCGCCCGGCGGCGGCACCGCCAGACCGTCCACCTCGGCGGCCGTCGCGTACTGCCGCAGCGTGCGGGGCGGCGCCCACTCCGGGCGGGCCTCGATCCAGCTGAACTCGCCGTCCAGCCGGGCCCCCACGACTCCGGCCGGAGTGACGAGTTCCGGTACGTCCAGCAGCCAGGCCGTGCCCACGCAGGGATGCCCGGCGAACGGCAGGCGCAGGGTGGGCGTGTAGATGTCGATGACACCGCGCTCGGGGTCGTCGACGAACACCGTCTCGCTGAAGCCGAGCTTGCGGGCGAACTCCTGGCGCCGGTCCCGCTCGGGGACCGCCGCACCCTCACGGACGACGCCGAGCTCGTTGCCGTAGCCGCCGCTCGGGCCGCAGAAGACACGCAGCACGTCGTAGTCGGTCACGCGGGCATTCAAACATCCCGTTCCTGTGATCTTCCTTTGGGAGCCGAATCGCCGACCCGGTGGTTACAGGTGAGGTAAGCCTCAGGTAAGTTAGGCCAGCCTCACCACACTGCCTCTTGGAGCAAGCATGCGAGCCGTCCGACTGTCCGTCGCCACTGCCGCCGCCGCGGCGGCTCTCAGCGTCGTCACCGGGTGCACCCAGAAGAGCGCGGCCCAGGACTCCGATCACCTGATCCAGGTCACCGCGACCGACTCCAAGTGCGAGGTCTCGAAGAAGGAGTTCCCGGCCGGGCACGTCGAGTTGACGGTCGAGAACAAGGGCGCCAAGGTGACCGAGGTCTACCTGCTCTTCCCGGACGACCGGATCGTCGCCGAGCGCGAGAACATCGGCCCCGGCACCAAGCAGACCGTCACCGCCGAGGTGAAGGCCGGCGACTACCGGGTCGCGTGCAAGCCGGGCATGAAGGGCAAGGGCATACGCCAGGACCTCACGGCCACCGGCGGCGCCGCCGCCAAGCGGAACCCGAAGCTCGACGCGGCGGTCGCCGCCTACCGCGCGTACGCGCAGGACCAGGCCGACGAGACGCTGCCCCGGGTCGAGACCTTCGCCAAGGCGATCAAGGACGGCGACGTGGAGGCCGCGAAGAAGGCCTACGCCCCCTCCCGCATCGGCTGGGAGCGCACCGAGCCGGTCGCCGAGTCCTTCGGTGACATCGACCCGAAGGTCGACACCCGCGCCGACGGCCTGGAGCAGGGCCAGAAGTGGACCGGCTGGCACCGGCTGGAGAAGGCCCTGTGGCAGGACAAGAAGATCGGCGCCGAGGAGAAGACCCTCGCCGACCAGCTCGTCACCGACCTGAAGGACTGGCAGACCCGGGTCGGCAAGGCCGAGATCACCCCGACCTCCATGGCCAACGGCGCCAAGGAGCTGCTCGACGAGGTCGCCACCGGCAAGGTCACCGGCGAGGAGGACCGCTACTCGCACACCGACCTGGTCGACTTCAAGGCCAACGTCGAGGGCGCGCAGAAGGCGTACGACCTGCTGAAGCCGGCCGCGCAGCAGAACGACGCGGCGCTGACCCAGGAGCTGGAGAAGCAGTTCGGGGCACTGGACACGCTGCTCGACAAGTACCGGTCGGACAAGGCGTCGTACGACTTCGTCTCCTACGAAAAGGTCGGCAAGGACGACCGCAAGGAGCTCTCGGACGCGGTGAACGCCCTCGCCGAGCCGCTGTCCAAGCTCGCCGCCGCCGTCGTGAAGTAGGGGGCCGGGACGATGACGGACGCGACCACGGACACCACCACTTCGCAAGCGACCCCCGCGGCGCCCTCGCGGCGCGCGCTGATCGGCTGGGGCGGCGCGGGGCTCGCGCTCGGTGCCGCCGCGGCCGGCGGTGCGGTGGCCATGACCCGTACGGGCGACGACGTACAGCCCGCCGGCGCCTCGACGGGTGCGGCGATCTCGTTCCACGGCGGACACCAGGCGGGCATCTCGACACCGGTGCAGGACCGGCTGCACTTCGCCGCCTTCGACGTGAAGACCGACGACCGCGCCGAGTTCGTCCAGTTGCTCAAGGACTGGACGGCGGCCGCGCGGCGGCTGACCGCGGGCCAGACGGTCGGTGAGGGCGCCTACGGCGGGCTCGCCGAGGCCCCGCCGGACGACACCGGTGAGGCACTGGGCCTCAAGCCGACGCGGCTGACGCTGACGATCGGCTTCGGACCGTCGCTGTTCGACAAGTTCGGGCTCAAGGGCAAGCGGCCCGAGGCGCTGGTCGACCTTCCCCAGTTCCCCGGTGACAACCTCGACACGTCGCGCACCGGCGGCGATCTGTGCATCCAGGCCTGCGCGGACGACCCGCAGGTCGCCGTGCACGCGATCCGCAACCTGGCCCGCATCGGCTTCGGCAAGGTCGCCATCCGCTGGTCCCAGCTCGGCTTCGGCAAGACGTCGTCGACCACTCCGGACGCCCAGACCCCGCGCAATCTCATGGGGTTCAAGGACGGCACCCGCAACATCGCGGGCACGGAGACGGACCGGCTGAAGAAGTTCGTGTGGGTCGGCGAGGGCGACGGTCCGGGCTGGATGGCCGGCGGCTCGTATCTCGTCGCCCGGCGCATCCGCATGAACATCGAGACCTGGGACCGCACTTCGCTGCAGGAGCAGGAGGACGTCTTCGGCCGCGACAAGGGCGAGGGCGCCCCGGTCGGCAAGGCGAAGGAGCACGACGCGCCGTTCCTGAAGGCGATGAAGCCGGACGCGCATGTCCGGCTCGCCCACCCCGACGCCAACAACGGGATCACGATCCTGCGGCGGGGCTACTCCTTCACCGACGGCACGGACGGACTCGGCCGTCTGGACGCGGGGTTGTTCTTCCTCGCCTACCAGCGCGACGTGCGCAACGGGTTCATCCCTCTGCAGCGCAAGCTGTCGGCGTCCGACGCGCTCAACGAGTACATCCAGCACGTGGGTTCGGCGGTCTTCGCGATCCCGCCCGGCGTCCGTGACAAGGACGACTGGTGGGGCCGGACGCTGCTGACCGAGGAGGCGTAGTCAGTGTTCTCCAACTATCTGATCGGCCTGCGCGAGGGCCTGGAAGCCAGTCTCGTCGTCTGCATCCTGATCGCCTATCTGGTCAAGACGGGCCGCAGGGACGCCCTGAGGCCGATCTGGATCGGCATCGGCATCGCGATCACCATCGCACTGGGCTTCGGCTGCATCCTCGAATTCGGCTCCCAGGAACTGACGTTCCAGGCGCAGGAGGCGCTCGGCGGTTCCCTGTCGATCCTCGCCGTCGGCCTGGTGACCTGGATGGTCTTCTGGATGCGGCGCACGGCCCGGCATCTGAAGTCCGAGCTGCACGGCAAGCTGGACGCGGCCCTGGCGATGGGCACGGGCGCGCTGGTCGCCACCGCGTTCCTGGCCGTCGGCCGGGAGGGCCTGGAGACCGCGCTGTTCGTGTGGGCGTCGGTGCACGCGGCCGGCGACGGCACCCCGCGCCCGCTGATCGGCGTCGCCCTGGGCCTGGCCACGGCGGTCCTCCTGGGCTGGCTGTTCTACCGCGGCGCCCTGAGGATCAACCTCGCCAAGTTCTTCACCTGGACCGGCGGCATGCTGGTCGTCGTCGCCGCGGGCGTGCTCGCCTACGGCTCCCACGACCTGCAGGAGGCCGACTGGGTCCCGGGCCTGTCGAACCTGGCCTTCGACATCAGCGGCACCATCCCGCCGGACAGCTGGTACGGCACGCTCCTGAAGGGCGTCTTCAACTTCCAGCCCGACCCGACGGTCGTCCAGGTCACGGTGTGGCTGCTGTACCTGTTCCCGACCCTTGTGCTCTTCTTCGTCCCGGCCGGCTTCACCTCGAGGAAGGCGAAGCAGCAGGCCGCCTCGACCCCGGTGGGGGAAAAGGCCTGACGATACGTCAGTGGTATAGCGGGGCGGGCGCAAGTGGGCAACCCGGCGCCCGTCCCGCTTCCCGTCCCGGTAGGGTTCGCCTCCGGGAAGGGGAAGGTGAAGGTCACTGATGAGCAGGGATCGCGGGGATCGCAGCCCTCGAACGCGTCGTAGTCTCAACCGGATCGCCCTGGCGACGGTGACGGCGGCGGCCGTCGCCGTGACGGCGAGTGGCTGCGTCGTGGTCCACGGCGAACGCGAGGTCGTCCCGACGGTCAGACGCGCCGAAGCCGCCCGCGCCCTCGGGGACTTCCTCACCGCCTACAACAAGGCGGACAAGGCGTTCGACCGCACCCTGGACGCGGACCGGGTCACCGGCGCGCTGGCCGACATCGACGGCGGCAAGCTGGCGGCCGGCCACAAGAACAACCCCGGCGGCAACCCCGGTCACACGCCGCTGAAGCTGACCGACGCCAGGTTCACCATTCCCGAGAAGGCGGGCTGGCCGCGCTGGTTCGTCGCCGACGCCCACGCCAACAAGGGCAGCGCCGACGCCCGTTGGCTGCTCGTCTTCACCCGTTCCGACCCGGACAAGGTGTGGGCGGTGTCCTATCTGACGATCCTCGCCGCCGGTGACGTACCGGCGTTCAAGAAGGACAAGGACGGCTGGGCCGAACCCGTCACGGCCGGCGACGCGGCGCTCGCCGTGGAGCCGCGCCGGCTGGGCACGCAGTACGCGACGTACCTGAAGTCCGGCGGGAACACGTTCGCACCCGGCGCGCACACCTCGCAGTGGCGCGCCACCCGGTTGAAGAACGCGAGCAGGCCCGGTCTCGCCCGGCAGTACATCGACGAGCCGCTCACGAACGGCGACTACGCCCCGGTGGGGCTGCGCACCACGGACGGCGGCGCGCTGGTGTTCTTCGCCACGCACCACTACGAGAAGCAGACCGCCGCGCCGGGCGTGGACATCAACGTCACCGACTCGAACATCAAGGCCCTGCTGACCGGGGAGGTCAAGCAGTCCCTGACGCTGGAGTTCGTCTCCAACCAGGCGGTGCTGGACCCGTCGAAGGGACCGGTGAAGTTCCTGAGCCGGGTGGAGGGACTGACGGGGGCGAAGGGCGAGTAGGCGGCGCCCCGGGGGTCAGCCCCGGTGAGGCCAGCTCGCGAGCTCGGACTCTTCCCCCACGTACCGCGCGCACGCGTCGGTCAGCGCCTCGAGCAGGCTCAGCGGATCCGGCAGTGCGTGCTCGGGCCCCCGTACCCACTCGACGCTGAGGTCACCGGGCAGCTGGGCCGGCGGCACGAGCACGTACGAGCCCCGGCAGTGCCAGCGCAGTCCCGGGTGCTCGTCCATGGTCTCCGGGTGGCAGTCCAGCTCGCAGGGCCACCACTCGTCCTCGTCCTCGGGCGTACCGCGCGTCAGCGTGAAGAAGAGCATGCGCCCGTCACCGGTGGTGGCGACCGGTCCCACCTCGACGCCGGAGCCGAGCAGCCGCTGAAGGGCCTGCTCACCGGCCTCGCGGGGGACGTCCAGCACGTCGTGCACCATGCCGGTCGCGGTGATGAAGTTCGCCTGCGGCTGGTGCCGGGCCCAGCGCTCGATCTGTGCCCGGTCGGTGGTGGACTGCGTCTGCCAGGCGAAGGAGACCGGGTGGCGGGCGGGCGTGGGGCAGCCGATGCGGTCGCAGGAGCACCGGTAGCCGGCGGGGTGGGCGGCGGGCGCGAGCGGCAGCCCGGCGGCGGCGGCAGCCAGCAGCATCGCCTCACGGCCGCCGTCGCCGGCGTCCTCCTTGAGACGGGCGGGACGTCGTCCACGCAGCCACTGGGAGATCCTGCCCTGCCCGCTCGTGCGGCGGCCGAACTCTGCGCTCATCTATCCCCTCGCCTCACTGTGGTGCGGACTGCATGCCTCATGGTCCCACCATCCTGCGCCCCGGGTGACCTGAGCCCACATCCGGGGTGGGCGGGGCGATGCCAGCCGCGCACCTCGATCAGAGGTAATTGCAGGATTTCACATGACATGTCCGGTGGAGAACTGCGCACAGGAGCGCCGGACCGTGCGCTTCAGCACGTCCGTGGGTGTCACATGCATCACTCGTCCGTGTGAGGCGGCGGCCAGGCATCGCCCCAGTCCGTGTCCCGGGCCGCCCGGTAGAGCGGACCGTGCCGTTTGGTCACCGTCTCCCGGTGCAGGGACTCGTCCGGGCCGCACAGGTCGAGGAGCACCTGCCCCTTGCGGATCTGCGGCTTGCGCACGACCCGGGAGGCGGCGGGAGTCACCGGGAAACGGGCCGCGGCGACATAGCTGAACTTCTCGTCCTCGTACGCCAGCGAGCCGCCCTTGACCTGCCGGTGCAGTGAGGAACGGCTCACCCGGGCCGAGAAATGGCACCAGTCCTCGCCGGGGACGATGGGGCAGGCCGCGCTGTGCGGGCAGGGCGCGGCGACATGGAAACCGGCGCGGATCAGCCGGTCGCGGGCCTCGATCACCCGGGCGTAGCCGTCCGGGGTACCGGGCTCCACGATCACGACGGCCTGCGCGGCGGCGGCCGCGGCATCGACGACACTGGCGCGGTCGGCCTCGGTCAGCTCCCCGAGGACGTACGACACCGTGACGAGATCGGTGCTCTCTATACTGAGCGCTGCTCCGATACGAGAGCGGTGCCACTCCACGGCCTCCAGCGCCGGGTTGGCGGCGGCGATCTCCCGGCCCAGCGCGAGCGCGGGCTCGGCCCAGTCGAGCACGGTGACCGGCCGCTGTCCGTCCCAGGTGGCGCTCACCGCCCAGGTCGCCGCGCCCGTCCCGCCTCCGACGTCCACATGGCTCGCGGGCGCCCACTCGGGCACGGCGTCCGCGAACGCCTCCAGCGCCGCCCGCACCGCCTCGAACGTCGCGGGCATCCGGTACGCGGCATAGGCGACGACGTCCGACCGGTCCCGCAGCACGGGCGCGCGGGTCGGGGTCCGCCCCCGGTAGTTGGCGATCAGCCGGTCCACGGCCTGCGCGGCCTGCCTGGGCGGCAGCCCGTCCAGCAGCCCGGCGAGGGCGGCGCGAAGGGTGTCGGCTGGGGAGACGGGGGCGTTCACCCGCCGATTCTCTCAGCCCCCGCGCACCGCCCGTGCCAGCCGGTCGGCCGCCGCCACCCGCACCCGGTTGTCCGGGGCCCGGCGGCGGGGATGGACGGTGTTCGCCAGCAGGACGAGGAACGTGTCCGTCGCCCGGTCCAGGACCAGCGACGTACCGGTGAAGCCGGTGTGCCCCGCCGCGCCACGGCCCGCCAGCGCCCCCATGAACCACGGCTGGTCGACCGCGAAGCCGAGTCCCGGCGGGGCGAGCATCAGCTCGACGAAGTCGGGGCCCAGGATGCGCGCGGTGCCGTACGAGCCGCCCGCGAGCAGGGTGCGGCAGAAGACGGCCAGGTCGCGCCCCGTCGAGAAGAGGCCCGCGTGACCGGCCACCCCGCCGAGCGCCCAGGCGTTCTCGTCGTGCACCGCACCCCGCAGCATCCCGCGGTCCGCCTTGGCCCACGGCCGCCGCTGGTCCTCCGTCGCCGCCGCGTCCGGGCACGGGCCGAAGCCCGTCGCCGTCATGCCGAGGGGCCCGGTGATCCCCTCGCGTATGACCACGTCCAGCGGGCGCCCGGTGACGCGCTCCAGGGCGTACTGCAGAAGCAGCAGGTTCAGGTCCGAGTAGCAGTAGGTACCGGGCGCGTCCACCGGTGCCTCCGCCCGCAGCAGTTCGAACCGTGCGGTGTGCGACGGGCAGTCGTACAGCGGGAGTTCCGGCCGCAGCCCGGAGGTGTGGGTCAGCAACTGCCTTACGGTGATGCCGTGTTCGGCGGCCGCGCGGAAGTCCGGCAGGTACGTCGCCACCCGCGCGTCGATGCCCAGTCTGCCGCGCTCCAGCTGCTGGACCGCGGCGACCGCGGTGAACAGCTTGGTGAGCGAGGCGAGGTCGAAGGGGGTGGCCGCGGTCATCGGCACCCGGGCCTCGGGCGGCAGTTCGACACCGCGGTCCGCCTCCGCGTCGTAGGAGGCGTACCGGACCGCCCAGCCCGCCGCCTCCTCGACGGCGATCACCGGGCCGCGCCCGGCGACCACGACGGCACCCGCCGCCCAGGGGTTCTCCCGGTCGACGGCATCGCGGACCTCACGGACCAGGAGGCTCAGTTCCTCCGGGTCGAGCCCGGCCCTGACCGGGGTGTCGATGCGCAGTCTCGGCGTGCTCAGCTGTCCTCCCGCAGGCTCTGGGCGCCGGGGCGCCCGCTCCAGGGACGGCACAGTGCCACGAAGCAGGCCACGGCGACCAGAGTCGCGCCCAGTTGGACGACGGCCATCGGGACGGCGGTGTGCTCACCGGCGATCCCGACGAGCGGCGAGGCGACGGCCCCGATGAGGAAGGAGGTGGTCCCGAGGAGCGCGGAGGCGGCACCGGCGTTGTGCCGGGTCCGCATCAGGGCCAGCGCCTGGGTGTTGGGCATCGCGAGGCCCATCGCCGACATGAGGACGAAGAGGGCCGCGGCGACCGGTGCGAGGCCCACCTCGCCGAGGACGCCGGCCGACATCAGCAGCAGCGCGGTCGCGGCGAGCGTGATGACCGCGAGGCCGGTCGCGAGCACCTTGTCCAGGCCGACCCGGCCGACGAGCAGCTTCCCGTTGATCTGACCGGTGACCACCAGGCCGACCGAGTTGAGGCCGAACAGCAGGCTGAACGTCTGCGGGGAGGCACCGTAGATGTCCTGGATCACGTACGGGGAGGCGCTGATGTACGCGAACAGGGCCGCGAAGGCGAAGCCACCCGTGAGCGTGTAGCCGGTGAACACGCGGTCGGCCAGCAGGGCCCGCATGGAACGCAGGGCCGCGGGGACTCCCCCGCCGTGCCTCTCGTCGAGCGGGAGTGTCTCGGGCAGTCTCAGGGCCACGAGCGCGGTGAGCGCGATACCGACGACCGTGAGGACGACGAACACGCCCCGCCAGTCGGTGACGCGCAGGATCTGGCCTCCGAAGAGCGGCGCGACGATCGGTGCGACCCCGGAGATCAGCATGAGGGTGGAGAAGAACCGGGCCATGGCCACGCCGTCGTACAGATCGCGTACGACGGCACGGGCGATCACGATCCCGGCCGCGCCCGCGAGCCCCTGCACCAGCCGGAAGACGACCAGCGACTCCACCGACGGCGCGAGCGCGCACAACACGGTGGCGACGACGTAGACGACGAGGCCCACGAGCAGCGGACGCCGGCGCCCCCACTTGTCGCTCATCGGGCCGACCAGCAACTGGCCGAGCGCCATGCCCGCGAGGCAGCCGGTCAGGGTGAGCTGCACGGTCGCGGCGGGCGCGTGCAGGGACGAGGTGACCTCCGGCAGGGACGGGAGGTACATGTCCATGGCCAGCGGGGGCGTGGCGGTGAGGCCGCCGAGGATGAAGGTGACGAGGAGACCGGTACGGCGGGCGGCGGTACGCCCGGCGAGGGGTACGCCGGGACGAGCCGGGACGGTGTCCTGCGGCTCGGGCGCCGCGGTCCGCGTCCCGGTCGTGGGGGCGTCCTCGATGTGGCCTTCCGGATCCGTAGGGCCCGGTATGTGGCCCTCCGGTTCCGTGCGGTCGTGTGCGCTGCCCCCGCGCTCCGGCATGTGCCCCTCCCTCTGCGTTCTGTCCGCCACTTATGCTCTCAGCTCGTACGAGGTGACCGGGCGGTGTACCGAGGGGCGGACATGGTGGGGACGGCGGACGGACGAGTGCGGTGGGGGATCCTGGCGACCGGCGGGATCGCCGCGGCGTTCGCAGCGGATCTGGTCGACCTGCCGGACGCGGAGATCGTGGCGGTGGCCTCGCGCAGCGAGGAGTCGGCGAAGGGCTTCGCGGAACGCTTCGGGATACCCCGGGCCTACGGGGAGTGGAGCGCCCTCGCCGAGGACGAGGACGTCGACGTGGTGTACGTCGCCACCCCGCACTCGGCGCACCGGGCCGCGGCCGGGCTGTGCCTCGAGGCCGGGCGGAACGTGCTGTGCGAGAAGGCGTTCACGCTGAACGTGCGCGAGGCGCAGGAGCTGGTCGCGCTGGCGAAGGAGCGTGACGCCTTCCTGATGGAGGCCATGTGGATGTACTGCCATCCGCTGGTGAGGCGGCTGAAGGCGCTGGTCGACGACGGGGCCATCGGCGAAGTGCGCAGTATCCAGGCCGACTTCGGGCTGGCCGGCCCCTTTCCGCCCTCGCACCGGCTGCGGGACCCGGCGCTGGGCGGCGGGGCGCTGCTGGACCTGGGCGTGTATCCCGTGTCGTTCGCGCACCTGCTGCTCGGGGAGCCGTCGGACATCGTCGCGAGGGCGGTGCTCTCGGACGAGGGCGTCGACCTCCAGACCGGAGCACTGCTTTCCTGGGAGAGCGGCGCTCTCGCCTCGGTGCACTGCTCCATTCATGGCGGCACCCCCGTCGCCGCCTCGGTGACCGGCTCCCAGGGCCGTATCGACATCCCGCACGGCTTCTTCTTCCCCGACCGCTTCGTGCTCCACCGCGACGGCCGCGATCCGGAGGAGGTCCCCGCCGACCCCGCCGACGGCCCGCGCACCAGCCTCAAGCACGAGGCCGCCGAGGTGATGCGCGCGCTGCGGGCCGGTGAGACCGAGTCGCCGCTCGTCCCGCTGGAGGGCAGCCTCGCGGTCATGCGCACGCTGGACGCGATCCGGGACCGGATCGGCGTCCGCTACCCGGGCGAGGAGGCCGCACAGCAGCTGACTCCGGCGTGACGCCCGGCTCCAGCGGCCCGGCAGGGGCGACAACCGTGTGGCGGACAACGGATTCCGCATGACGGATCCTCCTCGTACGCTGCGGCCCCATGGATGCCATGGAATCTGCCGAGCGGCCGAGGATCGCGATGGTGACCGGCGCGGGCTCGGGGATCGGCCGCGCGGTCGCGGTGGAACTGCTGCGCGCGGGCTGGTCGGTGGCGCTCGCTGGACGGCGCGCCGGGACGCTGGAGGAGACGGCTGCGCTCGTGCCCAGGGGCGCCTGCCTCGCCGTACGCACCGACGTCTCGCAACCCGCTGATGTGACAGCCCTGTTCGAGGCCGTGCGCGGCCGGTTCGGACGGCTGGACCTGCTCTTCAACAACGCGGGCACGTTCGGCCCGGGCGGGGTGCCGGTCGAGGACCTGTCGTACGAGGCCTGGCGGCACGTCGTGGACACCAATCTGAACGGCGCGTTCCTGTGCGCGCAGGCGGCGTACCGGCAGATGAAGGAGCAGGATCCCCAGGGCGGCCGGATCATCAACAACGGCTCGATCTCGGCACACGCGCCCCGTCCGCATTCGGCGGCGTACACCGCCACCAAGCACGCGCTGACCGGACTGACCAAGTCGCTGTCCCTGGACGGACGCCCCTACCGCATCGCGGTCGGACAGATCGACATCGGCAATGCGGCCACCGCCATGACCGAGCGCATGCAGCACGGAGTCCCGCAGGCGAACGGGGAACTCGCCGTCGAACCCGTGATGGATGTGGCCGATGTGGCGCGCACCGTACGGCACATGGCCGAGCTGCCACTGGAGGCGAACATGCTGTTCGCGACGGTGCTGGCGACGGCGATGCCGTACGTGGGCCGCGGTTGAGCGGGCCCGCTGCTGTTCCGTGATTCAACCTATACAAACGGAGTTGGATCCTCCGCAGCATCTCGGCACGTGGCGGGCTTATGCTCAAGACTCCTCCACCAGAGCTTCACACTTGGAGCACTCTGGTTCCGTGGACCACACCGAGGGGGGCGGCAGCCGTCCCGGATCCGGCAGGGGGTGGACCTCGCGTGGGACCGCGAGGTACGCGCCGGATCACGGGACGGCTGCCGACGACTCAGCGCCGGTGCCGGCCCGCCTCCGCCGTCTCCCGCCGCCGGCGCCCCCGCAGCGCAAAGGCCCCGCCGGCCAGCAGTGCCACCGCTCCCCCAGCCTCGCCGAGCAGTCTCCACGACGAGCCGCCGCGCGCGGCGTCGGCCTCCGCACCCGACGCCCCCTGCGCCGTACCCGCCGGGGAGGGCGTCGCCGGCGCCCCGCCCTCGCTCAGCGGATCGACCAGCGAGCCCACGGCACGGGCGGTACCGGCGTGTGCGAAGCCCCAGTCGAGCAGGGCGGCGGTCTCCTCGTAGACACCGTTGCCGCCGGGCTCCGGATGCATGACGGTCACGAGCAGGGTGCGGCCGCCGCGGGTGGCCGCACCGGTGAAGGTGTTGCCCGCGTCACTGGTGTAGCCGTTCTTGACGCCGATGAGTCCCTTGTAGGTGCCAAGGCCCCACGCGCCGGTCAGCAGGCGGTCGGTGTTCTGGATCTGGAACGACTTCCTGCCGCCCGCCGGGAAGTCGGCGGTCCTGGTCGAGCAGTAGCCGCGGAATGCGGCGTCCTTCAGACCGTGCCGGGCGAACAGCGTGAGGTCGTACGCGGAGGAGAGCTGGCCCTTGTGGTCGAACCCGTCGGGACTGATCACATGGGTGTCGAGGGCCTGCAGATCGCGCGCCTTGGCCTGCATCTCGGCGACGGTCTTCGCGACCCCGCCGTTCATATGGCTGAGCACATGGACCGCGTCGTTGCCGGAGCGGAGGAAGACCCCGAGCCACAACTGCTCGACAGTATAGGTGATTCCGGGCTTGACGCCGACCATGCTGGAGCCGGCCGGGACGTCCGCGAGATCGGCGTCGGTCACCTTGTACCTGCGGTCGCGCTCGAACTTCGGCAGCACGGTGTCCGCGAACAGCATCTTCAGCGTGGAGGCCGGCGCGAGCCGCTGGTGCGCGTTGTACGCGGCGAGCACCGCGCCACTGTGGTGATCAGCGACGAGCCAGGAGCGTGCGGTGAGCTTCTTCGGCAGGCCTGCCGCCCCGAGCAACTGAACACCGGAGCGGGCCAGGCGTCCACCGCCGATGACCGACGAGGCGCTCGCCTCCTCGATCCGGTCCGGGAGGACGGACGACGCGGACGCGGGTCCGGCAAGGGTCAGCGGCGCCGCGGCGGCGAGCCCGAGAACGGCACGACGGGACATCCGTGCGGCACGTGGGGCGGGCGAAGAGGAATCACGCATTCGGGGACCGTACAAAGAGAGTCCGACGCGGCACACTGCGGGGTGACAAAAGGGGGGCAAAGGCCCGGTCATCAGGGGGTCAGCACGGTAGCGAGGATATCGGCGGGTGGCGCGCGCATTACGCGGACCCGCCCTTGTGCGCCCCTCCACCGTCCCACCGGGAGAAGCACACCGGGCGGGCCCGCCTCTCTTCACCGCGGGGTCACTCAACAGGGGTTTCCTGGCAATACACCCTGTGCAGCCAAGGAATGGACTGTCTGATGGAAAACTGATCCCGGACCGCACATTCTCAGCCCTCGCACATCCCTTGCTCAGGGCCACGCAAAGGTTTCTCCCTAGCGTGTGGCCGCGCCCACGGCGGGCGCCGAGAACCTTTCGAGGAATGGGATGTTTGGCATCTATCTCAGGCGCGAACTGGGCCGCCGCAAGAAGGCCGCTCTGGTCATCGCGATGGGTCTGGCGCTCGGTATCGCTCTGGTCATCACCGTCAACTCGGTGTCGGCCGGTATGCAGCAGGCTCAGGACAAGGTCCTCACCTCGCTGTACGGACTGGGCACCGACATGACGGTCACCAAGGCCCAGTCGGCACCCTCCGCGAGCAGTGGGCAGAAACCCAATTTCCGGTTCGACGCCAAGTCGGACAGCGGCACCAAGCAGAGTTCCGACCGGGTGATGACGCAGGGCGGTCAGGCCCTGAGCTCCTCACTCGTGGAGAAGGTCGCCGCACAGCAGGGCGTTGCGAACGCGGTCGGCGCGCTGAGCCTGAACGTCGTCAAGGTCGACGGCTCCTTCACCCAGGGCAAGGCGAAGTCGTCCACGTCCGGCGGTGCGCAGGGCGGTCCCGGCGGCGGCACCGGCGGGCAGCCCCAGGTCCAGGGCGGCGGCGCCTCCTTCGACGTGAACAACTACTCCGTGGCCGGCGTCGACGTGACCGACCAGGGTCTCGGACCGCTCGCCGCGATGAAGATCACCTCGGGCAGGACGTTCACGGTCTCGCAGACCGACGCGAAGGTCGCCGTGGTCGGCACGTCCTACGCCAAGGAGAAGAGCTACAAGGTCGGCTCGACCTTCAAGATCTCCGGCACCACGTACACGGTGATCGGCATCGCGACACCCGACAGCAGCCAGTCCACCACCGACGTCTATCTGCCGCTGAAGCAGGCGCAGACGCTCGCCGACGCCAAGAACAAGGTCACCACGATCTACGTCAAGGCGACCGACTCCCAGCAGATCGCGGCCGTCAAGAAGACCATCCAGAAGAACATCTCCGGCACGACGGTCACCACCTCCTCCGACCTCGCCTCGACCGTCTCCGGCTCGCTGTCCACCGCCTCCGACCTGGCGACCAGCGTCGGCAAATGGCTGTCGATCGCGGTTCTGGCCGCCGCCTTCCTGGTGGCCGCGCTGCTGACCTCGTCCGCGGTCTCCCGCCGGGTCCGCGAGTTCGGCACCCTGAAGGCACTCGGCTGGCCGAGCCGCAACGTCACCCGCCAGGTCGTCGGCGAGTCCGTCGTGAACGGTCTGCTCGGCGGCGCCCTCGGCATCGCCCTGGGTCTCGCGGCCGCGTACACGGTGACCGCGATCGGTCCGAAGCTGACCGCCCAGCTCGGCTCCTCCGGCGGCGGCACGGGCGGCCCCGGCGGTGGTCCGGGCGGCCCCGGCCGTCAGGCGGCCACCAACACCCTCGAGATCGCGCTGTCCGCGCCGGTCTCGGTGACGACCATCGTGCTCGCGGTCGCCCTGGCCGTCACCGGTGGGCTGATCGCCGGCGCCATGGGCGGCTGGCGCGCCTCCCGGATGCGCCCGGCGGACGCCCTGCGCAGCGTCCAGTAACCCTCCCCGAACCGGGGCGCCGTGTCCGTTCCCCCCGGGTCACGGCGCCCCACCCCCATCTGTCACGGAGAACCCATGTACAAGCTCACCGGCGTCACCAAGCGCTACACGCGGGGCAAGGAGACGGTGGAGGCGCTGTGCGGCGTCGACCTCACCATCGAGGACGGCGACCAACTCGTCATCCAGGGCCCCACCGGCGGCGGCAAGTCGACCCTGCTGCAGATGATCGGCGGCCTGGACCGCCCCACCACGGGCGGTGTCGAGCTGGACGGAGTGGACCTCGCCACGATCAGCGAGGCCAGGCTCACCCGGCTGCGCGCCGAGAAGATCGGCATCATCTTCCAGGCGTTCAACCTCATCCCGACCCTGACCGCTCAGGAGAACGTCGAGACCGCGCTCGTCCCGCTCGGCGTGAAACCCGCCGCCAGACGGGAGCGGGCGGCCGAGGCGCTGCGCTCGGTCGGCCTCGGCGAACGCCTCGGCCATGTCCCCTCGGAGATGTCCGGCGGCCAGCAGCAGCGTGTCGCCATCGCCCGCGCCCTGGTCAAGCGGCCCAAGGTGCTGCTCGCCGACGAGCCCACCGGCAACCTCGACGAGGGGACCCGCGACGACATCATGGCGCTGCTCGAGGGGCTGTGGCACGAGTACGGGCTGACCTTCGTCATGGTCACCCACGACTCCTCGATCGCCCGCCGCGCCCCGCGCCTGGCCACCATCGACGCCGGCCGGCTCACGCTGACCGAGCAGGGTGCCGCGCGGAGCGCCCCGCAGTACGCACAGCAGGGCGCGCCGCAGTACGGACAGCAGTACGGGCAGCCGTACGACCACCCGGGCCACGGCCTGGCCTACTGAACCGCATCCCCGGCGGTCTCCCGAGGGCCGCTCACCGCCCGAGTACCCGGTCGACCTCGGCCAGTTGCCCGGCGGTGAGCGGCCCTTTCGCGATCGCGCCCGCGTTCTCCTCGGCCTGGGCGACCGAACGGAAGCCCGGGATGGGGACGGTGCGCGGGCTGCGGGCCCAGATCCAGGCGAGGGCGCCCTGGGCGAGCGTACGGCCGTCGCTGGTGAGGACGTCCCGCAGGGCCTCCACCCGGCGCAGCCACTCGGCGTCCGCGCCCTTGCCCTCGGAGAAGCCCGGCAGCCAGGCTGGCGGCGCGTTGCGGATGTCGCCGGGGGCGAGGGAGCGTCCGGGGGTGTGCTTGCCGGTGAGCAGTCCCATGGCGAGAGGGCTGCGGTTGATGCTCGCGAGGCCGGACTCCTCGCACAGCGCCAGGAGTTCGGGTGCGTCCTGAAGGATGTTGAGACGATGCTGCACGGCAGCGCAGTGCGGACCCTCGGCGAAGACCGCGGCCCGCGCGGGGTCGTCGGTGCTCCAGGCGTACGCACGCACAAGCCCCTCGCGGACGAACTCCTCGCAGCTGTCTCGGAGTTCGGCCGCCCGTGCCGGGTCGGCGTCGGACAGGTGCAGTTGGTAGAGGTCGACGTGGTCCGTGCCGAGCCGGCGCAGGGAGGCGGTCAGCGCGCGCCGGGCGTATGCCGGGGAGTCGTCGCTGCCGATGAGCAGCCGGCGCTCCTCGTCGATGACGTTGCCCCACTTGGTGGCGAGGACCACGTCGTCGCGCCGCTTGCCGAGGGCACGCGCGAGGACGCGCTCGCTGTGGCCGGTGCCGTAGGCGTCGGCCGTGTCGAAGAAGGTGACGCCGAGGTCGAGAGCCCGCCGTACCGCCCGTACGGATTCCTCGTCGTCGACCTTGCCCCAGCCGAGGGGCTGCCCGTCCGGAGTGCTCCACTCACCGCCGATGGCCCAGCACCCGAACCCGAGTGCGCTGACCTCGATACCGCTGCGGCCCAGCGTCCTGGTGTGCTCGATGGTCTCCATGCCCGGTGAGGCTAGGAGTTGGAGCGCACTTCAAGGCAAGAGCCCTGCGGCCGCGATCAGGCCTGCCCGGTCTCGAAGCGGGAGATCCTGCCGTCGTCGTCCACGTCGAAGGTCCACCGGGTGCGCATCTCGCCCCAGGTGTCGTTGCTGTAGCGGGCGAGGAGGGAGCGACCGCCGTTGGACTCGCTGTCGACGTCCATATGACCGTGGGTGGAGAAGATCTCCCGGTCGATCCAGTCGGCGAGGACCCGGTCCGAGCCGTCGTCGGCCATGGTGGCGTCCGGTGAGAGCAGTGCCATGAACCCGTCGCGGTCATGGGAGTTGACGGCCGAGACGAAGGCCCGGACCGCGGGGTCGGTGAGTCTGGCTGTCTGAATCGTCATGGCTGCCAGGGTCACACCGGTGCCGGACGCCCGCCACCGGAGCCCCGTCCTCGCCGCCCGGGCCTACCACCCGAACGGCACCGTGGACAGGCCGGGCGGTGGCGGCGGTGCGACGGTGGGGCTGCGGAGGAAACCCTTTCCTGTTGCCTGCCCCGGGAGTGATCGTGGCCTGTTCCGACCGACGCGATGTGGGACTTCTCCTGCTCAGGCTGGGCATCGGCGGGATGCTCGCGGCACACGGCTCACAGAAGCTGCTCGGCTGGTTCGGCGGTGGCGGGATCGAGGGCACCGGCCAGTTCATGGAGTCCGTGGGATACCGGCCGGGCAAGGTGTACGCGGTGGCCTCGGGGCTCGCGGAGGCGGGCGGCGGCACGCTGATGGCGCTCGGCCTCGCGTCCCCGGCGGCGGGTGCCGCGGCAGCAGGCGGAATGGCGGGTGCGATGGCCGTGCACGCACCGAACGGGTTCTTCAACCAGAGCGGCGGCTACGAGTACCCCCTGTCCGTCGGACTGACGGCGGCCAGCCTGGCGGTCGCGGGCCCCGGCCGGTTCTCTTTGGACGAACTGCTCGGCAACGCCGTCAACCGCGACTGGATGGTCCCGGCGGCGTTCGTGGTGACGGCGGCGGTCACGGCGATGGTGGTGTGTGCGCGGAGCAAGCGGCTGCGGCAGGCGCAGGGCGAGCAGGAGGCGCTGTTCGAGGAATAGCCGCCGCGTGGCAGGCTGCGTGCATGAGCGAGCACCACGCCTCCGCGGACCTGTGGAAGTCGATCGACCGGCTGCACGCATGGCTGGACGCGAACCGGACGCACGACGGCGCGGAGGGACTGCTGCTGCGCATTCTGAAACTGTCGGAGGAGGTCGGCGAGGTCGCCCAGGCGGTCATCGGGGCGACGGGCCAGAACCCGCGCAAGGGCACCACACACGACTGGGACGACGTCCAGGCGGAACTCTGCGACGTGGTGATCACGGCCCTGGTGGCCCTGCGCACCCTGACCCCGGACGCCCGCGAGGTCTTCACGGCCCACCTGGAACGGGTGACGCGACGCTCGCTGTGAGCCGGACCGAGGCCCCGGGACGGTGGTCCCGGGGGCCTTGGACGGCACCGAGTTCGCTGTCGCGGAAAGGGCGTTGCAAACCGTCACGACGGCGCGCAACAGGAGCCGCCACTGCACCGCGGCAGGCCGGGCTTTCGCCGACGGTCACGAGACCGTCGTACTCTTCGGGGCGAGGGCGCCACCCTCGTTTCTTCCGGTGACGCACCACTTCGGCGGAGGGTGGTGTCGTCCGCCCGGCCATGTGCGAGAGGTACTTGCTTCGGCGGTGGGCGTCTCGTAGCGGGTGCCGCAGACTGGTGACTCCACCTACGTGGCGACCACCAGCCCTTTGAGACGGCCCGTCATAGCGTCACCTCCTGGAGCGCCAACGGCGACCTCTACGAGGCACTTCGCGGCCTGCAACCCAAGCTGCGGCTAAAGCGACGTCGGACCACGCCGAACGGTGGATCCCGGGCTAAGATCGCGCAGTCGCCGTTGTGGTCACCGCACGTCGAAGCGGTTAGCGAGGGCTTCATCGCCTCCCCGAACCCAGTGGTCGAGGTTCGGGCTCCGGGAGGCTCCGACAAGGGGAGAGGCAGGGGGACTCACTATGGAAGAGCCGCGTCGCCAAGGCGGCCGGTACGAGGTGGGCACGATACTCGGCCGTGGCGGTATGGCCGAGGTCCATCTCGCCCATGACATCCGCCTGGGCCGCACCGTCGCGGTGAAGACGTTGCGGGTGGACCTCGCCCACGATCCGTCGTCCCAGGCCCGGTTCCGCAGGGAGGCCCAGTCAGCCGCCTCGCTCAATCATCCCGCGATCTGCGCGGTCCACGACACCGGCGAGGACTTCGTCGACGGCGTCTTGATCCCGTACATCGTCATGGAATACGTGGACGGCTCGACCCTGCGCGAGCTGCTGCACAGCGGTCGCGAGCTGCTGCCCGAGCGCGCCATGGAGATGACCGTCGGCGTCCTCCAGGCGCTGGAGTACTCGCACCGCAACGGCATCGTCCACCGGGACATCAAGCCCGCCAACGTGATGCTCACCCGCACCGGCCAGGTGAAGGTGATGGACTTCGGCATCGCGCGCGCGATGGGCTCCGGCATGACGATGACGCAGACGGCCGCAGTGATCGGCACGGCGCAGTACCTCTCGCCGGAACAGGCGATGGGCGAGACCGTTGATGCCCGCTCCGACCTGTACTCCACCGGCTGCCTGCTCTACGAACTGCTCACCGTTCGGCCGCCCTTCATCGGCGACTCCCCGGTCGCCGTCGCCTACCAGCACGTACGCGAGGCCCCGCAACCGCCGAGCGTCTTCCGCCCTGAGATCCCACCCGAGGTGGACGCGATCGTCCTGAAGGCGCTGGCCAAGGACCCTGGCTACCGCTACCAGTCCGCCGACGAGATGCGCGCGGACATCGAGGCGCACCTTGACGGACAGCCGGTCGCCGCGACGGCCGCGCTCGGCGTCGTCGGATACGGGTACGGCGGATACACGGACAGCGCACCGACCACCGCCCTGCCGGCGCTGCAGCAGTCGCGTCCCGCGTTTGCCCAGCAGCCCCCGCAACAGTCTGGCTACAGCGACGACGGCGGCCGCCCGGGCGGCGCCGGCTTCGACTCCGGGTACCCTGATCCGGCTCGCGCCGCAGGTCGGCGTCTGTCGCTGGGTGCGCTCATCGGCATCGTGGCCGGTCTCGCTCTGATCGGCATAGTCGTGGGCACCGCGCTGGACGTCGGCGGCAACAACGGCAACGACCAGCAGCCGGCCGCCAACACCTCCGCCGCCTCGGGCAGCGGCCAGTCCGGGACGGACACCGCGCAGGCCCAGGCGAAGTCGCTCGACGCGCTGCTGCAGTCGAGCAACAGCAGCCGCACGGCGGTGATCGACGCGGTCGCCTCCATCAAACAGTGCAGCAACCTGGCTGGTTCGGCGACCGACCTGCGCACCGCCGCAAGTCGGCGCGACGACCTGGTCACCAAGCTCTCCCAGCTCACCTTCGACAAACTACCCAACCACGGCGACCTGGTGGCCCAGCTCACCACGGCCTGGAAGGCGTCCGCCGCCGCCGACAACCACTACGCCGCCTGGGCCGACCAGGCGGCCGGCGCCAAGGGCTGCCATAACGGCCACGCGACGAAAACCGAGCAGACCGACCAGGGCAACGCGGCCAGCGGGCAGGCGACCCTCGCCAAGAAGAAGGCTGCCGCCCTGTGGAACCCCATAGCGCAGCAGTACGGTCTCCGGCAGCACCAGTTCAACAAGCTCTGAGCCGCTGGCCGCGGCACTGAGTAGACCGTATGAGCCGAGCCGGTCACCGAGACGACAGGACAGGTTCGGGCCGCTGCGGTGACGGGGTCGACGTGCCCCATCGCGTCGAGGGCTTCGGTGCGGAGGCGCTCGCGCCGCATTACCAGCGGATCCTGTCGGTCCTGGCCGCACCGGAGGCCGCTTGCGGGACGCGGGCGATGAACGCTCGAATTGAAGACCGTGCTGTACAGCAGGGAAGCACAGCAACCGACCACGACCAGCAGCGCCCTTCAGGGCCATAGCGCAACCGGTATGACCGTCTCCGACCGATCCACATAGAGCTACGGTCAGAAGGTAGCTGTGCCCCACACCACCCCTGGCCGACCCCCCTGACGGCAGTCTGACGGCAACGACAACGGACGTCAGCGTACGCAGCGGTATGTCACGGGGCGTCGATGTCGGTCGTTGTCGGGCCGGATCATGATCTGGCCGAACGATCAACTCGCCTGAAAAGCAGAGGATCGGCTGTGCCCTGCGTGCCCGTTGCGTGCGCGGTCCGGCGGGGCGCAACGGGAACTCACGAGGAACAACGGTGCCGATCGCGCTCCGACCCAGGTCAGGGACTTGCCAGGTCAGCCGCCATCCGCATACGGCGTCTTCCAAACTGGTGCTCCAGGGACGCAGCGGCGCTTGACCGCGTCATCGATTCGGCTCACCAGGCGCCGACGCCCGCCAGCAGGCAGGCGAGCTGGTAACTGCCCAGCCCGGACGCGAGTGTTGCCGCGCCCATGGCCAAGAACCCGGCGAACGCATGCCCGACCTCGGGCGCGGATGACCAGGGTTCCCGGCCCAGGCGGGCTCGAGCATGCCTGCTCGCTTTGAGCGAAGCACCGCCCGGTCGGGCATCGGCTGTCTCGACTGCCTCGCGGACGGCTCCGATGACCGCCTTGTCGCCGGAGTCGACGGCCAGGCGCACCCCGTGCTGGTCGCGCAAGCGCAACTCGTCCGTCGAGCCGCCGAATCGGCCGATCAGCATGGCCGGCCGAAGTCAGCTCGGCTTGCTTGATGACAATCAACTCGCCGCGGTCCGGCACGGCCTCGACGTACCAGAGGCCGCCTTCCTCATCAGCATGGCGAAAGTGGTGCCATACGGTGGCGCCCTCATCGAGTGCCCGGTAGTGCGCCATGATCTCTGCTGCGTTGCGCGCCAGGTCGACCACGAGACCATCGTGCCAGCGAGCGCAAACGGCTGCACCGTCCTGACATCCACGAGTGACATCAAGGGCGCCGGACGCCAACACTCCTAGGCGGTCTGGCATGGCCAATGTGGCCGGGAGGCTCCCCGGCAGTATCGAGGAGGGATCGAACTTACAAGGCAGTGGTCTTCAAGCCTCAGAACGCTATGCGCGCCGCTTTGGCCCACCCAGGTCCAAGTTCCCGACTGGCTCAACTGTCCAGAGATGCCACGTAGGAAGCCAGCTTGGCAGGGCTCACGACCCACATGATGCGTTCGATGCCGCGTTCCGACACATCAGCGGTCACAAGAGCCACCGCGTCACCGTGGCGCATCACGAGGGCAGCTGGCCTGCCGTTTGCCTCTACCCAGCGGATATCTGTCTCGGGCCAGAAGCGCGGGGAGTATGCGACAAGGGTCTTGGAGACATGTGGGCGGCCGACGATCGGAATCTTGGATGCCCCGCGCTTCCCTGCACCGTCGGCGTAGCTGACCACGTCGGCGGCGAGAAGCTTCTCCAGGGCCGCCAGATTGCCGGTTTGCGCCGCTTCGACGAACGCCCTCAGCAGACGGCGGTGAGCGGTAGAGCTGACCGGCTCTTTGCGTTCCGCTGTCAGGTGCTTCCGGGCACGGCTTACCAACTGGCGCGTATTGGCTTCGCTCGTCTCCAAGATATCCGCGATCTGTTTGTACGGGTAGATAAAGGCTTCCCTCAGCACGTAAGCAGCACGTTCCACGGGGTTCAACTTCTCCAGAAGGAAAAGAACCGCCATGTCGAGTACCTCTGCCCGTTCCGCCCCCAACTGCGGATCCGCGCTCGTATCGATCGGCTCCGGAAGCCAAGGCCCGATGTAGGACTCGCGCTGCATCCTGGCGGACTTGGCATGGTTGATTGACAGGCGGGTGGTGATCGTGGTCAGGAACGCCGCCGGCTTCTGGATGTCGGCATGGTCGATGGTCTGCCACCGCAGCCATGCCTCCTGGACGATGTCCTCGGCTTCCGCGGCACTGCCAAGCACGCGGTAGGCGATGCCGAACAGTCGGGGACGCGCCGCCATGAAATCCCGTGTTGCCTGCTCAAGGGAGTCTGCTTTTTCACGCGTGCGCATGAGTGGCCTCCAACTCGTGATCACCATGCTATTAGTGGGCACAGTGGGGCGCTCGCCGAGATGGGCAGGTGTCCCGCTCCCCTCCAGCGGTTGACTCAGGTCACCTTCACCTGGACCACGTGCGCTCGTACTGGTGGATCTTGTTCCAGTCAACGCCGTCGAACGCTGGCACCCACGCGAATCCAGCACCCAGGGGTGCTGTGTCCCAGCCGTGCCTAATGGCGTCTCCACTCACGGCCCGATACCGAGCCCAATCGTTCAGTGACTTTCGGTTTGATTTGCGGAGCTGTCACAAAGTGGAGGGCTGGTTTGACATTCGACCGAAAGGGTTGAAATGGGGCCTCTCTTCCCCCGGCTGCGCAAGGACAACATCCCAATGTTGACAGAAAACATCACAAAGGTGACTCTCGGTAGCGAGGTCAACGGCCTCGGCATGTCCGGCACAGCATTCGCGCTGCTCGACGAACTGGGCACGGTTGTCGGATGGACGCAGGCTGCCCAGCGGCTCGTCGGTCATGGTGCCGGGGACATCATGGGCCGTTCTGCCGCCCTGGTGGTGCCGTCCTTCGAGGCAGCAGCCACCACCTCAGGGTTCGTCGAGCGCTGCCTCGCCGAGAACGGCCGGCCGGGCGCGACGTCTGTACGCCACCGCGGCGGTCACCTGATCGACATCAGCCTGCGGATCACGGCACTGCGAGGCCAGGACCCGGCCGAGGTCGTCCACATCCTGCCGGGACACATGCGGCTCCAGCCGTCCACCCCGCCATGGTCCCGGCCGCCGCAGCCGACCTGCGTGAGAACGACAGCCACCTGCGTGAGGAGGACAGCTCGATGACCAACACGGACAGGATGACCCTTGGCAAACGATTGAACACGCGCGAGATATCCGAGTCGGCGGTCGCGATGCTCGACGAGAGTGGGACGGTGGTCGCATTGACGCAGGCCGCCGAGCGGATTCTCGGGTACTCCGCCGGGGACGTGGTGGGCCGGTCCGCCACACTCGTGCTGCCGTCTTCCGAGGAAACGCCGACGATATCGGCGTTCATCGAGCAGTGGCGTGCCCAAAATGACTGGTCGGGCATGATCACGGTGCGCCACCGCGACGGCCGCATGCTCGACATCGCCCATCGGATCTCGACGTTGAAGGGGCAGGACGGAACATTCCGGTGGCTTGTGTCCGTCACCGACGTCGGCACTCTCTCCCAGGAAGCGATAAACGGAACGGTGCGGGAGTCGCTCCGCACCCACGCGCCGATCGGCATCGTCGTTCGTGACCCGCAGCTGCGTTGCGTCTGGGCGAACGACACGATGGAGAGCCACGACGGCATCTCCCTCGACCGGCGGCTCGGCCGGCGACTCACCGAGTGCCTGCCCGGCTTCGAGGCCGAAGCCCTCGAAGCGGCGATGCAGCAGGCGCTGCGGAACGGCACCACCGCGGTCCACGAGCACCGGGCGTGGCCGACGGAAGATCCGCGCCGGGAGCATGTGTTCTCGGTCTCGTACTCCTGCCTCCAGGACGCGGACGGCAAGACAGTGGCGGTGTGCGCCATCAGCGTGGATGTCACCGGCAATCAGCGGACGCGCGAGCGCTTTGCCATCCTCAGCCAGGCCCGCACGCGTATCGGCAGCACCCTGGACGTCATGCAGACCGGGCAGGAACTGGCCGACCTTGCCGTGCCCGTGCTGGCCGACTTCGCCTACGTCGAACTGGCGGAGTCCATCCCGTTCGGCGAAGAGCCCCCGACCCCCATCGACATGAGCGATCGCCCTCCCGTATTCCTCCGTGCCGGTCAGGCCTCGATCCACCCAGGAGTCCCGGAGTCGTCCTTTGCGCGAGGGGAGACGGTTTTCGTCCCCGCAACCTTGCCGCACGCCGGCGTTCTGCGCACAGGGAGGTCCTACCTGGAACCGGTGCTGGACACCTCTCCTGGGGCATGGATCGACCACGACCCGGCGCGGGCGCAAAAGATCCGTGAGAACGGGACGCATTCCCTGATGATCGTGCCCATCATTGCGCGACGCGCCGTCCTGGGTATCGCGCTGTTCCTCCGCACCGAGGACCCCGTCCCCTTTCACGAGGATGACCTGCTCCTCGCCGAGGAGCTCGTCACCCGGGCCGCGCTGGCCTTGGACAACGCCCGCCGATACACGCGCGAACGCACCGCGGCCCTCGCACTCCAACGCAACCTGCTCCCCCACCGTTTGATGGGCGGCGCGGCGGTCGAGGCGGCCTGGCGCTACCTGCCGGCCGACACGGAAGCCGGCGTCGGAGGTGACTGGTTCGATGTGATCCCGCTGTCCGGCGCCCGGGTGGCCCTCGTCGTCGGCGATGTCGTCGGACACGGCATCAACGCCGCCGCGACCATGGGCAGGCTCCGCACCGCCGTACGCACGCTCGCCGACCTGGAGATGCCCCCCGACGAACTGCTGGCCCGTCTCGACGGCACGTTCCAGCGACTGGCCGAGGAAGACGCCAACGCCGCGGACCAGACCCCCACGGTTGTAGGCGCCACCTGCCTGTACGCCGTCTACGACCCGGTCACCCGAAAGTGCACCATGGCACGGGCCGGGCACCCCCCGCCCGTGATCATCGACCCGCAGGGCCAGGTCACCTTCCCCGACCTGCCCACCGGAAGCCCACTCGGCATCGGGCTGGGGGTTCCCTTCGAGGCCGTGGAGCTGGCACTGACCGAGGGAAGTCTCCTCGCCCTCTACACCGACGGCCTGATCGAAACCCGCGACCACGACATCGACGTGGGAATGCGCCGCCTGGCCACCGCCCTGGCCCAACCGGATCGCTGCCTGGAAGACCTGTGCGCCCGAGCGACGCAGACCCGCCCGCGTCAGGCACCGTCCGACGACGTCACCCTGCTCCTGGTGCGGACCCGCTCCCTCAATCCCGCCCAGGTCGCCTCCTGGACGCTTCCGAACGACCAAACCGCTGTCCGCAGCGCCCGGCACATGGCGGCCCGTCAGCTGACCGAATGGGGCCTGGAAGGTCTCCAGGACCCGACGCAACTGATCGTCAGTGAACTGGTCACCAACGCCGTCCGCCACAGCACCGGCCCGATCGGACTGCGTCTGATCCAGCATCAAGTCCTGACCTGCGAAGTGTTCGACACCGACGCCAGCTTCCCGCGTCTGAGTCACGCACGCGCCATCGACGAAAACGGCCGCGGACTCTTCCTGGTCACCCAGCTGTCCCGCAGATGGGGCACCCGCCCGGAATCGGGCGGCAAAGTCATCTGGGCCGACCTGGACTCCGCACCCTCACACGGTTGAGCAGACGCCCGGCCACGTCCACGGCCGGGCCGTCCCTGGGACGTCCGAGGCCGGAACGTCAGCCTCACCACCCCGCCCACGAGCTCACTCACCACGCACAGCGTGTTCTCACGCTCGACGCTCAGGCCGACGGCCTTCGGCTGCAGCGCACACCGCTGGACGCCTCCCCGGAGAGGTACGCGAGTGCACAACGTGTGCACACTCGCGCGGGAACGCCCCGGGAACTCGCAGGCCGAAGCGGGCACTGCCCGGACACGGTAAAGGGCCCCGACCAGACCATAAGCCCGGGTCAAAGCCCAGACGGCAGACGAGTCGGGCTGTACGCCGGGTTCTGTCCCCCGAGGTCCTCGCGGCCCTCAGGGTGACGGCCATCCATCTAGGACCGGCGTTGCCGCCGGCCTCGTGCGGTCTACCCGCGGACTCGGGCGGGCAGCCCTCGAACGTCCGCGCAGGAACGCCCCTTCTTTCGGAGGGGTGCCCCCTTTTGACCTTGCTCCGGGTGGGGTTTACCGAGCTGCCCAGGTCACCCTGGGCACTGGTGGTCTCTTACACCACCGTTTCACCCTTACCGGGGCCGTACGCATACGGTCCCGGCGGTTTGCTTTCTGTGGCACTGTCCCGCGGGTCACCCCGGGTGGCCGTTAGCCACCACCTTGCCCTGTGGAGCCCGGACGTTCCTCGGGGAACCCCCTAGGGGGACTCCACGCGGCCGTCCGCCCGGCTCGTCTGCCGTATCGACCATGGTACCGGGCGTGCCGAGCGCTTGGGTGCCGCGGCCGTCGCCAGCACCGAGCCGGCGAGGATCAACGCGAAGGCGACGACGATGCCCGCCGTCAGCCGCTCGTCCAGGAAGATCGCGCCCGCCCCGACCGCGACCGCCGGATTGACGTACGTGATGACCGTCGAGCGGGTCGGGCCCACCTCCTTGATCAGCTCCAGGAAGGCCACGAAGGCGACGGCGGTGCAGATGACGCCCAGTCCGGCGAGCGCGGCCAGCACTTGCGCGGACGGCACGGTGCTCGGCCAGGTGGCCGCGGCGGCCGGGGCGTACACCAGTGCCGCGAGGGTCAGGCAGGGCGCCGTGAGGTGGAGCGAGGGCACGTCCTTCATGTACCGGGCGGCTATCAGCGGCGCCGTGGCGTAGCCGAGCACGGTCACCAGCACTTCGGCCAGGGAGCGCGCGTCGCCGCCGGTCAGATGCGGGATCGTGAGGACCGCCACGCCCCCGAGGCCGAGCGCGAGCCCGACGATCCGCCGTGCGCCGAGCCGTTCGGTGGCGCCGAAGAAGCGGGCCATGACCACGCCGACGATCGGAACGCCCGCGATGAGCAGGCCGGCGGTGGAGCTGGACAGATGGCGCTCGGCGTCGGTGAGGGTGAACCAGGGGCCGATGATCTCGATGCACGCGAAGGCCAGCATCGGTGCCCAGTGCACCCGTACGGTCCGGATCAGGCCCCCTTGGCGCACCGCGAAGGGCAGCAGGAGCAGGGCACCCAGCGCACAGCGCGTGAACACCACCATGGACGGGGACACGGCGTCCACCGCCACCTTGATCATCAGGTAGGGGACGCCCCAGATCACTCCCATCAGGGAGAACAGGAACCAGCCGCGTGCAGTCATACCGGCAGTGTCGGCGTCTGCTCACCCCGCGTCTTGAACGCTGTTGCGGTACACCGTCACGGACACGCTCGTGCGGTACGCCGCCGGGGTCACCCCGAGCACCCGCCGGAACCAGCGCGTCAGATGCGCCTGGTCGGCGAAGCCGACGAGGGCGGCCACCTCGGCAGGGCGCAGGCCGGCCTCCAGCAGGGTCCTGGCCCGGTTCACCCGGTGCTGGGCGAGCCAGGCGTACGGAGGCACTCCCATGGTCGTGCGGAAGGCACGGAGCAACTGGTAGCGGGACAGGCCGAGCCCGGCGGCGAGGTCGGCGAGGGAGGGCGGGGTGACGAGTTCGTCGGCGAGACGGTCCCGTACGACGTGGGCGATGGAGGCCGCGCCGGGGATCGCGTCGTCGAGCGCGCGGGCCGTGGAGTGGCGCCGGGCGAGCGCCGTGAGCAGCCAGGGCAGGCGCGACTCGGCCTCCAACGGGTCAGGACAGACGCTCAGTTCGGTGTGGGTGGCACGCAGCGCGGCGACGAGTTCTGGGTCGTCGACGACGGGTTCGCGGAAGTGCGGGAGGCCGCCCAGGATGCCGTCGGCGAGCAGCGACGGCTCCGCGTACAGGGCGCGGTAGGCGTAGCCGTCGGTGGCGGTGGCGGGTGCACCGGTGTGCATCTCACCGGGGTCGAGGACGACGATCGTGCCCGGTCCGGTGCGGATGTGGCCGCCGCGGTAGTCGATGACCTCGGAGCCGCCGGTGCAGACGCCGATCGTGTACTCGTCGTGGGCGTGCGGGGCGTAGCGGTGCTGGTCGAAGCGGGCGGTGAGCAGGTCAAGCGACGGCCCGCAGCGGCCGAGATGTGCCCTGGTCCAATGGGCCTGTTCACGTGCGCTCACCCTGCACCCCCCTCATCTGGGGGTGCAACGCCTTCAGCGCCCGTTTCCATACCGCCGAGAAGCTCAGAGGAAGTCGGTCGTGTCCAGTTCGAAGGCGAACGGCTCGGGGAGGGTCAGCGACTTGCCGAAGGGGAACGTGCGGTGCTGGCGGTAGTCGTCCTTCTCGGGTTCGCTGAACAAGGCGATCGAAGAGGCTTCGCGGTCGACCAGCAAGTAGAGTCGACCAGCAAGTAGAGGGGGATGCCGCCGCGGGCGTAGCAGCGGCGTTTGACCTCGCGGTCGGTCCTGGGCTTGGTCGACGACACCTCCAGCACCATGGCGACTCCCTCGCAGGGCATCCAGGGGTCGGCGCTCCGGTAGAGGCGCATATCCCTGGGGGCGAATGTGCCGTCCGGGATGATGTGGTCTTTCGGGGCTCCACCCTCGTTCTTCGGCTTCAGCCCCTTGTTCCCGGAGAACTGCATGTCGGTCCGGGACCGCCTCTACATCTGCATCACGATCGACTCGATGTAGTCCTCGTGATCCCCGTCCGGCGGCGGGGTCACAACGATCTCCCCCTCGATCAGCTCAGCCCTGAAACCCTCCGGGGTGTCCAGAGCGAGAAACCCCTCCAGCAGGACCTCTGCCTGCGTAAGCGGCTCATGGGCCATGGCAGTCACGTCACCCCCTCCTCCGGTCGCTCGCCAGACTGGGACATCGGAAGATCAACTGTCCGTGAGCTCGGGAACCGTTCCCTCGATCGTGGCACACGATCACGGCCACCGTCAGGGACATCCGGGCACGTCGGAGGCGGCGAGGTCCTCGCTTGACCCTGCCGCGACGTCAGCGTTTGTACTGGTGCCATGCGGATCGGAGAACTGGCCGCGGCCGTCGGCGTCACCACACGGACCGTGCGCCACTACCATCATCTCGGGCTCCTGCCCGAACCTGACCGGCGCCCCAACGGCTATCGGGACTACGGACTGCGGCATGCCGTGGTCCTCGCCCGGATACGGCGGCTGGCCGAGCTGGGCCTCGGTCTCGCCGAGGTGCGGGACGTGCTCGCGGACGACGAGGGGCGCGACCTCGCCGAGGTGCTCGCGGAGCTGGACGAGGACCTGGCGCGGCAGGAGGCGGCGATCCGTGAGCGCCGGGCCCGGCTGCGCCTGCTGCTGGAGCGGGGCCGGCCGGGCGAGGACCCCGTCTCCCCCGAGCTCGCCGCCCTGTTCGCCGGGATGGAGCGCTTCCTCGATTCCCCCATGGCCGCCAAGGACCGCGAGGTGCTGGCACTGATCGAGACCGCGGCCGGACCCGAGGAGCGGAAGCGGCTGGCGGCCGCACTGGGCGAGGCGTTCGGGGACCCGGCCGCCGTGGAACAGGCGCAGGACGTCTATGCGCTGCTCGACGCGCTCGTGGACGCCGACGTGGACGATCCGCGGGTCGAGGAGGCCGCCCGGGCGGTCGAAGCGTGCCTGCCGGACGGTCTGGTGCCCGAGGAGGGCATCGACGACGACCACGCCTTCCTGCATGCGCTCTACGCGGACATGTCACCGGCCCAGGCGGAAGCCGTCCGCCGCGCGCTGCGGATGCACCTGCGGGGCCGGCGATGAGAACGGTGTGCGTCCTGGTGCGGCACGAGATGCGGCTCCTCGCGAGCCTGGCGCTGTGGGCCACGCGCCGGACCCACGGGACGGCCGGCGGACAGGCCTTCGGATACGCACGGGGACAGGGCGCGGTGCTGTCCGGGTTCGCGTTCGTGTGCGTGGTGGAGACCTTCACCACGTCCGTGCTGCTGCGCGGCCGGCCGTTGCTGCACCGGGTGGTGCTGTTCCTGGACGTCTACACCGTCGTCTTCGTCGTCGCCCTGTACGCGGCCCACATGGTGCGCCCGCACGTACTCGACCGCACATGTCTGCGCGTCCGCCGGGCCGCCCACGTCGATCTGCGCATCCCGCTGGAGCGCATCGGGACCGTGCGCCGCGAACTGCGCACCGTGCACGAACGCCGCGAGGGCGAACTGGACCTCCCGGTCGGCTCCCAGACCTCCATCACGCTCGAACTGACCGAGCCGGTCGCCCACCTCACCTTTTTCGGCCACAGCCGCCCGGTCCGCGTCGTCCGCTTCCACGCCGACGACGCCGACCGCGTCGTACGGGCGCTCACGCAGGCGCGATCGGCACGGCCCCAGGGGGACCCCGTAACCTGACGAACGCCCCACCACTCGCTCCTGAGGAGAATCCGTGCTCGTCCTGCTCCCGCCCTCCGAAGGCAAGGCGTCCTCCGGTCGCGGTGCCCCGCTGGACCTCGGGTCGCTGTCGCTGCCGGGGCTGACCGCCGCGCGGGAGGCCGTCCTGGCCGAGCTGGTGGAGCTGTGCGCGGGCGACGAGGACAAGGCGAGCGAGGTGCTCGGACTCAGTGAGGGCCTGCGCGGGGAGGTCGCGAAGAACACCGGGCTGCGGACCGCGGGAGCGCGGCCCGCGGGGCAGATCTACACCGGTGTGCTGTACGACGCACTGGATCTGTCCTCGCTGGACACGGCGGCGAAGCGGCGTGCGTCCGCGTCGCTCCTGGTCTTCTCCGGCCTGTGGGGCGCGGTCCGTGTGACCGACCGCATCCCCTCGTACCGCTGCTCGATGGGAGCGAAGCTGCCCGGACTCGGGGCGCTCGCCTCCCACTGGCGCACGCCGATGGCCACCGTCCTGCCCGAAGTGGCGGGCGACGGACTGGTGCTCGACCTGCGCTCCTCCGCGTACACGCCCGCATGGCGGCCGAAAGGCGTCGTCGCCGGGCGGACGGCGACCGTGCGGGTACTGCACTCCCAGATGGTGGACGGCGTGGAGAAGCGCTCGGTCGTCAGCCACTTCAACAAGGCGACGAAGGGGCGCATCGTCCGCGCCCTGCTCACGGCCGGAGCCGCGCCCAAGCACCCGGCGGCGCTTGTGGAGGCGCTGAGAGACCTCGGCTATGTGGTGGAGGCCGAGGCGCCCGCCGGACCGGGGAAGGCGTGGTCCCTGGACGTGGTGGTGACGGAGATCCACTGACACCCGGAGGCATTGCAGCATGTGCAATGACCTTTGCGCATGCTGTTTTCGCTGGGCAGGATACGGCCATGACCTCGCCACTGCCCTCGTCGCCGTCCGCCGTTCCGGTCCTCGATCTCGCGCCCGTCGTCCCCGTGGTCGTTCTGGACGAGGCGGCCGATGCCGTGCCCCTGGCGCGGGCGCTCGTGGCGGGCGGGCTGCCCGCGATCGAGGTGACGCTGCGCACCCCGGCCGCGCTCGACGCGATCCGTGCGATCAGGGCCGAGGTCACGGACGCGGTGGTCGGGGCGGGCACGGTGATCAGCCCCGGGCAGGTGGACGACTGCGTGGCGGCGGGCGCACGCTTCCTGGTCAGCCCCGGCTGGACGGACACGCTGCTGGCGGCGATGCGGGCGTCCGGGGTGCCGTTCCTGCCGGGCGTGTCGACGACGTCGGAGGTCGTGGCCCTGCTGGAGCGAGGCGTACGGGAGATGAAGTTCTTCCCGGCGCAGGCGGCCGGCGGTACGGCGTATCTCAAGTCGCTCGCCGGACCGCTCCCGCAGGCCCGTTTCTGCCCCACGGGCGGCATCGGCCCGGCGAACGCCCCCGAGTATCTGGCACTGCCCAACGTCGGTTGTGTGGGGGGGACATGGATGCTGCCCGGGGACGCGGTCGCGGCGAAGGACTGGGCCCGCGTCGAGCGGCTGGCGCGGGAGGCGGCGGGGCTGCGCCGCCCGATCAGCGCAGAGGGGACGTGTCGTTGAGGAGGCGGAGACTGGCGTTGCCGTCGCCGTAGTACGCCACCGCGGTCAGCGACGCCGCCGACAGTTCCATGCGGAACAGTGCCTCGGGAGGTGCGCCGAGAGCGAGGCGGACGAGGGTCTTGATGGGCGTGACGTGCGAGACGAGCAGGACCGTGCGGCCCGCGTGGGAGGCGAGCAGCTTGTCCCGTGCGGCGGCGACCCGGCGGGCGACCCCCTCGAAGCTCTCGCCGCCGCCGCTGGGTTCGGCCTCCGGATCGCTCAGCCAGGCGTTCATGTCGTCGGGGTACCGCTCGCGCACCTCGCCGAACGTGAGACCCTCCCAGGCCCCGAAGTCCGTCTCGCGCAGCTCCTCCTCCACGCTGACGTCGAGTCCCAGGCGGGCGGCGGCGATCCCGGCCGTTTCACGGCAGCGCGCGAGCGGCGAGGAGACGACGGCCTCGATGGTCCCGCGTGCGGCGAGCGCTCCGGCCACGAGTTCGGCCTGGCGGCGTCCGACCTCGGAGAGCGCCGGGTCGCTGCCGCCGCTGCCGGAGAACCGCTTGAGCGGGGTGAGGGCCGTCTCGCCGTGGCGCAGCAGCACGAAGGTGGTGGGGGTGCCGAGGTCGGGCGGGGCCGAGGCGACGTTACGGGCGGCCCGGACGTCGGCGTCGGCCCGCTCCGCCCGGCCGGGCCCGGCGCTCGCGGCCGCGCCCTCCTGCCGCCGGTCCGGTGAACGGACGCCGGAGGACGAAGCGGCCGAGGCCGCCAGGGCCGCCCGCGCCCGCGCAGCGCCGGCGCTCGCATCAGCCGGCGGCCCCACCGGATCAGGCGCCGTCACACCGTTCACGTCCAGGTCCGCGGTGGACCGGGACGCGTCCCACTGCTCGCCCCGCTTCCCCGCGTCCATCGCCTCGTTGGCCAGACGGTCCGCGTGCTTGTTGCGTTCGCGCGGGATCCACTCGTACGTGACCTGCCCGGCGGGGAAGACGGCGGCCGCCTGCATCGCCAGCGGTCTCATGTCCGGGTGCTTGATCTTCCAGCGGCCGGACATCTGCTCCACGACCAGCTTGGAGTCCATGCGGACCGACACCCGTGCGTCCGGGTCCAGTTCGCGGGCCGCACGCAGCCCGGCCAGCAGTCCCCGGTACTCGGCGACGTTGTTGGTGGCGGTGCCGATGAACTCGGCCCGTTCCGCCAGCGTTCGGCCGGTCGCCGCGTCACGCACCACGCTGCCGTAGCCCGCGGGCCCCGGGTTGCCCCGGGACCCGCCGTCGGCCTCGACGATGAACTCCCGCACGCCGTACGCCTCTTACAGTCCGGACTCGGAGGTGCGCACCAGGATGCGGCGGCAGTTCTCGCAGCGCACCACCGTGTCGGGCGCGGCCGCGCGGATCTCGCTGAGCTCGGTGATCGCCAGCTCCTGGCGGCAGCCCTGGCAGGTGCGCTGGTACAGCTTGGCCGCGCCGATGCCGCCCTGCTGCTCGCGCAGCTTGTCGTACAGCTTCAGCAGATCCGCGGGCACCGAGCCCGCGACGACCTCGCGCTCCTTCGTCACCGAGGCGGCCTCACCGTCGATCTCCTCGAAGGCCGCGCCCCGGCGCGCCGTGGCGTCGTCGATCTTCGACTGCACCGACGCGACACGCTCGGTCAGCTCGGCGACCCGCTCCTGCGCGGACTCGCGGCGCTCCATCACCTCGAGGACGACGTCCTCCAGGTCGCCCTGCCGCTTGGCGAGGGAGGCGATCTCGTGCTGGAGGTTCGCCAGGTCCTTCGGCGAGGTGACCGCGCCGGAGTCGAGGCGCTGCTGGTCGCGGGTGGCACGCTGGCGCACCTGGTCCACGTCCTGCTCCGCCTTGGTCTGCTCGCGGGCGGTGTCGCTCTCCTCGGTCTGCGCGGCCACCAGCAGGTCGCGCAGCTGTGTGAGGTCCTTGGTCAGCGACTCGATCTCGGCGTGCTCGGGCAGGGACTTCCGCTTGTGCGCGAGCTGCTGCAGGCGTACGTCCAGGGACTGGACGTCGAGGAGTCGGATCTGGTCGGCGGGCGCGGCGTTCAGTTGGGGGCTCCAGGGGTATCGGACGGTGCGCGCACAGCGCTCCTCGGAAGGGCGGTGGCGGGCGCCGCGTGGGCGGTCCAGGGGTCGGTGACCGTCTTCGAGACATGGACGCGCAGGTCCCATCCGTGACGGTCGGAGATCTCGTCGAGCTGGGCGGCGGCCAGCTCGCACCAGGGCCATTCGGTGGCCCAGTGCGCCGCGTCGAGCAGCGCGAGAGGACTGTGGGCGCCGGCGGCCATGAACTCCGACGCCGGGTGATGGCGCAGGTCCGCCGTGAGGAAGGCGTCGACGCCGGCCGCGCGGACGTCGTCGAAGAGGCTGTCGCCGGAACCGCCGCTGACGGCGATCGTGCGGACCAGTGCCTCGGGGTCCCCGGCCACCCGGATGCCCTGCGCGGTGGCGGGCAGCCGCTCGGCGGCGCGGGCGGACAGCTCGCGCAGGGTCACGGGGTGGTCCAGCTCGCAGACCCGGCCGAGGCCCCGGCGGCCCTCCGGATCGGTCGGGTCCGGGACCAGGGGGCGCAGGACCCGCAGGTCGAGCGCGCCGGCGAGGGCGTCGCTGACACCGGGGTCGGCCCGGTCGGCGTTGGTGTGGGCGACGTGCAGCGCGATGTCGTTCTTGATCAGGGTGTGCACGACCCGGCCCTTGAAGGTGGACGCCGCCACCGTCGTCGTACCGCGCAGATAGAGCGGGTGGTGGGTCACCAGGAGGTCGGCGCCCAGCTCCACCGCCTCGTCGACGATCTCCTGCACGGGGTCGACGGCGAACAGGACCCGGGACACCCCCTGGCCGGGGTCACCGACGACCGTGCCGACCGCGTCCCAGGACTCGGCCCGCTCGGTGGGCCACAGGGTCTCCAGCGCGGCGATGACTTCAGACAGACGGGGCACGGGGAAAAGGCTACCTGCCCCGGGTCCCTGCCCCATCGGTCACGGACGACGGGCCGGACGGACGGGCGCGGCGGACCCGGATGCCCGCCCGGGAGGGGCCGGGCGGGCGGGTGCGAGACGCGGGTCGCGAGAGGACCTGCGCCGCGCGCCGGGGAGGTGACGAGAGGCCCGGGTCCGCGGGAGGAAAAGGTCACCAGGGGACCGGGCGGGTGCGAGAAAGGGGTCGCGAGAGGACCTGCGCCGCGCGCCGGGGAGGTGACGAGAGGCCCGGGTCCGCGGGAGGAAAAGGTCACGAGAGGACCGGCGGGCGCGAGGAAGAGGTCGCGAGAGAAGCGGGTCCGCGTCAGGGGGAGGTCGCGAGAGAACCGAGCCGCCCGCGCCAAGACGAGGCCATGAGAGAACCGGTCCCCGCCAGGCAGAGGTCGCGCGGGGGCCGTCGCGCGCCCCCTGGTGCAGCACACCCGCCCCCGTTTCCTCAGCGGAATCGCATGACGAACACCCTTATGTGTGAAGCGGCCGTCTGCCCATGTCACGCCCGTGCGTACGAAAACTAGCTTCGTTGCCGGAGGTGACCGAACGATGACGGCCTGTGCCTTCACGACCGCCGCGCCGAACGGGAACGAACGGGCCGAGCGGCCCGGATGCGTGCTCACCGCGGACGGCTCCTACGCGGCGCGTCTCGCCCTGAACGGCGAGTGCTGGTACCCGGAACGCTGGACCCTGGACGGCCCCGAACCCTACGCCGTGCCCCTGCCCGGCACCCAGCCGGAGGAACCCGGCACCGAGGTGCAGCCCCTGGCCGACGGCCGGGTGCTGATCCACCGCCTCGTCGACGGGCGGCACACGTTCTCCCTGCTCTACCCGACCGGGCCGGGGACCGGCGAACTGCCGCTCGGCGCGCTGGAGTGCCCCCGGGAGGGGACCCGGGTCCGGCTGCTCCCGCCCGCGCCCACGGGGGACCGGGCGTTCGCACTCGCCGTGGACGAGGGGTCGACGGCGCTCTGGCTGGTCGCGGGCGGACCGGGCGGACCCGAACGGCTGGCGCAGGTGCCCGGCCGGTGCTCGGGCGGGGCGTGGCTGGACCGCACGGGCCGGCTGCTGGCCCTGGACAGCACGCCCGAGTCGGGTCCCACGAAGACGGTCGTGGTGGATCTCGCGCGGGGCGGGGAGGTGTCGCCGCTGCTGCAGATCACGGACGCGAGCAACGACCGGCTGCTGCTCGCGGATCCGGACAGCGGGCTGCTGCTGATCCGCTCGGACGCGCCGTCACCGGGTGAGGACCGGCTTGGCTGGGGCGTGTTGGGGAGCACGCTGCCGGTGCGCTTCCCCGAGTGTCTGCGACTGGGCTGTCCGACGACGCCGTTCGCGATCCAGCCGGGCCAGGCCCTGATGCCGGAGAGCTGCGCGGTGGCGCTGCGGATCGACGGTGCGGCGGGCAGCTGGCTCGGGTTGTGGCGCCCGGCCGAGCGCAGGGTCCGGCATCTCGCGCCGCCGGCGGGCTGGTTGGCGGGGGCGGGGCTGTGGACGCGGGAGGGGGTGCTGCGGCTGCCGTTCGCGACGCGGGCCGTCCGGTGCGGGGTGGCGAGCCTGGCGGTGCCCAGAGGGCCGGTCGCACCGGCGGCGCCGAGGGACACGCGCGAGCAGCAGGTCGCGGAACGCCCCGAGCGGGAGGGGTCGGCACGTCCGGTGCCCCTGCGAGATGCCCCCTTCGGGAACCCCGCGGCATACGCACCGCAGAGCGCCCGGGGAAGCTCCCTCCCCGCGACCGCCCCCGGCACCCCTCCGGCACCCGAGCCCGAGGCCGCTCAGGGATCAGCCGTCCCCGCGACCGCCCCCGGCACCCCTCTGGCACCCGAGCCCGAGGCCGCTCAGGGATCACCCGTCCCCGCGACCGCCCCCGGGACACCTGTGACACCCGAGCCCGAGGTCCCCCGGAGATCTCCCCTCCCCGCGGCCGCCCCGGCGAGCGGACCCCCGTCGTCCGGACCGAGCGGCATCGTGCTCAACCGCCCCCGCTTTCGTCTTCTGACCCCCCATAGTGCTGCTTCCGGCCGTGAGACCTCCATGAGCGGGGGACGCCCATGACGGACGGCACATATGGACGGGAGCCGGGACGGTCCACGCCCGACGGGTCTTCCTCAACGAAACGGCAACAACCCGTGTCCAACCGGGGTGTCTCCTGTCACCACAGCCGCAGGTGCCCGCTAAGATCGCCCGCCTGTACGAAGGTCATATCTACGGGGTGAAGACTTCCGATGAGCGTGAACGACACCAGCACCACCCAGCCGCCCGGTACCGGGGCCGGCGAGCCCGACGGGCACGGCCGGCACCGCGGTCCGGTATCCGCCCGGGAGACCGACGTGACCCCCAACGGGCGTCACCGCAAGCCTTCCGAGCGGACCGCCGCGTGACGTCCGATCAGCAGGCGATCGCTTTCTGAAGGTGCATCGGTTCCACCGAGGGCCCCGTCCGTTCCTCACGGACGGGGCCCTCGCCGCGCAGGATCAGGAACGGCCGGGCGGTCCGGAGCCGGCCGCCCCTCGGCGAGCGTTCATTCCCGGCGTGCCGGACCGCGTACGAGGAGCATCATGGCCGCCCCGATCGCCATCGCCGCCGCCGGCCACAGCAGGGCGTTGGCCATGACGGCCGAGACGACGGCACGGACGGAGTCCTGCACGTCGTGTGCGGACTCCAGCCGCTGGAAGTCGATGTTCTTGAGCGCCTCCCGCCGGCTCGCGGTGAGGCTCGCCGAGTGCGCCGCGATCTGGGTCTTGAACTGGGCCGTCATGACGGTCGCGATGACCGCGGAGCCGAGCGTGGCACCGATCTGCCGTGAAGCGTTGAACACGCCCGATCCCGCGCCGATGTAGGTGGGCGGCAGGCCCTGCATCGCCGCGACGGCCAGCGGGCTCATCATCAGCGAGCTCGCCGCGCCCATCCAGGCGGCGTGCGCGAGCAGCAGGACCAGGGACATGTCGGGCGTCATCAGGAAGTGCCGGACGAAGAGCGCGCAGCTGAACAGGGCGAGCCCGGTGAACGCCGGCCATTTGGGCCCGACCCGGTCGACCAGCTTGCCGATCCAGGGCGCGAGCGGTACCGAGACCAGCGCCGAGGGCAGCATCATCAGCGCTGCCTGGGCGGGCGTCATGCCTCGGCCGGCCTGGAAGTAGAGGGTGCCCGGGAAACTCGCGGCGGTGATGGCGAAGCCCCCGGCCGCGACGGCCAGGTTGGCCGCGGCGAACGTCCTGACCCGGAAGATCCCCATCGGCACCAGCGGCTCGCTCCTGTTCACCAGCTCCCAGGCGACGAAGAGAACCGCGAGGACGACTCCGAGGGCGAGGACGTCGAAGACGCGGACGGGAATCCCGGTGCGGTAGCCGAGGACTTCGAGGTTGTCGGTGATCCTCGACCATTCGTAGTCGCTGCCGTTCTCCAGGCCGTAGACGAGGCAGAACAGGGACAGGCCGCTGATCAGTACGCCGATGAAGTCGAAGCGGTGCGGGTCGCCGGGCAGGGCCGGCACGAACCGCCGGGCCACCAGGAGCCCGACGATCCCGATCGGCACGTTGATCAGGAAGATCGAACGCCAGCCCAGTGAGTCGATGAGCAGACCGCCGCAGACCGGCCCGACGAGGATGGCGCCGCCGGAGACCAGGCCCCAGTACGACATGGCCCGGCCGCGGACCTCCTTGGGGAAGATCCTGCTGACGGTCGCCATGGACTGCGGGGACATGGTGGCGGCACCCAGGCCCTGAAGGGCCCGGAAGGCGATCAGCTGTCCGATGCCGGCCGCGAGACCGCACAGAAGGGAGGCTCCGGTGAAGACCGCCAGGCCGATCAGATACATCCGCTTCGGGCCGAACCGGTCACCGAGGCGGCCCGCCAGCAGCAGCGGCACGGAGTACGCCAGCAAGTAGGAACTGGTCACCCAGACCGTCGTACTGATGTCCGTGTGGAGATCGGCGGCGAGCTTGGGCATCGCCACGACCACGATGGTGGTGTCGAGCATGAGCAGGAAGAAGCCGACCATGAGGGCGGCGAGTGCACCCCACGGTGCCTGGACTGGAGGCGCGGCTCTCTCGGCATGCGACGTGGTCATGGTCCGACGGTGCCACGGAGCGCGGCCCGGACATCGGTGGCACGCGGCGGGCCAGGGCCGGTTGGGGGCGAGAAGGACGACCGGGCCGCCGTTTCGGTGGGGCGGCGGCCCGGGACCCGGTCATGCGTGCTTCAGTGCCAGCACCTCCACCGCCGCGAACGTGTCGCCCTTCGGACGCTGCGCGTAGTGCGGGGTGAGCAGGGCGTCGAGCTCGTCGTAGCTGAAGGCGTCCTGCTTGGTGTCGAATCTGGCCTGTACGCGCGGGCGTTCGATGATCGCGACGACGCCGCCGTGCACGACGAGGAGTTGCCCGTTGACCAGGGCGGCGGCGGGTGAGGCCAGATAGCCGACCAGCGGTGCCACATGCTCCGGGGCGAGCGGGTCGAGGCCCTCGTCGGGCGGCTCGAGGCCGGCGAAGACGTCCTGGGTCATCCGGGTCCGGGCGCGCGGGCAGATCGCGTTCGCCGTCACCCCGTACTTGGCGAGGGCGAAGGCCGTCGAGGTGGTGAGTCCGACGATTCCGCCCTTGGCCGCCGCGTAGTTGGGCTGCCCGGCCGATCCGGCGAGGAACGCCTCCGACGACGTGTTCACGATCCGCCCGTACACCGTCCCGTCCCCGGCCTTGGCGCGCGCCCTCCAGTGCGCGGCGGCGAAGCGGGTGGTGTTGAAGTGTCCCTTGAGGTGGACCCGGATCACCGCGTCCCATTCGTCCTCGGCCATCGAGAAGACCATGCGGTCCCGCAGGATGCCCGCGTTGTTGACCAGTACGTCGAGCTTTCCGAACTCGGCGACCGCCAGTTCGACGAGATCGCGGGCCTCGGCGAAGTCGGCGACGTCCCCCGTGTGGGCGACAGCCCGGCCGCCCGCCGCGCGGATCTCGGCGGCGACCGCCTCGGCGGGGGCCGCCGAGGCCTCGCCCGAGCCGTCCCGGCCCGGCTGCCCGTAGTCGTTGACGACGACGGCCGCGCCGAGCCGGGCGAGCTCCAGCGCCTCGGCCCGGCCCAGGCCCCGGCCCGCGCCGGTGACGACCGCGGACAGACCTTCCAGTGGCAGCGACATCAGGGTCCCTTCGGAAGACGTGCGGACGGGAAGTGGCTCAGATCTCGATGCAGGTGCGCAGCGCCGTGCCCGTCCGCATCTGCTCCAGTGCCTCGTTGATCCCGGCGAGCGGCACCCGGTGGGTGATCAGGCCCGCCAGATCGATGCGCCCGGCACGCCAGAGCGCGATGGTCCGCTCGTAGGAGCGCAGGACGTCCCCGCCGCCGTACATGGACGGCAGGATCCGTTTCTCGTCGAAGAACAGCTCGAACATGTTCAGCTGGAGGAAGTCGTCCATGGCGCCCGCGCCGACCACGACGAGCGTGCCGCCGCGCCGGGTGTTCTCGTAGGCGGTGCGGGCGGTGGCCGACCTGCCGACGACCTCGAAGACGTAGTCGAAGCCCTCGCCGCCGGTGACCTGCTGCTTGGCATCGGGCAGTTCCTCAGGCGGCACCGCCCGTGTGGCGCCGAACCTCAGGGCGGCCTCGCGGCGGGAGAGCACCGGGTCGACGGCGACGATCTCGGCCGCGCCCTTGAGCCGCGCGCCCTGGATCGCGGAGATGCCGACGCCGCCGCACCCGATGACGGCGACGGACGAACCGGCCCCCACGTCGGCGGTGTTGAGGGCCGCCCCGAGGCCGGTGGTCACACCGCAGCCGATGAGGGCGGCGATGTCGTACGGCACGTCGTCCGGGACGGGCACCGCGCAGCCCGCGTCGACGACGACCTCCTCGGTGAACGTCCCGGTGCCGGCGAAGCCGAAGACGTCACCGCCGGGGCGCTTGAAGTTGGGGGCGCCCGCGTTCATGAACCCGGCCAGGCACAGTTCGGTCTGGCCGCGCCGGCAGGCGGGACAGGCACCGCAGGCCGGCAGCCAGCAGACGACCACCCGGTCGCCGGGCTTCACGGTGCCGACACCCTCACCCACTTCGAGGACCTCGCCCGCGCCCTCGTGGCCGGGCACGAACGGGGCCGGCTGCGGCAGTACGCCGCTCATCGCGGACAGGTCCGAGTGGCACAGCCCGGTGGCGCGCACCCGGATCCTGACCTTGCCGGGGCCGAAGCCCGTCGCCTCGACGTCGTCGAGGACCTCCAGCTTGTCCTGGCCGATCTCGTGCAGTACGGCTGCGCGCATGGTGCGGCTCCCCTCTAAGGCTGGATGGCTCAGGAGTGTTCGACGATCGTGTCGGCGAGGACCGGGGCGTCGTCCCGCTCGAGGGCGGACACGGCCACCCGGACGGAGCCCTCCTGCCGCCACATCCGGATGCGCAGGGTCTCGCCGGGGAAGACGACCCCGGCGAATCGGGTGGTGTAGGCGCGCACGCGGGTCACATCACCGCCGAGCAGTGTGTCGGCGACCGCCTTGAGCGTGATGCCGTAGGTGCACAGCCCGTGCAGGATGGGCCGCTCGAAGCCGGCGACCTCGGCGAACTCGGGATCGGCGTGCAGCGGGTTCCAGTCGCCGCTGAGGCGGTAGAGCAGGGCCTGGTCTTCGCGGACCGGCCGCTGGGCGACCTTGTCGGGCTCCCCGGTGGGCGGGTCGAGGCGGGCGGAGGGCCCGCGGTCGCCGCCGAAGCCGCCCTCGCCGCGCAGGAAGATCTGCGAGTCGCTGGTCCACAGCGGGCCGTCGGCGTCGGCGGCCTCGGTGCGCAGGACGAGCACGGCGGCCTTGCCCTTGTCGTACAGGGCGGCGATCCGGGAGGTGGTTCTCGCCCTCCCCTCGACCGGGATCGGCCGGTGCACGGTCAGGGTCTGGCCGCCGTGCAGGACGCGGGCGAGATCGACCTCCACGCCGGGCATGGAGAGGCCGCTGATGACGCCCGGGGCTCCCGCGCCCGCGACGGTGGCGAAGCTCGGCAGCACATGCAGGCGGGACTCCAGGGTGTAGCGCAGTTCGTCGGGGTCGGTCGCCGGGCTCGGCCTGTCGGGGTTCGTGCCGGCGCCGACACCGAGGTGGTAGAGCTGGACGTCCTTGCGGTCCCAGGTGATCTCGCCGGTCCGGGGTTCGGCGGCGAGGGCCTTGGCTGCATCGATGGGCATGGGGCTCCTGACGCTGGCGGGTAAGACCCCGGCGCGGCCGTCCGCACCGTCGGCCGCACCGGGGCCGTCAAGCGGCCGCGGAACCCGCCCGTTCTAGAACGCGTTCCAGTACGGCGTCCTTCTGTATAGCTCAGCTCCCAGGGGTTGGGAAGACTGCTGACGGTACGTCAGGAATGCTGCCGTGCCCCGACAGCCGTGACATTTGTCCTGCCGGAGTCCGTACAACAACCACTACTGCCGTCAGCTCCGCCTCCGTAATGTCACAGACATGACTAAGACGACCGGGACACCACCTGCCGTGTCCTTCACGGGGGCGGTCAAGACCTTCGGCGCGGTGCGCGCCGTCGACGGCGTGAACCTGACGATCGCGAGCGGCGAGACGGTGGCACTGCTCGGCCGCAACGGCGCCGGGAAGTCCACCACCATCTCCCTTCTGCTCGGCCTGAACGAGCCCGACGAGGGCGGGGTGGAGCTCTTCGGCGGCACCCCGGAACAGGCCGTGCTGGCCGGCCGGGTGGGCGCCATGCTGCAGGAGGCGCGGGCGGTCCCCCGGGTCACCGTCCACGAGCTGATCTCCTTCGTGGCAGGCCGCTACCCGGCCCCGATGCCCGTGGCGCAGGCCCTGGAACTGGCTGGGATCGCCGATCTGGCCCGGCGGCGCGTGGACCGGCTCTCGGGCGGACAGACACAGCGGGTGCGGTTCGCGGTGGCGCTCGCCGGCAATCCCGCGCTGCTCGTGCTGGACGAGCCGACCGCGGCGCTGGACGTGGAGGCGCGGCACGCCTTCTGGAACTCGATGCGGGACTACGCCGGCCGCGGTCACACCGTCCTGTTCTCGACGCACTACCTGGAAGAGGCCGACGCGCACGCCGACCGCATCGTCGTCATCGACCGCGGCCGCATCGTGGCGGACGGCACGGGCGAACAGCTGAGGCGGGCGGCGGGCGGCAACCTCGTCTCCATCGACCTGGCCGGGCGCGGCACCGAAGGGCTGACCCTGCTGCCCGGTGTGCGCTCGGTGGAGGTTCGCGGAGACCGGGCGCTGCTGCGCACGGACGACTCCGACGCGACGGTCATCGCCCTGGCGGAGCTGGGCGCGATACGCGGCCTGGAGGTCGCCCCCGCGTCGCTGGACGACGCGTTCCTGGCCCTGACGGCCCGCGAGAAGGAGACGGTGTGATGTGGGACTACCTGCGGCTCGAAGTGCGCCGGACGCTGCGTGACGTGGGCTTCGTGATCGGCGGGATCGCGATGCCGGTGATGATGTATCTGCTCTTCACCAACCTCGGGGGCGCGGACAACGACTGGAAGACGGCCTCGATGGTGGGCATGGCGGCGTACGGCGCGGTCGGTTCGGCCTTGAACACCGGCGGCGGGGTCGCCGAGGACCGGGCGATCGGCTGGCTGCGGCAGCTGAGGGTGACCCCGATGCCCCCGCGCCAGGTCGTCGCCGGACGGGCGCTGACCGGTTCGGTCACGGTGCTGCCCGCGATCGTCGCGGTGCTCCTGGCGGGTGGACTGTTCAACGGGGCCCGGCTGGCGGCATGGCAGTGGGCGGCCATCGCACTGCTGCTGTGGCTCGGCTCGGTGCCCTTCACCCTGCTCGGCCTCGGCAACGGCTACCGGCTGACCGCGCAGACCACGGGCGTCGCCAACATGATGTGCAACCTTGGCCTCGCGGTGCTCGGCGGCCTGTGGTTCCCCATCGCCCTGTTCCCCGGCTGGCTGCGCTCGGTCTCCGCGTACACCCCGACGCACCGCTTCGCCGAGATCGGCATATCGGTGGCCGAGGGCCACGCCCCCGCACTCGGTGCGGTCGTCGTCCTGACGGCCTGGCTGCTCGCGTTCGGTTCGTACGCTGTCTTGTCGTACCGCCGCAACGCGGGGAACGTCTGAACGGAGGTGAAGGACATGTCCTGGTTGCGCAAGGCCGGCTGCCGCGTGGACGCGTGGCAACTCGCGCGCGAGACGTGGAAAGAGGACAAGGAGCGCCTCAAGGCCGAGCGGAAGGCCGCCCGCAAGGCGGGCAAGGCGGTGGAGAACCCGGGCCCGCCGCCCACCGGGTTCACCCTGCTGCCGTGGCTGCTGATGGGGTTGGGGGCCTTCTCCAACATCTTCCAGGGCAAGACCCCGAACCCGTGGATCGGCAGCATCGGCCTGCTCACCTTCAACTCCCTCTACATCTACGTCGTGTTCCGCGCCTTCGACAGGGAACGGCGCGAGGCGTGGTCCACGCGTGCGGCCCTGGTCCTGATGGGGGCGGTGACCTGCGGTCTGGCCATCGGCTACGGCGGCAACTGGCTGCTGTTCTTCCCTCTGCTCGGCCTGGCGACGGGCGCCATCGTCCGGGGCCCCTGGCTGGGGAAGTCCGGCCTGGGGATCACCGTGGTGGCCGGTACCGTCGCGTGCCTGCGCGACGGCTGGAGCGGGATCAACATCGCCTACGGCACCTTCCTCTCGACGATGGTGACCGCCGCGATCCTGTCCCTGTCCGAGGCCGTGCGCGAACTGCGCGCCGCCCGTGAGGAACTGGCCCGCCGCGCGGTGGAGAAGGAACGCCTGCGCTTCTCCCGCGATCTGCACGACCTGCTCGGCCACACCCTCTCGGTGATCGTCGTGAAGTCGGAGGCGGCCCGCAGGCTGGCCGACCGCGACCTGGACGCGGCACTGATGCAGGTCACCGACATCGAGTCGGTCGGGCGCCAGGCGCTCACCGAGATCCGCGAGGCGGTGACCGGCTACCGCGAGGGAAGCCTGGCGACGGAGCTGGACCGGGCCCGCTCGGCCCTGACCGCCGCGGGCATCGAGCCCCTCGTCCGCCAGTCGGGCCCTCCTCTGGTCCCGCAGACCGAGGCCCTGCTCGGCTGGGTGGTGCGCGAGGCGGTCACCAACGCCGTACGGCACAGCGGCGCGTCCCGCTGCGAGATCGCCGTCGAGGGCAGGGCCGGTCGCGTCCGGCTGACGATCTCCGACAACGGCGACGGCACACCCTCCACCCCTCCCCCGGCGGGCATCGGCGGAACCGGGCTGAAGGGCCTGACCGAACGCCTTGGGGCAGCGGGCGGCTCCCTGCGTGCCGGCCCGTCGCCGCGCGGCGGCTTCACGGTCACCGCCGAACTCCCGGTGGAGGGCGAACTGCCCGTGGAGCCGTCCGCCGCACCGCTCTCGGCGGCGGCCACCGGGCCCAGGGCCGACTGACCACCCGGCCGGCGCCGGCGGTCCAGAAGGAGGCGCCCGAGGAGGACAAGAGGAGGTGCCGTGAAGAGGCGCGTAGCCGAATCATGACGACTCCTCGCTCATCGGACCCGGTGGCCCCTTCGACCGCTCGGCACGCGTCCCGCCGGGCGTCGCGGCCGTATCCGGCACCGTACGCTTCACTCCGTGGACGAGATGCCCAGAAGTCACCGGCCTGCGAAGTGCATCAGGGTTCTGCTCGCCGAGGACCAGGGCATGATGCGCGGCGCGCTCGCCCTCCTCCTCGGCATGGAGGCGGACATCGAGGTCGTCGCGCAGGTCGCCACGGGTGACGCGATCGTGGACGCCGCGCTGATCCACCGCCCCGACGTGGCCCTGCTGGACATCGAACTGCCGGGTATGAGCGGTCTGGACGCGGCCGCCGAGCTGCGGGAACAGACTCCGGACTGCCGGGTGCTGATCCTCACCACCTTCGGCAGGCCCGGTTATCTGCGCCGGGCCATGGAGGCCGGCGCCGCGGGGTTCCTGGTCAAGGACGGTCCGGTGGAGGAGCTGGCCGCCGCGATCCGCAAGGTGCTCACCGGCGAGACGGTCGTCGACCCGGCGCTGGCCGCGGCGGCTCTCAGCGCCGGGCCCAGCCCGCTGACCGCGCGCGAGTGCGATGTGCTGAAGGCCTGCGTGGACGGGGCGACGGTCTCCGATATCGCGGGCAAGCTACATCTGTCCGAGTCCACGGTCCGCAACTACCTCTCCTCGGCCATCGGCAAGACGGGCACCCGCAACCGCATGGAGGCGATGCGGGAGGCCAGGCAGCAGGGCTGGCTGTAGCGCACCGCGGGGCGGCGCCGGGGGCGGCGCCGGGGGCGGCCGTGACGGCCGTCCGGCCCTGACCCGGGTTCAGATTCCCATGGGCTGGTCAAGGATTCGTTAGTACGCCGAAGCATCGGAATAGTTGCTCGTGCATACGAGGTTTACCCAGCACTTATCCCGCGCGGATCTTGCGAACCACTCATTCCGCGCCTGATCACTTTCGGCCTGGAGGCCTCACGCAATGACGCACACGACGACCGACCAGCCCGCTCGGAGGCAGTCCGGCGCGATCGTGCCGGTGCTCGCCTTCGCGGGAATCGTTGTCGCGGTGATGCAGACCCTGCTCGTCCCGGTCATCAAGGATCTGCCCCAACTGCTGAGCACCGCGCCCAGCAACGCCACCTGGGTCCTGACCTCCACCCTGCTCTCGGGTGCCGTGGCCACTCCGATCATGGGCCGCCTCGGCGACCTCTACGGCAAGCGCCGGATGCTGCTCGCCAGCCTCGCGGTGATGGTGGTCGGCGCCTTGGTCAGCGGCCTCACCAGCGCGGTACTCCCGATGATCGTCGGGCGCACGCTCCAGGGCTTCGCGATGGGCGCGATCCCGCTCGGCATCGGCCTGATGCGCGACATGCTGCCCCGCGAGCGGCTCGGTTCGGCGATGGCCCTGATGAGCTCGTCGATCGGCGTCGGCGGCGGACTGGCGCTGCCCGCCGCCGCCCTGGTCGCCCAGCACGCGAACTGGCACGCCCTGTTCTTCGGCGCCGCCGGACTCGGCGTCCTGTGCATCGTCCTCACCCTTCTCGTGGTGCCCGAGTCCCCCGCCCGCGCCGCCGGCTCCTTCGACCTGGCCGGCGCGCTCGGCCTGTCCGCCGGTCTGGTGCTGCTCCTGCTGCCGGTCACCAAGGGCAGCGACTGGGGCTGGTCCTCCGGCACCACGCTCGGACTGTTCGCCGCGTCGGTCGTGGTCCTCGTCCTGTGGGGCGTGATGGAACTGCGCATGAAAGCCCCGCTCGTGGACCTGCGCACCACCGCCCGCCGCGAGGTGCTGCTCACCAACCTCGCCTCGATCATGGTCGGCGTCTCGTTCTACGTCGTCTCGCTCGTCCTGCCGCAGCTGCTCCAGCTGCCCGCCGCCACCGGCTACGGCCTCGGTCAGTCCATGGTCGTCGCGGGCCTGTGCGTGGCACCGCTCGGCCTGACCATGATGTTCACCGCGCCGGTCTACGCCCGGCTGTCCGCCAGGTACGGCCCCAAGGTCACCCTGGTCCTCGGCCTGATGATCATCGCGCTCGGCTACGGCGGCGGACTCGGCCTGATGGACGCCGCCTGGCAGACGGTGATCACCTCGGTGGTCCTCGGCGCCGGCATCGGCCTCGCCTACTCCTCGCTGCCCGCGCTGATCATCGGCGCGGTCCCGGCCTCGGAGACGGGTGCGGCCAACGGCCTCAACACCTTGATGCGCTCGATCGGCACCTCGGTCTCCAGCGCCGTCATCGGCATGGTGCTCGCCAACACCGCGAACCGTGTGAACGGCGTCGTGATCCCCACCATGCACGGCTTCCACGTCTCGTTCCTGATCGCGACGGCCGCGGTCGCGGTCGGTCTGCTGCTCGCCCTCTTCCTGCCGGGCAGCCGCTCCTCGGCCAGGCCGCAGCTGCGCGCCAGCAGCGAGGAGGACGCCAACCTGGAGCGGGCTCAGGAGGCACTGCGCGCCTTCCGCGGCCGGATCCTGGACGCCGACGGCACCCCGGTCGCCCGCGCCAAGGTCACGCTGATCGACCGCCGGGGCCGCCAGGCGGGCGCGACGCTGTCCGCGGAGGACGGCGGCTACACGCTGGCCGTACCGTCCGAGGGCTCCTACGTCCTGGCCGCCACGGCCGCGGGCCACGCCCCGCTGGCCTCCTCGGCCACCCACTCCGGCGACGACCGCCCGGTGGACCTGGACCTCTCCCTGCCGGGCCGGACGGTCTCCGCCTGATCCGCCCCGGCACCCCGTACCCCCCGTCGCCCGCGCGACGGGGGGTGCGGCAGCATGGGGCGCCTACAGGTGGTGCGCCGGCTTGCACAGCCGCACGCCGCCTGCCCGCACGTGCAAGCGAAAGGATCCCCATGCCAGCGGCACCCAAGCCCGAGATCCTGGCCGCGTTCGAGGCCGCCAAGGGGTTCATGCCGCTCGGTGAGGGGCTCGCGCTGTACGAGGCCGCCGTCACGGCCGGGCGGCTGGGCCTGCCGCTGCTGGAGGTCGGCACGTACTGCGGACGCTCCACGATCCTGCTCGCCGACGCGGCCCGCGCCGCGGGGGTCACCGCGCTCACGGTCGACCACCACCGCGGCAGCGAGGAGCAGCAACCGGGCTGGGACTACCACGACCCGGAGACGGTCGACCCCGAGGTCGGTCTGATGGACACCCTGCCCACCTTCCGGCGCACCCTGCACAAGACCGGCCTCGAGGACCACGTGATCGCGCTCGTCGGCCGTTCGCCCCAGGTGGCCACGGTGTGGAATGCGCCACTCGGCCTCGTGTTCATCGACGGCGGCCACACCGACGAACACGCGAACGCCGACTACGAGGGCTGGGCGCCGCACGTGGCCGAGGGCGGGCTGCTCGTCATTCACGACGTCTTCCCCGAGCCGGAGGACGAGTTCACCGGCCAGGCCCCTTACCGCGTCTACCTCAGGGCGCTCGCATCCGGCGCGTTCAAGGAGGTCTCGGCGACGGAGTCGCTGCGCGTCCTGGAGCGAACGCGGGCGATGGACGAGCCGCGCCGTTAGGGTCGCAGACATGTCGTACGCAGGTCCGGACTTCGATCCTCCAGAGCCGCGCCGCTCCCGGCGCGGTCCCCTCACGGTGGCGGTGGCCACGCTGGTACCGGCCGCGCTGGTGGGCTGGCTGGTCTACGAGGCGGTGGCCGACACGGGCAGCGGCCCGGCCGGCGCGGCGCCCGCGACGAGTTCCGCGGCGTCCCGCTCCGCCACGGCCTCCCCGCCGGAGGGCGGCAACAAACCGGCCGCGCCACCCGCCTCCACGCGGGCGGCCACCCGCGGCGGGACCGGCCCCCTGGCGGGCAAGATCGTCGTCGTCGACCCCGGGCACAACCCCGATAATTACCAGCACACCGCCGAAATCAATCGGAAAGTGAATATCGGGACAAATCGCAAGGAGTGCGACACCACCGGCACGTCCACCAACGCCGGTTACCCGGAGGCCCGGTTCACACTGGATGTGGCCCGCCGCCTGCGCACGCTCCTCGAACAGCAGGGCGCCACGGTGAAGTTCACCCAGGACGGCGACCGCCCGTGGGGACCCTGCGTGGACGAACGGGCCAGGATCGGCAACGCGGCGCACGCCGACGCGGCGATCTCCATCCACGCGGACGGGGCGCCCGCGGGCGACCGCGGCTTCCATGTGATCCTCCCGGCCTCGGTGCACGACGGTGCGGCCGACACCCGGCCGATCGCCGCCCCTTCCCGCGCTCTCGGCGAGCGCATCGTGGGCAACTTCGTCCGCGTCACCGGCAGCGCTCCCGCCAACTACGTGGGCGGCGGCACCGGTCTCGACGTCCGGAGCGATCTCGGCGGTCTCAATCTGTCAACGGTTCCGAAGGTGTTCATCGAGTGCGGCAACATGCGCGATAGCAAGGACGCGGCATTGCTGACCAGCGGCGCGTGGCGGCAGAAGGCGGCAGAGGGGATCTCTGAGGGAATCGTGAGTTTCCTGCGCCGGTGACGATCATCGGTCCGGACCGGGCGGACACCCAGCGCGGGCGGACGATAGTGTCCTCCTACGATGAGGGGCCACCCCCGCGCTTCACACCGCGGCCCGGGGGCGACATGGTGACAGCGACGCCTCCACCGACGACGAGACGACAGACGAAGGACCTGAAGTGAATATCCGCTCCCTCACTAGGGGCGACGGCGTGGTGATCGGAGCAGCGGTATTGCTGTTCATCGCGTCGTTCCTCGACTTCTACTCGGCCGCGGGCTTCAGCGGCTCGAACGCCTGGGACACCCTCGGTGTAGGCCTCGGCCTCTACATGGGTGGAGTCATCGGTGCCGCTCTGATCGTCGCCAACCGCTGCCTGCCGCAGCCTCGCAAGATCGCCGGTCTGGACCTCGGAACGGTCGGTGCGGCGTTCACGATCCTCGCCGCGTGGAGCCTGTTCTGGTTCCTGCTGGACGTCCCGAGCAGCCTGGACGCCGGCACCGGCCTCGTCCTCGGCTTCATCGCCGCCCTCGTCCTGGCCGCCGCAGCCGTCGCCGGCCCCCTGGTCCCCGCCCTGCAGGCCGCCCTGATCCCGGCCCCCAAGCCCGCCGCGCCCCAGCCCTACGGCGTGCAACCGCAGGGCGGCTACGGCTACCCGGGCGCCCAGCAGCCGTCGTACGGCGGGCAGCCGCAGCAGGTTCAGCAGCCGTACGGTGGACAGCCGCAGCAGGCTCCCGCCCCGGAGTTCTCGCCGTTCTGGTTCGCCGTGCCGGTGCCGCGTCCGCTGTACGCGGAGGACGGCTCGCCCACGCCGGTCGCCGAACTCGCCCCGGGCACCTGGTACTTGGCCGTCGACCAGCGCGGCCCCGGCCTGGTCGCGCAGACGCAGGACGGCCGTCGCGGTCTGCTCCAGGACACGACCGGCATCCAGCGCGGCTGAACCCCTTTCAGATTTCAGGCACGGCCCTTCGCCCTTCCGGGCGGGGGGCCGTTGTCGTAGAGTCGCAGCCGTACTTGGACAACTGACGCTGTGTCAGATCTGACGGCGCAGGGAGGCGGCATGCGGCTCGGACTCGCGCTCGGCTACTGGGGCCGCGGCCCCGCGGCGGACCAGGTCACGCTGGCGCAGGAGGCTGAGCGGCTCGGCTACGACTCGGTGTGGACCGCCGAGTCCTGGGGTTCGGACGCCTTCACACCGCTGACCTGGATCGCCGCGCGGACGTCACGGATCAAGCTGGGCACGGCGGTGGCTCAGATGGCGGCGCGGTCCCCGACCACGACCGCGATGCACGCGCTCACTCTCGACCATCTCTCCGGCGGACGCATGATGCTGGGCCTCGGCCTTTCCGGGCCGCAGGTCGTCGAGGGCTGGTACGGGCGGCCGTTCCCCGCGTCGCCGCTGACCGCGACCCGCGAGTACGTGGACGTGGTGCGCCAGGTCCTGCGCCGCGAGGCGCCCGTCGCACTGGACGGGCGCTTCCACCCGCTCCCCTACCCCGGCCCGGACGGCACCGGACTCGGCAAGTCGCTGAAGCCGATCACCCATCCCCTCCGCGCCGATCTGCCGGTCCTGCTCGGCGCCGAAGGGCCGAAGAACGTGGCGCAGACGACCCGGATCGCGGACGGCTGGCTGCCGCTGTACTGGTCGCCGACCCGTTCCGAGGTGTACGGGGTGACGTCCGCGGGACCGGACGAGGCCCGCCGGGAAACGGGCGGGCGCCCCTTCCTCGTCGCCCCGATGGCCCGGGTGACGGTCTGCGACGACGTGGCCGAGGGGCTGCTGCCGGTCAAGGCGATGCTCGGCTTCTATGTCGGGGGGATGGGGCCGATGAAGGGGCCCGCGAAAGGCCCGGCGGGGAGCGGTGGCCGGGCGGCGGGCGGACGGAACTTCCACGCCGACCTCATGGCCCGCATGGGCTACGAGGAGGAGGCGCACCGGATCCAGCGGCTGTTCCGGGAGGGCCGGCGTCAGGAGGCCGTACAGGCCGTGCCCGACGCCTTCGCCGACGAGATCTCGCTCGTCGGTCCGCGCGAACGCGTCGCGGAGCGGCTGGAGTTGTGGCGCAAGGGTCCGGTGACCGACCTGCTGGCACTGGCACCGGACCCGCACACACTCCGGGTGCTGGCCGAACTGAACGCGTAGGAGGGGCACCGCCCCGCGACGCTGCGCGGCGGCGCCCCCAGTGCTCGCGGCGTGTGCGTCAGCCCGTCGCGAGCTGTCTGGCCGTCGGGACCTGGCTGCTGACCGGGATACCCGCACTCTTCACCGCGTTCCTCACCTGACGGACGACGTCGGCGAAGGTGCGCGCCGCTGCCTCGTCCCCCTTGCGGAGCCGGGGCGGCAGAGTCTTCAGCGCCTCGATGCGCGGGGAGAGCGGGGCGAGGGCCTTGGTCAGCGCCGGGTCGCCCTGGGCGTTGCGCAGAGCCGCCTCGAGCCGGTTGTAGGCGTAGGTGCCCGCCAGTTCCGCCTGGGCGAGTGCCGCCGCCCGCCTTCTGTCGCCCGCCTTGAACGCCCCTGCCTTCGACGGCTCGGCGATCCACCGGGACGTGGCGCCGGCCGCGAGCCCCGCGTTCGTCACCAGCCGGGACCTGGCGAACTTCTGCCGCTCCGCCGGGGTGCTCGGGGACGGTGTGGCAACCGCTATGTATGAGGCGGCCTTCTGCGCGGTACCGCCCCTGCCGCAGGCGGCGGCGCCGAACAGGACGGAAGAAAGGGCGAGCACCACGGCTAGAGGGCGTATCGGTGCGGGCACGGGATCCTCCGGGCCTTGGACAGGGAACGGGAGGTCTGCCGAGGCCGGGAGACCGCGGCTCCACCGACAGGCTCGCCCGCCTGGCCGCACCGCGCCGTTCGGACGGGTCCGTTCGGGTGACTCCCTTGTCCCACAAGGGAGTCACGGCACCCGCGCTGGTTTCATCGAGGGACGACGGGCAACCCGATGGATATGTCCCCTCGATATCGCAACGGTGCGAACCAGGCCGGCACGGTCATCGCGATCGTCGCCGACGTCATGGCCTTCATCCTGGGCCTGTGGATCCTGATGTACGTACTGGACGCCAACCGCGCCAACGACCTGGTGCAGTTCGTCCACGACGCGGCGAACTGGCTTGCGGGCTGGTCGCACGACCTGTTCACCTTCGACCAGGCCTGGGCCCGTGTGGTCGCCGGCTACGGCCTGGCCGCCGTGGTCTATCTCTTCGTGGGCCACGCCATCGCCCACCGGATGCACCGGCACTGAGCCGCCGAGGGCCTTCCTAGGCGCAGCAGTCCGGGTCCAGGCCGCGCGGCAGCCGTTCACCGCCGAAGACCGCGCACGTCGGCTCGTCGCCACCGAGCGCGGCCACGGCGAGAAGCAGCGAACCCGCCGTCCACGTGGTGAGTTCCCGCGGCCAGACAGTCCGGTCCTCGAAGACGTAACCCGTCCAGTACAGGCCCGTCTGCGGATCGCGCAGGTGCTGGATCGACTGGAGGATCTCCAGCGCTCGGTCGGACTCGCCCATCGCCCACAGGGCCAGGGCGAGTTCGGCCGACTCGCCGCCGGTCACCCACGGGTTGGGGACGACACAGCGCACGCCGAGACCGGGTACCACGAAGCGGTCCCAGTCGGTCTCGATGCGCTCCTTCGCCTCCGGGCCGGTCAGCGCGCCGCCCAGGACGGGGTAGTACCAGTCCATCGAGTAGCGGTCCTTGTCGAGGAACCGCTCCGGGTGCCGGCGTATCGCGTGGCGTAGCGCGCCCACCGCCAACTCCCAGTCCGGCTGGGCCTCTTCGCGCTGCTCGGCGATCGCGAGGGCACAGCGCAGGGCGTGGTGGATGGAGGAGCAGCCCGTCAGCAGGGCGTCCGGGACGTCCGTGCCGTCGTCCTCGCGCTTCCAGCCGATCTGCCCGCCGGGCTGCTGGAGGCGGAGCACGAACTCCATCGCCCCGTACACCGTCGGCCACAGCCGGTCCAGGAACGTGTCGTCGCCGGTGGCCAGGTAGTGGTGCCACACTCCGACCGCCACGTACGCGACGAAGTTCGTCTCACGGCCGCGGTCGGTGACGTCCAGCGGGTCCCCGTCGGCGTACGCCGCGTACCAGGAGCCGTCCTCGTTCTGGTGCCGGGCCATCCAGTCGTACGCCCGCTCGGCCGCCGCGTGCTCTCCCGCCGCGTCCAGCGCCATGGCCGCCTCGACGTGGTCCCACGGATCGAGGTGGTGGCCGCGGAACCAGGGCACGGCGCCGTCCTCCCGCTGCACGGCGAGGAGCCCGCGGACGGTCGCGGCGGCCTCGTCGGCGGTGAGGACCCCGGGCAGGACGAGGTGTTCTGTCCGGGGCGTGGTCACGCGGCGTCCGCCTCGGAGAGGCGGGGCAGGTGGGGCTTGGTCGCGTAGGCCACGAAGCTCTTGCCGATCACCGGGTTCAGCGCCTGTTCGGCGACCCGGGTGGCGAACGGCTTCTTCATGATGTCCCAGACCAGCAGCTTGTGGTACGCGCGCACCGGCAGCACCTTGTCGTTGTCGACGCCGAACGCGCACTTCAGCCACCAGTACGGCGAATGCAGCGCGTGCGCGTGATGCGTGCCGTACGGCCGCAGGCCCGCCTCCCGGATCTTGCCGAGGAGTTCGTCGGCCTTGTAGATGCGGATGTGGCCGCCCTCGACCTCGTGGTAGGCGTCGGACAGGGCCCAGCAGACCTTCTCGGGGCCGTAGCGCGGAACGGTGATCGCGATGCGGCCGCCCGGCTTGAGCACCCGGACCATCTCGGCGAGCACGCCCTTGTCGTCCGGGATGTGCTCCATCACCTCGGAGATGATCACGACATCGAAGGACTCGTCGGGGAAGGGGAGCGCGAGGGCGTCGCCCTCCATGGCGGTCGCGGTGGCGCCCTCCGGGGCCTCGCCCGCCTCCTTCATCGCCGCGAACCACTTGGCGACCTCGCGGATCTCCTCGCCGTTGCGGTCCAGAGCCACGACCTGGGCGCCGCGCCGGTAGCACTCGAAGGCGTGCCGTCCGGCACCGCAGCCGAGGTCCAGGACACGGTCGCCCGGGGCGAGCGGGAACCGGGAGAAGTCGACGGTCAGCACGTGGCCCTGCTTTCGCGATCGGGTACGACGAGTTCTTCGGCTGGTACTTCGGCGGCGACCGTCACCGCGGACACGGAGCGGTCGCGGTGCGCTGCGGGACGACCGGTACCGGGGGCCGCGGAGCCGGCGATAGCCTCGCGGTACCGGGCCACGGTTCCCTCGGCGGCGCGCGCCCAGGTGAAGCGGCGCAGTACCCGCTCCCGGCCGGCCACGCCGAGCCGTACCCTCAGCTCCGGGTCCCCGAGCAGCCGGCTCAGACCGGCGGCCAGCGCCCCCGCGTCGCCCGGCGGTACCGCCAGGCATGTCTCGCCGTCCGGTCCCGCGACCTCCGGTATGGCGCCTCCGGTCGTCGCCACCAGCGGCGTGCCCGTGGCCATCGCCTCGGCGGCCGGCAGTGAGAAGCCCTCGTACAGCGACGGCACGCACGCCACCTCGGCCGACCGGACCAGGTCGACCAGTTCCGCGTCCGAGATGCCCTTCACGAACTCGACGGCGCCCTCGAGCCCGTACCGCTCGATCGCCCGCGCGACCGGCCCGTCCTCGGCGCGCTTGCCGACCACCACCAGATGCGCCCCGGGGTGCTCGGTCCGCACCTTCGCGAGCGCCTCGATCAGGAAGACGAGGCCCTTGAGCGGCACGTCCGCGCTGGACGTCGTCACGATCCGGCCGGGCACCTGCGGCACCGAGGGGTCCGGCGAGAACAGGTCGGTGTCGGCGCCGATGTGCACGACGTGGACTCGGTCCCGGGCGACGCCGAGATGGTCCACGATCTCCTGTCGGGAGGTGCCGGAGACGGTGAGGATCGTGGGCAGCCGGCGGGCGACGCGCTTCTGCATGCGGGTGAACGCGTACCAGCGCCGTACGGACGCCTGCCGCACCCAGCCCTTGGCCGCGTCCAGCTCCAGCCGCCGGTCCACGGTGATGGGATGGTGGACGGTGGTCACCAGCGGCGCGCCCAGGTCGCCCAACAGGCCGTACCCGAGCGTCTGGTTGTCGTGCACGACGTCGAAGTCACCGCGCCTGGCCCGCAGATGACGGCCGGCGCGCAGGGAGAAGGTCAGCGGCTCCGGGAAGCCGCCGGTCCACATCGTCGCCACTTCGAGGGCGTCGATCCAGTCCCGGTACTCGTCCCGCTTCGGGGTGCGAAAGGGGTCGGGCTGGCGATACAGGTCGAGGCTGGGCAGTTCGGTGAGGGACAGGCCCCGAAGGTCCTCCCCCTCGTCGAGCACGGGGTACGGCTGCGCACCGATCACCTCGGCCCGGTGGCCGAGCCGGGTGAGCTCACGCGAGAGGTGCCGTACGTAGACGCCCTGACCGCCGCAGAACGGGTTTCCCTTGTAGGTGAGGAGCGCGATGCGCAACGGGCGGTCCCCGTCTGCGGCCGAGCCCTCCTGGGGACCCGCCTCCCTGGCATCAGCGGTCACTCTCGGCCCCTTCGTTCTGCCATTTCCCGCGAGACTACGCCGGGACGGTAATCTAGAACAAGTTACAGACTTGATCGTAGAGCCTCCGAATCTACCGGCAGGTAGGGCCGCTGTGAGAGGGGGATCAGGTGATTCGCGCCACGGCCCGACACCCTGCCATGCTGTTTGATCACCCGCCCTCACCGACTGTCACGGAACGGGACCCATGCCTGCGGAAGCCAAGGTGCCAGCCAGTACCGCGCGACCGGCGGCGCAGCCGGCCTCACCTCCGCTCACCGAGCGGCAGGAGGCGCGTCGTCGCAGGATTCTGCACGCGAGCGCGCAGCTCGCCAGCCGGGGCGGATTCGACGCGGTGCAGATGCGTGAGGTGGCGGAGTCCTCGCAGGTGGCCCTGGGCACGCTCTACCGCTACTTCCCCTCGAAGGTGCACCTCCTGGTCGCCACCATGCAGGACCAGCTGGAGCACATGCACGGCACCCTCAGGAAGAAGCCGCCGGCCGGGGAGAGTGCGGCCGATCGGGTGGCGGAGACCCTGATGCGCGCCTTTCGCGCGCTGCAGCGCGAGCCGCATCTGGCCGACGCCATGGTGCGCGCCCTGACTTTCGCGGACCGCAGCGTCTCCCCCGAGGTGGACCAGGTCTCCCGCCAGACGACGGCGATCATCCTGGACGCGATGGGCCTGGAGGACCCGACACCGGAGCAGCTCTCGGCGGTCCGCGTGATCGAGCACACCTGGCACTCGGCCCTGATCACCTGGCTCTCCGGCCGCGCCTCCATCGCCCAGGTCAGGATCGACATAGAGACGGTGTGCCGGCTGATCGACCTGACGGGCCCCGGCGAGCGGGGCTAGGACCGCCGGCGCGGCGAAGGGGCCGTCCGGGCACAAATAAAGACCTACGAGACGGGCTTGGGCGACCTTCAGATCTCTCGACCTTCCGAGTCTTTCAACCTTCCGATCTCTGGATCTTGCGATCTATTGATCTTCAGGTCTCTCGGCCGACCGTTGTCGGCCCCGGCGGAAACCGAAGTCTCACGCCAAAGTCGGCATCTTCCGGTCGAGATTCCTCACTCGCCCCGTAGGCGACTTTCAGAATAGCATCGTCATACCGGGATGGAACCCCTCATGACCACATTTTTCGGACGATTCGGGCGGTGTCCCGGACCGGCCTAGTCCTCCGACGGGAACACCGGCTCCCCGCTTCCCACCAGCGTGATCGCGATCGCCCCCACCGGGCAGTTCTCCGCCGCGTCCAGCACCTGCTCGCCCGCGTCGGCGTCCGGGTGGACGGGGTGGGACTGCCGGGCCGAGTCGAGACTGAAGGCGCCGGGTGCGCGGTGGACGCACTGCGCGGAGCCGATGCAGACGGCGCGGTCGACCTCGATGTGCCAGCGGTCTCCCATGCGCTACGCCTCCCCGTACCCGGCCGGCAGGTGGATCATCTTGTGCTCCAGGAACTCGCCGTACCCCTCGGGCCCGAACTCGCGCCCGAGACCCGAGTTCTTGTAGCCGCCGAAGGGGCCGAGCATGTCGAGGCTGAAGGTGTTCACCGAGTACGTGCCGGTACGCACCCGGCGGGCGACCTCGATGCCGTGCTCGACGTCCGCCGTCCACACGCTGCCGCTCAGCCCGTAGTCGGAGTCGTTGGCGATCCTCACGGCCTCGCTCTCGTCGCCGTACGGGAGCAGGCAGATGACGGGCCCGAAGATCTCCTCCCGGGCGATCCGCATGGAGTTGTCGACGTCGCCGAAGAGGGTCGGCTCCACGTACCAGCCGCGGTCCAGGCCCGGCGGCCGGCCGCCGCCGGTGAGGATCTTGGCGCCCTCCTCCTGGCCGATGCGGATGTAGTCGAGGCTGCGCTGCTGCTGGCGCCCGGCGACCAGCGGACCAACTTGGGTGGCCGCGTCCAGCGGGTCCCCGACCACGAGGGCACTCGCCGCGGCGGCGAAGGCGTCGGCGAACTCGTCGTAGCGCGAGCGCGGTACGAGGATGCGGGTCTGGGCCACACAGGCCTGGCCGTTGTTCATCCACGCGGCCGGCACGATCCCCTGCACCGCCGTGGAGACGTCCGCGTCCGGCAGCACGACGGCCGCCGACTTGCCGCCCAGCTCCAAGGTCACCCGCGTCAGGTTGCGCGAGGCCACCTCCATGACGCGCCTGCCCGCCGTGACCGAACCGGTGAACGACACCTTGTCCACGCCGGGGTGCGCGACCAGGTACTCGCTGACCTCGCGGTCGGCGGGCAGGATCGACAGCACGCCCTCCGGCAACCCCGCCTCGCGCGCGATCTCGCCGAGGACGTACGCGTCCAGCGGCGACTCGGGGGACGGCTTCAGGATCACCGTGCAGCCGCTGAGCAGGGCGGGGGCGAGCTTGGCGGCGGCCACGAACTGCGGCACGTTCCAGGGCACGACGGCCGCCACGACCCCGACCGGCTCGCGCCGCACGAGGATCTTCCCGAGGACGCCGTCGCGCCGCTCCTCGTGGGTGAAGTCCCGTGCGACCGTGATCGCCGCGTCCCACACCATCATCGCGCCCAGCGCCTGAGCGAGGACGCTCCAGGAGTACGGGGAGCCGTTCTGGGAGGAGATCACGCGGGCGATCTCCTCGTACCGTGCCGCGATCGCGTCCTTGATCCGGCCGACCACCTCGATCCGCTCGCCGAGCGTCGTCCGCGGCCAGGGGCCCTCGTCGAAGGCCCGGCGCGCCACGGCCACCGCCCGGTCGACGTCCTCGCGCGAGGCGTGCGGCACCCGGCCGATGACCTCTTCCGTGTGCGGCGAGACCACCTCGATGACGTCCTTGCCCAGGGGGTCGGTCAACTCCCCGCCGATGAACAGCTGTCCGTGTTCCACGAGCTCGGTCATGGCCGACTGCCTCCCCGGGACGCCTCTGACGATCCATCAGATATCGCCACTGATACCAGGTCCGGCCGACGGAGTCCACGGCCGGGACGCACATGGAAGATGACCCGGGCTACCTTCGAAACACGTTCTAGTTATAGTGACCCGAAGACGGCGATTGGGGAGTCATGGCTGAGACGGCCGATCACGGTGGGGGCGTACGGTCGATCAGGGTCCCGATCCCCGACAATCCCCTCGGCCACACGCTGGTGTACGTCGTCGACACCGACCGCGGCCCGGTGCTGGTCGACACCGGCTGGGACGACCCGGACTCGTGGGACACCCTCGCCGAGGGGCTGACCGCGTGCGGTACATCGGCCACGGAGATCCACGGGGTCGTCGTCACCCACCACCACCCGGACCACCACGGCCTGTCCGGCAAGGTCCGTGAGACGTCCGGGGCCTGGGTCGCGATGCACGCGGCGGACGCCGCGATCGTGCGCCGGACCCGCGAGACCCGCCCCGAGCAGTGGTTCTCCTACATGGCCGCCAAACTGGCGGCGGCCGGCGCGCCCGAGGACCACCTGGCACCGCTGCGCGCCGCGCGCGGCCGGGGCCGCCTGCCCGGCTTCTCCCCCGCGCTCCCCGACCGCGAGATCGCCCCCGGTGAGCTCCTCGACCTCGCCGGCCGCCGGCTGCGCGCGATCTGGACCCCCGGACACACACCCGGCCATGTGTGCCTCCACCTCGAGGAGGAGCACCCCGCCGGGCTCCCGGGCCACGGCCGCCTCTTCTCCGGCGACCACCTGCTCCCGGAGATCACCCCGCACATCGGCCTGTACGAGGACCCGGACGACACCACCGTGACCGACCCTCTCGGCGACTACCTGGACTCCCTGGAGCGCGTCGGCCGACTCGGCCCCGCCGAGGTGTTCCCGGCCCACCAGCACATGTTCACCGACGCCTCCGCCCGCGTCGGGGAGTTGCTGGCCCACCACCAGGACCGGCTGACCGGCCTGCTGGCCCTGCTCGGCACCCCGCTGACTCCCTGGCAGCTCGCCGAGCGCATGGAGTGGAACCGCCCCTGGGACGAGATCCCGTACGGCTCGCGGAACATAGCGGTCTCGGAGGCCGAGGCCCATGTGCGCCGCCTGGTGAAGACGGGCCGCGCGAAGGCGGCGCCCGGAACCGACCCCGTGACGTACGTGGCCGTGTAAAAGACTTCGCATCCGGCCTCCCCGCGCTGGTACCAAACGGTATGGATCCCTTGGAGCAGCTCCTCGCCGAACGCGCCTGCGAGCGCCTCGTCCTCGACTTCGTCCACCGCCTCGACCTCGGCGAGCCCGCCTCCGTGGCCGAGTTGTTCACGGAGGACGGCAGCTGGCGGTGGCCGGCGGGCGAGAGACTGGTACGGGGCCGGGAGGCGCTGCGGCAGTACTTCGCCGGGCGGCCGCCGACCGGCTCTCGCGCCGGCTCATGTCCAACGTCCTGGTCACGGTGACGTCCCCGGACACGGCCGTCGCGAGGTCGTACTTCACGACGCACCGCGTCGACGGCCACCAGGGCGGCATGGTCCCGGCGGGTCCGCCGACGCAAGTCGGCCACTACGAGGACGAGTTCAAGAAGGTGCACGACACCTGGCTGCTCTCCGGCCGCACCCTCTTCCTCGCTTTCGGCGGCCCGACACCCCGTCTGCCGGCTAGCGGCCGTGCCCGTCACCGCCGCCCGGACGGACCGGCTCACAGGGGCCTCTCAGGGGTGCCTGTACCGGCGGGTAGAGTGGCCGGGTCGTTCTCACACTCGTACGGGGGGAAGCCGGTGGAAATCCGGCGCTGACCCGCAGCCGTGAGCCACGCACGTGGCGAGCCGGATTGCCCCGCGCGGTTCGTGACCGGCTCACGCGCACCGGCGGCCCGCCGGTGTACGGCACCGTCGAGGTCTACGGAGCCGAGCCGCCCGGAGTGTTCCGTGCTGCCCGGCTCCTCGCAGGGAGTGGCACATGAACCTCCGCCGCAGCACCGCGGCTCTGGCAGCAGCGGCCGTGATCGGCCTCGCCGCGCCCGCCGTCGCCGCCGGCCCGTCCGCGTCGCCGACCCCGGCGATACCCGACGGCCTGTACGGCAGCGCGGACCCGACCTACGACGGCGTGTGGCGCCAGTCGCTGACGCTTCTCGCCCAGCACACCGTGGGTGCCGAACCGGCGAGTTCGGCGGTGGGCTGGCTGACCGGGCAGCAGTGCGCGAACGGCGCGTTCGCGGCGTTCCGTCCGGACCGCGCCAAGCCCTGCGACGCCAAGCTCATGGTCGACACCAACAGCACGGGCGCCGCCGTCCAGGCCCTCGCCGCGCTCGGCGGACACGACGCCACCACCGGCAAGGCCGTCACCTGGCTGAAGTCCCTGCAGAACGCGGACGGCGGCTGGGGCTACTCCCCGGGCGGCGCGAGCGACGCCAACTCCACGGCCGTCGTCATCGGCGCCCTCGCCGCCACGGGCGAGAAGCCGCAGGAGGTCCGCAAGGGCGGCAAGTCCCCGTACGACGCCCTGCTGAAGTTCGCGCTCCCCTGCGCCGGCGACGGGGCGGGCGCCTTCGCCTACCAGCCGGACAAGAAGGGCACGTTGGCGGCCAACGCGGACGCGACGGCGGCGGCCGTGGCCGGCGCGCTCGGCAAGGGACTGGCCGGGGACGGTGTGAAGCCCGACGGCGCGACCCTGACCTGCAAGGACGCCACCGACCCCGGGCAGGCCGCCCGGAACGGCGCCGCGTACCTCCTCAAGGCCCTGGCCAAGGACCAGCACCTCACACAGACCCTGCCCGGCGCCAAGCCGCAGCCCGACTACGGCAACACGGCGGACGCGGTCGTCGCACTCGCCACCGTGGGCCAGGGCGAGCAGGCCGCTCGTCCGCTGCGCTGGCTGGAGGCCCACTACGCGCAGTGGGCGAAGCAGAGCGGACCGGCCGCGTACGCCCAGCTGATCCTCGCCGCGAACGCGGAGGGCTTCGACCCGCGCGACTTCGGCGGCCAGGACCTGGTCCGGCTCATGGACACGACCGGACCGGCCCCCAAGTCCGTGCCCGACGCGGACGCGTCCTCTTCGGACGACTCCGGAACCTCGGCGACGTCCGACAAGGGCGACGGCCCGCTGCGCGTCGCGTGGATCGTAGGCGCCTGCCTCCTCGCTCTGACCGCCGGAGGCATCCTGTACACCTCCCGGGGCGGGAGGCGGCCGTGATCCGCCGTGTGTGCGCCCTGTTCCTGGCTCCTCTGCTCCTGCTGCTGGGCGCCGCCGGCCAGGCCGAGGCCGTCGGCTACCGCTACTGGTCCTTCTGGGAGCGCGGCGACGGCCATTGGACGTATGCCACCCAGGGCCCGTCGACCGCCCGCCCGGCCGACGGTGACGTCCAGGGCTTCCGGTTCGCCGTCAGCGAGGACTCCGGGGACGCCACGAAGCCGCGCGGCGCAGCGGACTTCGACGCCATCTGCGGGGGGACGCCCGCGCGGGCCGGCCAGAAGCGGGTGGCACTGGTCATCGACTTCGGCATTCCGTCGGACGCCTCGTCGGGCGAGACACCGCCCCCCGCTCGCACCGCCTGTGCCCGCATCCCCGGGGACGCGACGACGGCGGACGCGCTGGCGGCGGTCGCCAAGCCCCTCCGCTACGACACGAACGCCCTGTTGTGCGCCATAGCGGGCTACCCGCACAAGGGTTGCGGCGAGCAGGTCGCGGCGAAGACGGACCCGGCGCCCGCGAAGAGCGAGCCGGACCAGGGCCCGTCGGTGGGCGTCCTCGCGGGCGCCGCCGCCGTGGCCGCGCTGGGCGGGGCGGCGCTGTGGCAGGCCCGCCGCCGCAGGGGCTGACGATGGCACCCCCGTCGCGCGGCGGCCGGCGGGCCGTCCACCCGGGCGCCTGGTGGCTGTGGTCCCTGGGGCTCGCCGTCGCGGCCACCCGCACCACCAACCCCCTCGTGCTCGCCCTGCTCGTCGCCGTGTCCTCCTACGTCGTCGCGGCCCGCCGGACCTCGGACCCCTGGTCCCGCTCGTACTCCGCCTTCGCCAGGCTCGCCCTCGCCGTCCTCGCCGTCCGGCTCGTCTTCGCCGTGGTCCTCGGCTCGCCCATTCCGGGCAGCCACACCCTTGTGACCCTGCCCGAAGTCCCGCTCCCGCACTGGGCCCAGGGCATCCGCATCGGCGGCCGGGTCACCGCCGAGGGCCTCGTCTTCGCGTTCTACGACGGCCTGAAACTGGCGACGCTGCTCGTCTGCGTCGGTGCGGCGAACGCGCTCGCCAACCCGGCCAGGCTCCTCAAGGCCCTGCCGGGCGCCCTGTACGAGGCCGGCGTAGCGGTGGTCGTCGCGCTCACCTTCGCCCCGCACCTCGTCGCCGATGTGCGGCGCCTGCGCGCGGCGCGCCGCCTGCGCGGCCGGCCCGACCGGGGTCTGCGCGGTCTGCTCCAGGTCGGGCTGCCGGTCCTGGAGGGCGCGCTGGAACGCTCGGTGGCCCTGGCCGCCGCGATGGACGCACGCGGCTTCGGCCGCACCGCCGATGTCCCACCCGCCGTGCGGCGCACCACCGCGGCCCTCTCCCTCGGCGGTCTGCTCGGTGTCTGCGCGGGCACGTACGGACTGCTGACGGCGGAAGGGGGCACCTACGGTCTGCCGCTGCTCCTTGCCGGCCTGGCCGCCGCCCTCGCCGGGCTGCGTCTCGGCGGCCGCCGCTCGCCGCGCACGCGCTACCGGCCCGACGAGTGGGGCGTACGGGCCTGGCTGGTCGCCGGTTCCGGGATCGCGGCGGCGGCGCTGCTGGCCGTCGCCGCCGCCCGGGATCCCGCCGCCCTGAACCCCGGCGTCGTACCGCTGACCGCTCCCGCGCTGCCCCTGCTGCCCGCTGCGGCCGTGCTGCTCGGTCTGCTGCCCGCGTTCGTCACCCCCGCACCCGAGGAGTCCGCGTGATCCGCTTCGAGGATGTCTCCGTGACGTACGACGGTGCGGCCGAACCCGCCGTGCGGGGCGTCGACTTCTGGATCCCCGAGGGCGAACTGGCGCTGCTCGTGGGCCCGTCCGGGGTCGGCAAGTCGACGGTGCTCGGCGCGGTGAGCGGGCTGGTACCGCATTTCACGGGCGGCACCCTGCGCGGCCGGGTCACCGTGGCCGGACGCGACACCCGTACCCACAAACCCCGCGAACTCGCCGACGTGGTGGGCACGGTGGGACAGGATCCGCTGTCCCACTTCGTGACCGACACCGTGGAGGACGAACTCGCCTACGGCATGGAGTCGCTGGGGCTGCCGCCGGACGTCATGCGGCGCCGCGTCGAGGAGACCCTGGACCTGCTCGGTCTCGCCGAGCTGAGGGACCGGCCGATCACCGCCCTCTCCGGCGGGCAGCAGCAGCGCGTGGCGATCGGCTCGGTGCTCACCCCCCATCCCAAGGTCCTGGTGCTCGACGAGCCGACGTCCGCGCTGGACCCGGCGGCGGCCGAGGAGGTCCTCGCCGTCCTGCAGCGGCTCGTCCACGACCTGGGCACCACGGTCCTGCTGGCGGAGCACCGGCTGGAACGGGTCGTCCAGTACGCCGACAGCGTGGTCCTGCTCCCGGGCCCCGGTGCCCGCCCGGTCCTCGGCACCCCCGCGGAGATCATGGCCGTCTCCCCGGTGTACCCGCCGGTGGTGGACCTCGGCCGCCTGGCCGGCTGGTCGCCCCTGCCCCTGACGGTCCGCGACGCGCGCCGCCGCGCGGGCGCCCTGCGTGACCGCCTCGCGGGCAGCGCACCGGTGAACGGCCCTGGGCCGCGCCCGGTGTCCGGGCCGGGCCCCGGTATCCCCGCACCACGCCGTCTGCTGCGCCGGCGTACCGCCCCGGCAGTGGCGGCGCCGGAACCCCCGGCGGCCGTGACGGCGCTCGCGGTCCGCCGCGGGCGCGTCCAGGCCCTGCGCCATGTCGACCTCACGGTCACCGCCGGGGAGACCGTGGCCCTCATGGGCCGCAACGGCGCCGGCAAGTCCACGCTGCTGGCCGCGCTCGTCGGGCTGGTCGAACCGGCCCACGGCTCGGTACGGGCCGGCGGCGCCGTGCCGCACCGCACCGCACCGCACGACCTCGTACGGCGCGTGGGCCTCGTACCACAGGAGCCGCGAGACCTTCTGTACGCGGACACGGTCGCCGCCGAGTGCGCTGCCGCGGACCAGGACGCGGACGCCGCACCCGGCACCTGCCGGGCCCTGGTGTCCGAACTGCTGCCTGGCGTCGCGGACGACACGCACCCGAGGGACCTCTCGGAGGGGCAGCGCCTGGCCCTCGCGCTGGCCGTCGTGCTCACGGCGAGGCCCCCGCTGCTGCTCCTGGACGAACCGACGCGGGGTCTCGACTACGCGGCGAAGGCCCGTCTGGTCGCCCTGCTGCGGGAACTGGCCGCCGAGGGGCACGCCATCGTGCTGGCCACCCATGATGTGGAGCTGGCCGCGGAACTCGCCCACCGCGTGGTGATCCTGGCCGAGGGCGAGGTCGTCGCCGACGGCCCCGCCGCCGAGGTGGTCGTGGGGTCCCCGTCGTTCGCGCCCCAGGTGACCAAGGTCCTGGCCCCGCAGCGGTGGCTCACCGTGGCCCAGGTCAAGGAGGCGCTGTCGTCATGACCTCCCGGCTGCCGGAGGGGGCCGCGCCGTCCCGGCCCCGTCCGTTCGCGAACTCCCGGATCCGCCCCGTCCGCCTCGGCCCCCGTTCCGTCGCCGCGCTGTCCCTTGTGAGCGCGGTGGGTGTCGTGGGGTTCACGTGGCCCCTGTTCACCGATCCCGGCTCGGGTCTGGCGGCGCACGCCCAGGACGCACCCTGGCTGTTCGCCGGGCTGCTCGTGCTGCTGGTCGCCGTCGTGACGGCGACGATCTCCGAGTCGGGGCTCGGTCCGAAGGCCGTGGCCATGCTGGGGGTGCTCGCCGCGACCGGCGCGGCCCTGCGGCCGATCGGCGCCGGAACCGCCGGTATCGAGCCGATGTTCTTCCTGATGGTGCTGAGCGGGCGGGTGCTCGGGCCGGGGTTCGGGTTCGTCCTCGGCAACGTGACCATGTTCGCGTCGGCGCTGCTGACGGGCGGGGTCGGCCCCTGGCTGCCGTTCCAGATGCTGGCCATGGGCTGGTTCACGCTGGGCGCGGGCCTGCTTCCGGGCCCCGGCCGGATGCGGGGGCGCGCCGAGGTGGCGATGCTCGCCGGGTACGGGTTCCTGGCCGCGTTCGCCTACGGCACGGTGATGAACCTGGCCGGCTGGCCTTATATGGGGGCCCTCGCCTCGGGCATCGCCTACGACCCGCACGCCGCTCTCGCCGCCAACCTCGCCCGTTTCCTCGCGTACTGCCTGGCCACCTCCCTGGGCTGGGACCTCGGCCGCGCCGTCGTCACCGTCGTCCTGACGTTCGCCCTCGGCCCGGCCGTGCTCAAGGCGCTGCGCAGGGCGACCCGGCGCGCGGCTTTCGAGAGCCCGGTCGCCTTCGAAGACGCCTAGCCCGTCCCCTCGGTCACGCTCCGCTCTCCGCGGGTACGCCCCGGGTCACGCTCCCGCCCTCCACGGGTGCGACCCCGGTCACATCTCAACTCCCCCACATGCGGCGCCGGTCACATCCGGGGGCCCTTCACGGGCATCCCCACCACCCCTGGGCTGCGACCTGGGTCACAGCGACCACCCCTCCGGCTGCGGCGCGGGTCACACCGTATGTCTGCGCTGCGTATCGCCACCTCGACCTTCGGTGACACAAACCGTGACGAGCCCCACGTGAGCGGCGTCACCTACGGCCTCGGGCCGTAGCCGGAACCGGAAGTCATGTACGCGGCAATTCAGCCGCTGACCTGGGAATTGAGAGCCAGATCACACAACCAGTCCGAGCCGCGGATGCGACCACCACTAGTAAAAGGGGGCATTGCGGACATTCCTTCGGCCTGCTTCTCTGGATGACGTCGCCGGGCGCCGCAGAGCCCACACGGGCCGCGGCGCCGATGCACACCCTCACCACGCCCCGCGTGGTTCGGGCATGCCGCGACTCCCTGTACCCGACCGAAAGGTGCCACGTGTCCGTCTCCTTCATCCGCCGCATCGCCACCCCGAAGAAGGCCATCGCCACCGCCGCCGTCGCGGCTGCCGCCGCCGGCATGGCAATGGCTTCGGCGCCCGCTCAGGCCGCCACTCCTTCTACGGCCACCAACGCCCAGGCGATCGCGCGTCAGATGATTCCGGACGCCACGCAGTACGAAGCGTTCAACAAGATCGTCTCCCACGAGAGCGGCTGGAACGTCCACGCCACCAATGCCTCCTCCGGCGCCTACGGCCTGGTCCAGGCCCTGCCGGGCTCCAAGATGGCGTCCGCCGGTGCCGACTGGAAGACCAACCCGGCCACTCAGATCAAGTGGGGCCTCGACTACATGAACTCCCGCTACGGCAGCCCGGCCGCCGCGTGGAACTTCTGGTCGGCCCACCACTGGTACTGATCGAGCCGAGCTCTCGCTGCTGCGCAGGCGGCGGTCCCCGAACCGGGGCCGCCGCCTTCGGCGTTTGCGCGCGAGTCGCTCCGCCGCACGGGTGAGCGCGGTCACCGACCGACTACGGCGTCTACAACCGCTGGATGATCGTGCCGGTGGCCAGTCCGCCGCCCGCACACATCGTGATCAGTGCGAACTCCTTGTCGCTGCGCTCCAGTTCATGGAGCGCCGTGGTGATCAGCCGGGCGCCGGTCGCACCCACCGGGTGCCCCAGCGCGATGGCGCCGCCGTTCACGTTCACCTTCTCCAGTTCCTGCTCGAAGACCTGCGCCCAGCTCAGCACCACCGACGCGAACGCCTCGTTGATCTCGACCAGGTCGATGTCCTTCAGCGACATCCCGGCCTTCCCGAGTACGGCCTTCGTCGCGTCGATCGGCCCGTCCAGGTGGAAGTGCGGGTCCGCCCCCACCAGCGCCTGGGCCACGATCCGCGCCCGAGGGCGCAGTTTCAGCGCCCGGGCCATCCGCTTCGACGCCCACATGATCGCCGCGGCGCCGTCCGAGATCTGCGACGAGTTGCCCGCCGTGTGCACCGCCGTCGGCATGATCGGCTTGAGCCTCGCCAGCGCCTCCATCGACGTGTCGCGCAGCCCCTCGTCCCGGTCGACCAGCCGCCACATGCCCTGGCCGGCCTGCTGCTCCTCCTCGTTGGTGGGCACCTGCACGGCGAACGTCTCGCGCTTGAACCGCTCCTCCGACCAGGCGATCGCGGCCCGCTCCTGCGAGATGAGCCCGAGCGAGTCGACGTTCTCCCGGGTGAGTCCGCGGTGCCGGGCGATCCGCTCCGCCGCCTCGAACTGGTTCGGCAGATCCACGTTCCACTCGTCGGGGAAGGGCTTGCCGGGGCCGTGCTTGGACCCGGAGCCCAGCGGCACCCGCGACATGGCCTCCACGCCGCAACTGATCCCGACGTCGATGACGCCCGCCGCGACCATGTTGGCCACCATGTGCGAGGCCTGCTGCGAGGAGCCGCACTGGCAGTCCACGGTCGTGGCGGCGGTCTCGTAGGGCAGGCCCATGGTCAGCCACGCCGTGCGCGCGGGGTTCATGGACTGCTCGCCGGCGTGTGTCACGGTGCCGCCGACGATCTGCTCGACGCAGTCGGCGTGAATGCCGGTGCGGCCGAGGAGTTCGCGATAGGTCTCGCCCAGAAGATAGGCGGGGTGCAGATTGGCGAGCGCGCCTCCGCGCCTGCCGATGGGGGTGCGTACGGCTTCGACGATCACGGGCTCCGCGGCCATGGGGGGTTCGTCCTCTCCTCGGTCACCCGCGCGGCGCGGGCGTCCCGGCCCACCCGCCACGCAGAACTAGTACGCGTTCTAGTTCTGCGTGCAGTCTGCTGACACCGGACCCGAGGCCGCAAGAGGCTTGCAGCCTCCGAAGTCGTGATCTGCACGAATCCCGCACGCAATTGGGGTGGCCGCACCCCTTGCGACTTATAGAACCCGTTACTACCTTCACGGCAATTCCTGATGGACCGTCAGAATGCTGGGGGTCGCCATGCCCTGTCCCGCGCTGCCCGACGGGTTCGACTTCACCGACCCCGATCTGCTGCACCACCGAGTGCCCCTGCCGGAGTTCGCCGCGCTGCGCCTGGCCGAACCCGTGCGCTGGATAGCCCAGGCGGGCAATGCCGCCGGCTTCCAGGACGAGGGGTACTGGGCCGTGACCCGCCACGCGGACGTCAAGTACGTCTCCACGCACCCGGAGATCTTCTCCTCGTCCCTCAACACCGCGATCATCCGGTTCAACGAGGACATCGCGCGCGCCGCGATCGACGCCCAGCGGCTGATCATGCTGAACATGGACCCGCCCGAGCACACCCGGGTCCGCCAGATCGTCCAGCGCGGCTTCACCCCGCGGGCCATCCGCGCGCTGGAGGACAGACTGCGCGCCCGTGCGCAGGCCATCGTCCACGGCGCTCTCGCACAGCGGGGCCCGTTCGACTTCGTCACCCAGGTCGCCTGTGAACTGCCCCTTCAGGCCATAGCCGAGCTGATCGGCGTCCCCCAGGACGACCGGTCCAAGATCTTCGACTGGTCGAACAAGATGATCGCCTACGACGACCCGGAGTACGCGATCACCAAGGAGGTCGGCGCCGAGGCGGCCACGGAGATCATCGCCTATGCCATGAACATGGCCGCCGACCGCAAACAGTGCCCGGCCAAGGACATCGTCACCACGCTGGTGGCCGCCGAGGGCGAGGGCAATCTGACCTACGACGAGTTCGGGTTCTTCGTGCTGATGCTGTCGGTCGCCGGCAACGAGACGACCCGCAACGCCATCACGCACGGCATGCACGCCTTCCTCACCCATCCACAGCAGTGGGACCTGTACAAGCGGGAGCGCCCGTCCACCGCCGCCGAGGAGATCGTCCGCTGGGCGACCCCGGTGGTCTCCTTCCAGCGCACCGCCGCCCAGGACACCGAACTGGGCGGCAAGCAGCTCAGGAAGGGCGACCGGGTCGGCCTCTTCTACTCCTCCGCCAATCACGACCCCGAGGTCTTCGACGACCCGGACACCTTCGACATCGGCCGCGACCCCAACCCGCACCTCGGCTTCGGCGGCGGAGGCCCGCACTACTGCCTGGGCAAGTCCCTCGCGGTGCTGGAGATCGACCTCATCTTCAACGCGATCGCCGACGCCATGCCGGGTCTCAGGCCGGCCGGCGATCCGCGCCGTCTGCGCTCGGCCTGGATCAACGGCGTGAAGGAGCTCCAGGTCACGGTGGACTGACGGACCCGGGCCGTCGGCTTCCCGGCGCCGCCGGCCCGTCCCGGGGGAGGCAGGGGCACTCCCCTACACCCCGCCCCTGCCTCCCCCCGCGGCGCATACGACCCATGTGACCCACCTTCAGGTGAACGTCCGTCTTCCCTCCGGCGTCTTCCAGGGGGCACAGTCGTCCCACCCGCCGAAGACGTCGAACGGAAATGCGCACCCGTGGCCCCTGCCGAGCTCACCGTCGTCCGGCCGGAGGACCCGGCCACCCTGCGGAACCGCCCTTTCCGGGCATTTCGGGGCCGCCATCGGGTGCCGCTCCTCGCCACGCTCACCGTCCTGCCGCTGTACGCGCTGTGGTGGCTGTTCCTGGCCACCGGCGGCGGTGACCTCGCGGCCCAGGAGGCATGGGCCGGGTTCGCCGCCCGGCACGGCGCGTCGGCGTACAACCTCTTCTGGTACGGCGGGATGCACACCGCCAACTACAGCGTGATCTCGCCCTACTTGATGGCCGCGCTCGGCGTGCGCACCGTCACCGTCGTCTCCGGCCTCACCGCCACATGGCTGGCCGCGGTGCTGATCGTGCGCACCCGGGTCCGCAGGCCGGCCGGACCCGCGCTGCTCGCGTCGCTGGCGCTGTGGTGCGACGTGGCGTCCGGCCGTACGACGTTCGCGCTGGGCGTCGCGTTCGGGCTGGCGGGCTGTGTGCTGCTGGTGGGGGTCCCCCGGCACGAGCGCGGCCGCGACCGGGGCAGGGGGTGGCGGCCGGTGCTCGCGGCGGCGTGCGCGGCCCTGGCGACCATGGCGAGCCCGGTGGCCGGGCTGTTCCTGGCCGTGGTGGGGGCCGGATTCCTGCTCGTACGGGACTGGCGGCGAGCCCTCGTCCTGCTGCTGCCGCCCCTCGCGGTGGTCGCCACCACCACCCTGCTGTTCCCGTTCGAGGGCGAGCAGTTGATGCCCGCGGGCCGCATCTGGCAGCCGGCCCTGCTGGGCCTGGCCGTCGCGGTGCTGGCTCCGCGCCGCTGGCGGGTCGCGCGGTGGAGCGGGGTCGTCTATGCGGCCGGAACCGTCCTCGTCTATCTGATCCCGTCGCCGATCGGGACGAACATCGAGCGGTTCGCGGAGCTGTTCGCGCCGGCCGTACTGCTCGCGGCGCTGCTCACCGCGCCCCGGCTGCACCTGCTGCGGCGCAATCTCCTGATCGTCGTGCTGGTCCTCTCCGTCGTCTGGGTGGGCCGCAAGACCGCTGACGACCTGCGTGTCTCCACCACGGTGCCGGCCTGGGCCACGGACACCGGCGGCGTGCTGCGGACCCTCGAGGCACTCGGCGCCGACCGCACCCGGGTGGAGGTCGTCCCCGCCCGCAACCACCGGGAGGCGACCGCGCTCGCCCCGCACATGAACCTGGCCCGTGGCTGGAACCGGCAGCTCGACATCGAGCGGGGCCGCCTCTTCTACGACGGCACGTTCTCGGCGGCGGCCTATCGCGGCTGGCTGGACCACTGGGCGGTCGGTCTCGTCGTCCTGCCGCTGGGCAAGCCGGACGGGTTCGCCGAACAGGAGGCGCGGCTGGTCCGCGACCACCGCCCCGCCTGGCTGGAGCCGGTGTGGCAGGACGCCCACTGGAGGGTGTACCGGGTGCGGGGCGCGGTGCCCCTGGTGCAGGCGCCGGCCGCCGTGTTGCGGACGACGAGCGCCACGATGGACGTGCGGGTGCCGCGGCCGGGTTCGGTGACCGTGCGGATCGCCTACTCGCCCTGGTTGCGCACCGAGGGCGGCTGTCTCACCCGCGCGGGAGAGTTCACCCGGCTGACGGTCACCGCGCCGGGCACGTACCGGATCAGCTCGGAGTACGGGCCTTCACCGGGGCCGGTGCGGTGCTGACCCCGGCGGCCGCCACCGCCACCCGGGCCCGGGGCCCCTGGAGCAGATGGACGAGCCCGAAGCCCGAGCCGACCACGGCCGCACCGCCGACGGCGTCCAGCACCCAGTGATTGCCGGTCGCCACGATCGCCGAGACCGTGAAGAGAGGGTGCAGCAGGCCGAGCGCCTTCATCCACCACCTGGGCGCGAGGATCGCGATGGTGAGGCCGCACCACAAGGACCAGCCGAAGTGCAGCGAGGGCATCGCCGCGTACTGGTTCGTCACGGCGGTCAGCGTGCCGTAGTCGGGCTTGGAGAAGTCCTGGACCCCGTGGACGGTGTCGATGATCCCGAGGTGCGGCATCAGACGCGGCGGGGCGAGCGGGTAGAGCCAGAAGCCGACCAGGGCGATCAGGGTGGTGAAGCCGAGGACCGAGCGCGCCCACCGGTAGTCGACCGGGCGGCGCAGGCAGAGCACGGCGAGGACGGTCATCGGGACCACGAAGTGGAAGGACTCGTAGTAGAAGTCGAAGAAGTCGCGCAGCCAGCCCACCTTCACGACGGCATGGTTGGCCCAGTGCTCGACGTCGATGTGCAGGAACCGTTCGGCCGCGAGGACCTGGTCGCCGTGGTGCTCGGCGGTGGCCCGGCCCGCCGTGCTGCTGTCACCGGTCGCCGCAAGCCTGACCTGGGCGTAGGCGGCGTAGGTGACCCGGATCAGCAGCAGTTCGAGCAGCAGGTTGGGGCGGCTGAGGACCCTGCGGAAGTACGGCAGGAGGGGCACGTGCTTCCAGCGGGCGGGGACGGGCCGGGCGTACTCGGTGGGTACGGGCGCCCGGTAATAAGGGGACGTCCGGGACAGGAACGGCACACAGGTGGCGGCGGCGAGGGCGGCCAGCAGGACCAGGTTGTCGCGGAGCGGCTCGATGCCCCCGATGTTCGGCAGCATCATCGTGGCCGGCAGTGTCATCACCAGGACGACGGCGACCGGCCACATATACCGGTCGGAGGCTCTGCGGCCGACCCGTCCGACCACCGCGAGCAGCACCCACAGCAGCTGGTGCTGCCAGCTCGTGGGCGAGACGACGACGGCGACGCACCCGGTGACGGCGACGGCGAGCAGCAGCTGACCGTCGTGTGCGTACCGGATCGCGCGGCGCAGCCCGAGGACCGCGACCGCGGCGCCCAGCAGGAAGAACAGCCCGATCTCCAGCGGTCCTGACAGGCCCAGTCTGAGCAGGGCACCGTGCAGGGACTGGTTGGCGTGGTCGTCGGCCTTGCCGCCGAGGCCGGTGCCGGCCAGATGGTGCACCCAGTAGGTGTACGAGTCGTGCGGCATCGCCGCCCAGGCGAGCACGGTGCACACCGCGAACGTGCCGGCGGCGGAGACGGCGGCACGGCGGCGTCCGGTGAACCACAGCAGGGGGGCGAAGAGCAGCACGGTCGGCTGGAGCGCGGCGCCCAGGCCGATCAGCAGACCGCCGGCCCGCTCCCCGCGTACGGCGAAGCAGCCGAGCAGCACCAGCAGGACCGGGATGATGCTGGTCTGGCCGAGGTAGAGGGTGTTGCGCACCGGCAGCGACAGCATCAGCAGGCTGATCGCGACGGGCGCGGCGAGCAGTGCGCTGCGCCGGGTCACCGGCTGCGGCAGGGCGCGGGCGGCGACCAGGCCGAGCGCGACGACCAGCAGCAGCGTGCCGAAGGTCCAGCTCCAGCCGAGGGCCTGTTGCGCCGCCCGGGTCAGGGGTTTGAGCACCAGACCGGCGAACGGCGTGCCGGTGAACCGGGTCGAGTCGTACAGCGACCCGCTGACGTGCAGGACCCCGTTGGGCCCCACCCAGGTCTCCAGGTCCGTCAGCCGGTCGCCCCGGGGTGTGCTCAGGGCGACGGTGACCTGGCGCAGGGCCAGGACGGCGGCGATCGTCCAGAGGCCGATCCGGGCCACCTTCAGCCGTGCCTGCGCCTGCTCCGCCGCCCCCGCCCCGAAGGCACCGCCCATCTGACCGCTGTGCTCCGCGTTCGCCACGCCCCGTCGGCCCTCCCGCCCCGTTCGTTCCGTGTATCCCGCGCGTTTACGCCTGTCCGCACCCTATGAGGTTTGGCACCCCCGATGTGAGACGCAGGCAACCCCCACTTCACCTGAGATCCGCCCGGCTTTCGTCCGGACGACGGTGCATGAGCAGTCCGGTTCCAGCCAGGGGGCGCGAGAAGGATCACAAACAGGACGGCCGACGGCGCCCCGCGACGCGCGCGTCACGCCTGCTTAGGCCGCATTTAGGCACTCTGGGCGGTACGCCGGTCACGGGACGTAACGGTGGCAGGTACACCTATGGTCGCTTTTCGGCCCGCCCCGCGGCAGTCCACCGGTCCGCCCGCCGGCGGCGAGCCCTGTCCCTGTCCCCGTCGAAAGGCAGGCGAGCGGAACCTTGGCGACCGTCGCTCCACTCTCCGTCCCCCTCACACCGAAGGCCCCGGCCCGCCCCGAGGCCACCGTCACCGACCCGGCTCTGGTCAGGCGCGCCGTGAAGGCGGCCGCACTGGGCAACGCGATGGAGTGGTTCGACTTCGGCGTCTACAGCTACATCGCGGTGACGCTGGGCAAGGTGTTCTTCCCGTCCGGCAACCCCACCGCGCAGCTGCTGTCCACCTTCGGCGCGTTCGCCGCGGCCTTCCTGGTCCGCCCGCTCGGCGGCACGGTGTTCGGGCCGCTCGGCGACCGCATCGGACGGCAGAAGGTGCTCACCCTGACCATGATCATGATGGCGGCCGGCACGTTCGCGATCGGCCTGATCCCGTCGTACGCGACGATCGGCGTCGGCGCCCCGGTCCTGCTGCTCGCGGCACGCCTGGTCCAGGGCTTCTCGACCGGTGGCGAGTACGCGGGCGCGTCCACGTTCATCGCCGAGTACGCGCCGGACAAGAGGCGCGGCTTCTTCGGCAGCTGGCTGGAGTTCGGCACGCTCGCCGGGTACATAGGAGGCGCCGGCCTGGTCACCGTGATGACCGCGCTGCTGTCCTCCGAGGACCTGGTGGCCTGGGGCTGGCGGATCCCGTTCCTGATCGCGGGCCCTATGGGCGTCATCGGCCTCTATCTGCGGATGCGCCTGGAGGAGACCCCGGCCTTCGCGGCGGAGGTCGAGAAGGCCGAGGCCGACCGGCCCAAGGTGCCCCTGCGGGAGATGGTGACCGGGCAGTGGAAGGCGCTGCTGCTGTGCATGGGCCTGGTGCTCGTCTTCAACGTCACCGACTACATGCTGCTGTCGTACATGCCGAGCTATCTCACCAGTGAGCTCAAGTACGACGAGACCCACGGACTGCTGGTCGTGCTCGGCGTGATGGCGCTGATGATGGTCGTGCAGCCCTTCGCCGGCGCGCTCACCGACCGGATCGGCCGCCGCCCGCTGATCGCGGCCGGCTGCGCGGGCTTCCTGCTGCTGTCGGTTCCGGCACTGCTGCTGATCCGCCAGGGCAGCCTGCTCGCGGTCGCGCTCGGGATGGGCGCGCTGGGCCTGCTGCTGGTCTGCTTCACGGCGGCGATGCCTGCCGCGCTGCCGGCCCTCTTCCCGACCCGGGTGCGCTACGGCTCGCTCTCGATCGGCTTCAACGTCTCGGTGTCACTGTTCGGCGGCACGACCCCGCTGGTGGTCACGGCCCTGATCGGGGCGACCGGGAACATGATGATGCCCGCCTACTACATGATGGCGGCGGCCGTGATCGGAGGTGCCGCCGTCTGGTTCATGGCGGAGTCCGCCGGACGGCCGCTGCCCGGTTCGGCACCCTCGGTCGAGCGCGAGGAGCGCTGACTGGGGCCCCGTACGGGGTCGAACACCACGTCGTCTCGGTGCCGCACGTGGGGCGGCCCGATCGGGGGACATCCACTGACAGGGGAGCTCGCCTCGGGCTATATTCCTTAGGGAGACTAGTTAGCCCACCTAACTACGCATATGAGAGGCATGGTGCATGAGCACAGCGCAGGAGCTCTGGGACGATGTCGACGCCTACTTCACCGACCTTCTCTCCCCCGCAGACGAGGCACTCACCGCGGCCCTGCGCGACAGTGAGGCGGCCGGGCTGCCGCCCATCAACGTCGCGCCGAACCAGGGCAAGCTGCTCCAGCTCCTCGCCGTGATCCAGGGTGCGCGCCGCATCCTTGAGATCGGCACGCTCGGCGGCTACAGCGCGATCTGGATGGGCCGCGCACTGCCCGAGGACGGCCGTCTGATCACCCTGGAGTACGACGCGAAGCATGCCGAGGTCGCCCGCGGCAACCTCGCACGGGCGGGCCTGGGCGGGATCACCGAGGTTCGCGTCGGCCCGGCGCTGGAGTCGCTGCCGAAGCTGGCCGAGGAGCGCCCGGAGCCTTTCGACCTGGTCTTCATCGACGCGGACAAGGTCAACAACGCGCGCTACGTCGAATGGGCCCTCAAACTGACCCGCCCCGGGAGCCTGATCATCCTCGACAACGTGGTGCGCGCCGGCCGGGTCACCGACGCGGACAGCGAGGACCCGAGCGTGCGGGGCACCCGCGCCGCGCTGGAACTGATGGGCTCGCATCCGAAGTTGAGCGGTACGGCGGTGCAGACGGTGGGCACGAAGGGACACGACGGGTTCGCGCTGGCGCGCGTCGTCGGCTGAGGCCGCGGTCCCCTCAGACCTCGTGGTAGAAGCCCACGTTGACACTGCGCGGGGCGGTGCGGTCCCGGATGACCACTTCCCCCGAGCCGCCGTGCGGCAGTCGGGCCGTGCCGCCGTACGGCAGCGGCTGCACCGGGTGCCCGGCCAGCGTGAGCAGCACCTCGGAGGAGGGATCGGCGTGCGAGCCGCGCAGCCAGGTGACCTGCCAGCCGCCGTCCGGGCCGCACAGGAACTCCAGGTGGACACGGGAGATGAACAGCCAGTCGTCGGGGGTGGCCAGCCTGCACACGGTCTTGTCCCGGCCCACCCGCAGCACGGAGCCCGGATCGCTGGGCGAGTCGGCCATCTGCATGCCGGCCGTCGCCCCGGCGTCCTCCCGGGAGACCGAGGCCATGGTGAGTTCGAGCACGTGCGCTCCTCCTGAGTGCGGCGGTTCCGGCGCTGCGGCGGTTCAAGTGTTCCGCCGCTGAGCCTGGTTGGCGTTCGCTGCGGAATGATAATTCGCCCGATCGCTTCGTCGGGTGACCTCCGGCACAATGAACCCATGACCGAGCGCAAGCCACCCGGCGTCAGCTTCGAGTCCTTCGCCGACAAGCAGATCCGCGACGCGCAGGCCCGCGGGGAGTTCACCGACCTGCCGGGGGCGGGTCGGCCCGCGCCCGCCGTGACCGAGACGGTGTACGACGAACTGTGGTGGATCAAGCGCAAGATGGCCCGCGAGGGGATCGCGGTCCTGCCCCCGACGCTGGCCTTGCGCAAGGAGGCGGAGGACACGCTGGCGGCGGCCGCGGTGGCACCGTCCGAGCGGCTGGTGCGACGGCTGGTCGAGGACCTGAACGTGAAGATCCGCGACATGATGTTCAAGCCGCCGCCGGGACCGCCTCTGGGTCTCAAGCCGTACGACGTGGAGGAGATCGTCCGGGACTGGCGCGCGCGCCGGGCCGGGCGCCCCGGAGCGGACTGAGCGCCGCAGCGCGCGGGGGCCGCACCCCGGGACATGGTCCGGGGCGCGGCCCCCGCGTCGTGGTGCGGATGTCAGATGCCGAGCAGCCGCTCCGCCGTCGCCCGGTAGTCGCGCAGGGCGAGCCTCAGCTGTTCCGTGTCGGGAGTGGCGTGGGTGCCGTCGCCGGTGTCCTGCCAGGAGGCCTTCAGGGTCCGCCGCCGGGAGACCAGGGCGTCAGCGAGCTCTGCGGCGACCTCCTCGACCACCCGGTCGGCCTCTTCGACTGCCTCCCGGGGGCTGTCCACGAACTCGCCCACAGCGTGCTGCAGGCGCAGACCGTACTTGTCGCAGCTCTCCGGTGGCAGCAGCCGGCCCTCACCCGGCCACGCCTTCGCGGCCCGGCGCTCCTCGCCCCGTGCGGACCGCCCTTCGACCGCCTCCGGACGAACACCCGCGCCGGACCGCACATCCGCGGCTCCTTCTCGGCGATCACCCAGACCGGACCGCGCCTCTGCCGCCCGCTCACGGCGACCGTCCAAGCCGGACCGCGCATCCGCAGCCGTCTTCGGGCCACCGCTCCCGTGGGACCGCGCCTCGGCCCGCTCACCGCCCACGCTCGCGCCGGGACGCACCTCGTCCCCCGCGCCGCGGCCCACTTCGCCGGGCCGTACCGACATCTCCTCCCGGCCCTCGCCCAGGCCGGACCACGCATCCGCAGCCGTCTCCGGGCGACCGCTCCCGTGGGACCGCGCCTCGGCCCGCTCACCGCCCACGCTCGCGCCGGGACGCACCTCGTCCCCCGCACCGCGGCCCACCTCGCCGGGCCGTACCGACATCTCCTCCCGGCGGCCGGGTTCGTCCGGCCGTGCCGCGGCCGGTTCCCGGCCGTCGGCGCTCCTGCCCGGTGTCCTGTCCGCCACGGCGCTCAACTCCCCTTCGCGTGCTGCCGGTGGAACGTCCACGCGTGGCGGGACTTCCCCGTGTCACGGGCCGGGGTCCGCGCGGGCGTCTCCTCCGAGGGAGCGGCCTGCTCCTGGCGCGCGGGCGCCGTGAGCTCCTCGAAGAGGCCGCGCGCGTCCAGCAGGGCCGCGCGCAGTTCCTCGGTGTCGCCGTGGGCCTGGGCGAGTGCGGCCCGGTGCAGCCGGCGGTAGCCGTGGACATGGTGGGGGTGGTGCACGGACAGCGCGTCGAGCTGCTCCTCGTAGCGGCCGCCGTCCGGGAAGCCCCGTGCGCCCGCCAGCTCGGCGAGCAGCCGGTCCGCCTCGGCCACCGCGTCCCTCGGGGAGTCGACGAACCGCTCCTGCGCCGCCGTCCAGCGCGCCGTGTACCGCTCGCGTTCGGACGGCTCCAGCGGCTGCTCGTGCAGCGAGCCGTACCGCTTCAGCCGCTCGTCGAGTTCCCGCTCGGCGGCCTTGGTGTCGCCGTCGTGACGGGCCACGGTGCGCTCGTACTCGGGCCCGAAGCGGCTTTTCAGACCTCCCCCGGCGAACGCGCTCCGGGCACGAGGGGACAAGGCGGCCGCGCCCGCGAGGACGGCCGCCACGATCACGATCACGATCAGAACGATGATCACGCCTGTGGACATGGATGCCTTCCGGTCTCTCGGCCCTGCGGGCCGTCTTCCGCCCGGGTTGCCCGGACCGCCGCAGCCAAACGACCGGCGCACGGCCGGAGCACGCCGCCCCGCGGCCCGTGTGCGCCGGGGAGCGGACCGGAGCGGACCGTCGTCACCGGGTGGCGGCCCCGCAAATTCGCTTGCGCCGGCTGCCCGGCCGTTCACGACAATGTCCGGCATGACCTGGACCGTCGCCTCAGAGCCCCATGACTCGCCCGTCGCCGCCGCGCTGTGGCGGGCGTACTACACGGAGGTCAGCGATCGCTGGTACCAGCTCCACGAGGGGCGTGCCACCGACCCGGACGAGCTGGAGCGGGAGATCGCCGCCGACACCGGCGGGTATCTGGCCCCGCCGGGCGGGCTGCTGCTGGTGGCCCGGTACGAGGGCGAGGCGGCAGGCACCGCCGGCGTCCAGCTGCTGGACTCCGGCACCGCGGAACTGAAGCGGGTCTTCGTGCGCGAGGAGCTGCGCGGCCGGGGCGGCGCCCCACTCCTCGTGACCGCCGCCGAGAAGGCGGCCCGCGCGCTCGGCGCACGGAGGATCGTCCTGGACACCCGCCACGACCTGGTCGAGGCCCGCGCTCTGTACACCCGCCTCGGGTACGAGGAGACCGAGCCGCACAACGACCAGGCGTACGCGGAGCACTGGTTCGCGAAGCGGCTGGCCTAGGCCCGTTCGGGCGGGCCGGTCCGGGACCGCTCGCCGGGACGCTCCGCGTCGCTGCCGCACATCTCCGTGTTCAGCTCCCGGACCAGCTTGACCAGATCGGTCGGGCGGTCCGGGGCCCACCAGTCGCCGAGCAGTTCGGCCAGGGACTCCTCACGCGCCTTGGCCAGGCGCACGGCGACCTCACGGCCCTCCTGGGTCAGGTACAGGTCCAGTCCCTCGCGCCGGGCCAGACCCCGCTCCTCCAGCTGCCGCGAGGCGGCGAGGATGACCTTCAGCGGGACCGTGCTGCGCTCGGCCAGCACCCCCGGCTCGGCCCAGCCGTACTTCTTGATGCGCAGCAGCAACCAGCTCGCTCCGGGCAGCAGGTCGTACCCGGCCCGCGAGGTGATCTTGTCGTAGACCTGGCGCCGCCCGTCACGGGAGCCCAGAAGGGACAGCGCCCGGCACACCTCGTCGTAGGACGAACGCTGCACGGGGTTGCTCGCCAGCGTCTCCGTCCCGTCCGGCGCCGTCACCGAACCGCGCAGCGTGTCCTCGCGCAGGAACCACGCCAGGACGAAGCCGAGGAGGGCGACCGGGGCGGCGTAGAGGAAGACGTCGGTGATCGACACGGCGAACGCGTGCAGGACGGAGGGCCGTACAGAGGCCGGAAGAGCGGCGATACCGCGCGGGTCGGCCTTCAGGGCGTCCGGCCCTACGCCCGGCGGGAGCGAGCGCCCGGCGAGCGCCACGGTGAGGTTGTGGCCGAGCCGGCTCGCGAACACCGTGCCGAAGATGGCCACGCCGAAGGAGGCTCCGATGGAGCGGAAGAAGGTGGCGCCGGAGGTGGCGACGCCGAGATCCTCGTAGCCGACGGCGTTCTGCACGATCAGCACCAGGACCTGCATCACCAGGCCGAGGCCCAGGCCGAAGACGAAGAAGTAGCCGCTCATCTCCGCGGTGCCGCTGTGCTCGTCGAGCTGGTGGAGCAGAAGAAGGCCGACCGTGGTCACGGCGGTGCCCGCGATCGGGAACACCTTCCAGCGTCCGGTGCGGCTGACGATCTGGCCGGAGCCGGTGGACGACAGCAGCATGCCGACCACCATCGGCAGCATGTGCACACCGGAGCTGGTCGGGGTGATGCCGTGGACGATCTGCAGGAACGTCGGCAGGTACGTCATCGCACCGAACATCGCGAAGCCCACGATGAAGCTGATGATCGCGGAGAGCGTGAAGGTGCGGACGCCGAAGAGCCTCAGCGGGAGCACGGGTTCCTTCGCCCGGCGTTCGACGAGCACGAAGGCCACGAGCAGCACGGCCCCGAGGATCGCCAGGCCGATGATCTGCGGCGAGGCCCAGGGCCAGGTCGTGCCGCCGAGCGAGGCGACCAGGACCAGGCAGGTGGCCACGGAGGCGATGAGAAGGGTGCCGAGGTAGTCGATCACGTGCCGCTCGGCCTTCCGCGGGATGCGCAGGACCGTCGCGATCACCGCGAGGGCCACGATGCCGACGGGAAGATTGACGTAGAACACCCAGCGCCAGCTGAGGTGCTGGGTGAACAGCCCGCCGAGGAGCGGCCCGAGCACGCTGGTGGCGCCGAAGACGGCGCCGAAGAGTCCCTGGTAACGGCCCCGTTCCCGGGGCGGGACTATGTCGCCGACGATCGCCATCGACAGCACGATGAGTCCGCCGCCGCCGAGCCCCTGGACCGCGCGGAAGGCGATGAGCTCGAGCATGTTCTGGGACATGCCGCACAGCGCCGACCCGATCAGGAAGATCACGATCGCGGCCTGGAACAGCTTCTTGCGCCCGTACTGGTCGCCGAGCTTGCCCCACAGCGGGGTCGCCGCGGTCGAGGCGAGCAGATAGGCGGTGACCACCCAGGACAGATGGTCGAGGCCGCCGAGGTCGCTGACGATGGTCGGCAGCGCCGTCGAGACGATGGTCTGGTCGAGCGCGGCGAGCAGCATGCCCAGCAGAAGTGCACCGATGGAGACGAGGACGTCGCCCTGGACGCTCCTGTCCACGGACGTGCGCCGCCCGGCGAGCAGTCCGCCGCCGACATCGCCCATGCCGTCGCCTGCCGCTGCTGCCTCTCCCGCCCTGCCCTGCGTGTCGTCGGTCATGAAGGCCTCCCGGGGACGGTCGTACGACCTCCGTGGACCCTGGGGCCCGGGGGCCCCGCTCGGTCCCGGGGATTCCCGTCCATCGTCCACTCTCATCGTGGTCGGTATGACCAGTTATGGCCTGTTGAGTCCCGATAGGAAGCGGAGATTCCGGGGGGCTCTGGGAGATTACGTGAGGGAGATCTGCATAATTTCTGGAATTCGTCGGGGAGGGGACCCACGCGTGAGCGGAACGAACGGACAGACCTGCCCGGAGTGCGCGGCACCGCGACGGCCGGACGGCACGCCGTCGTGCGGGTGCACCCGGCGGGCGTCCGAAGCGCTCCGGGACGCCCGGACGGCGGAGGCGGCCGCGGCAGAGGACTTCGATCCGCTGCGGATCCGTCCCTATGTGGAACTCGCGGTCCCCGCGACCGAGGTTCCGGGGGACCCGGGCCGGGCAGCGGAGGCGCCGGCGGCCGGGGCAGCCGCACCCGACGAGACCATGCGGCTCGCGGCCGTACGGGAGGACACCGGGCGTCCGACTCCCGGACCGGAGGGAGCCGGGGGGCAGAGCACCCCTGGCGGGACGCAGGGGCCGGCCACCGAGCCGGCGGGGACAGAGGGGCTCGGCACGGGGCCGGACACCGCCCGGCGGACCGCTGCGGACACGGACGGGACCGCACGGGGGGCGGCCGCGGACGAGACGGTCGTCCTGCCGGGCGCGGGCGAGAGCGTCCGGCCGGCCGCCGTGGACGAGACGGTCCGGCTCGCTGCCGTGCCGCCGACTCGGAGTGCCGTGCCGGAGGGTGCCGCGGGGCCGGAGGAGACCATGCGGCTCGGCGCCGTGCCCGGCGGAACAGGCGAGAACGGTGCTCACGCGGCCCCCGCCTTCGCGGACGAGGAGCCGGCGGGCCGTAGTCGGCGCACCGTGCTGCTGGCCGCCGGCGGGGCGGTCGTGGTGATCGCGGCGGCCGCGGCGCTCGTCGGCGGGCTGCTGTCGTACAAGTCGCCGTAGCGGGACGGGGCACTGCCCGAGGGCATCCGGGCGAGCGTGCCGGAGGCCTCGTCGCCGAGCGAGGTGTCGGCCCCGCCGTCCACGGTCTCGGCGGCGGCACCTTCGGTGAGTGCGCCGCCGTCGCCGACCGGCAGCCCCTCGCCCTCGGTGACGTACAGCGCGTCACCGACCCCTTCCGTCTCCGCCGCCCCGAGCCGCTCGGCCACGACCGCGAGGGCCAGCGGATCGCCGTCCCCGACCTCCGGGAGCGATGCCGGCCTCGTCCTGCGGCCGGGCGACGAGGGCCCCGAGGTCACCGAGCTCCAGCTCCGGCTGCGTCAGCTGAACCTGCACAGCGGCAAGGCGGACGGCGAGTACGACAGCCAGGTGGAGTACGCGGTGCGCACCTACCAGTTCGCGCGCGGCGTCACCGGGGACGAGTACGGGGTGTACGGGCCCGCCACCAGGCTGAAGCTGGAGTCGGAGACGACCGAGCCCTGACGCGCCCGGCGGGACACCGCCCGGTCAGCCGATGTGCACCCGGATGGTCCCGCCCTCCGCCGCCTCGGCGCGCACCCGGGTCAGGTCCGGGACCAGGACGTCGGGGCTGTGCACACCGGCCCGGTGGCCGACGCCGACCACCCGCATCCCGGCGGCGCGCCCCGCGGTGATACCGGCGCCGGAGTCCTCGAAGACGACGCAGTCCTCAGGGGCGACACCCAGTTCGGCGGCACCCTTCAGAAAGCCCTCGGGGTCAGGCTTGCTCGCGCCCACGCACTCGGCGGTGATCCGCAGGTCGGGCAGCTTCAGGCCCGCCGCACCCATACGGGCGGTGGACAGTGCCACGTCCGCCGACGTCACGAGGGCGTGCGGGAGCCCGGCCAGGGAGGCGAGGAACGCGGAGGCGCCGGGAACCTCGACCACGCCGTCCACGTCCGCGGTCTCCTCGGCGAGCATGCGGTCGTTGTCGGCGAAGTTCTGCTCCATGGGGCGGTCCGGCAGCAGGACGGCCATGGACGCGTACCCCTGGCGTCCGTGCACGACCTTCATCACCTCGTCCGCGTCCAGCCCGTGCCGGTCCGCCCAGCGCCGCCAGCAGCGCTCCACGACGGCGTCGGAGTTGACGAGGGTGCCGTCCATGTCCAGCAGGAGGGCGCGGGCGGTGAGAACGGTCGTGGCCGGCATCGGCATGGCTCCAGTGCGCGAGGAAGGGGCCGACGGGCGGCCCCAGGGACAAGGCGGCCCCGCCCGCCGGTCAGGGGGAGCGGACGGGAGCCACTTTGTTCCTTCACGATACAAAACAGGCTCGCCTCGTGCCACCGCCCCTGACCTGCATCGGAGTCGCTCCCTCCGGAACGGTCATCTCGAGGACACCGCTGCGACACCGCATGGACGCCGTAGCGACAGGCGAACGGACATCTGTGCCGCAGCCCGCGGCACTCGCGTCACGCCGCGACGGCCTCGTACAGGCTCCATACCCCGAGGCCCAGCATCAGCAGCGCCGCCACCTTGGTGATCAGCTTCAGCGGCACCCTCTTCATCAGCGCCCTGCCGCCGACGATACCGAGGCCCGCGACGGCCCACAGGGCGAGGACGGCGCCGAGACCCACCGAGAGGGGGTCGTCGTAGCGGGCGGCGAGGTTGGCCGTCATGATCTGGGTGAGGTCGCCGAACTCGGCGACCAGGATGAGCATGAAGCCCGCGGTCGACACCTTCCAGAAGCTCTGGTTCTCCGGCCGGCGGATCTCCTCGTCGTCGTCGCCCTTCTTCAGCAGCAGCACGGCCGCGCCCCCGAGGAAGAGCACTCCGGTGATCCCGTGCACGATCTGCTGCGGCAGCAGGGTCAGCAGACTGCCCGCCGCGACGGCGAGCACGACGTGCAGCAGGAAGGCGGCGGCGACACCGGCGAAGACGTACGAGGCGCGGTAGCGGGTGCCGAGGACGAGTCCGGCGAGGGCCGTCTTGTCCGGCAGCTCGGCCAGGAAGACGACGCCGAAGACGAGCGCCAGGACGGTGATGCTGATCAAAATTCCTCAATCGGTCGGGGCTGCCCCACCGAGAGCGCTGTGACTGCCGCAACACCTCGGCACGGCAGCGCACGGGTCACCCGTGCCGAGGACACGGATGTGCGCTGCATGCCGAAGGTCTCGCTGGCCGATCCTCGACAAGGATCCACCTCCGGGCGCCGGCTCAGACGAGCTGAGCAGTATGTCGACGGTCCGGCGAAGAGCTACTCCCCTTCTGCGCGCCCCATGCTACGCGACCACCGGGCGGCCCTTCAGGGGCCGTAAGTCATGTCACACCCCTTGTTGTGTCATGTACGCGTCACTAGCGTCTAACCGGACGCATACCTCCAGGCAACGCGCCCCCGCGAGCATGTCCTGGCTCGCACCTCAACACCCCCACCCCACAAGGGAGTTCACATGCTCAAGGTCTACGCGCGTCGACGCGTCAGCATACTCGCGGCTCTTACCGGACTCATAGCCTCCGTCGGACTCTTCAACGGTCCGACCGCCTCGGCCGCACTCCCCACTCCGGTCAGTGGCGCCACCGCCCGCAGCTACCTCGCCTCGCTCACCGTGGCGACGGAGAACCGCACCGGCTACAACCGCGACCTCTTCCCGACCTGGATCACCATCAGCGGCACCTGCAACACCCGCGAGTACATCCTCAAGCGCGACGGCTCGAACGTCGTCACCGACTCCTCCTGCGCCGCCACCAGCGGCAGCTGGTACTCCCCGTACGACGGCGCGACCTGGACCGCCGCCTCCGACCTCGACATCGACCACCTGGTCCCGCTCGCCGAGGCCTGGGACTCCGGCGCCGGCAAGTGGACGACGTCCCAGCGCCAGGCGTTCGCCAACGACATCACCCGTCCGCAGCTGCTCGCCGTCACCGACAACGTCAACCAGGCCAAGGGCGACCAGGACCCGGCCACCTGGATGCCGTCCCGCACGGCCTACCGCTGCACGTACGTCCGGGCCTGGGTGCAGGTGAAGCACTACTACAACCTCTCGGTCGACTCGGCCGAGAAGAGCGCGCTGCAGAGCTACCTCGCCAACTGCTGATCTCCGGCCCCTCCCCGCTCACCTCCGTCGTTCCGTACCGTACGGGGCGACGGAGGAGGGGATCACCGTGGCGAGACTGTGCCTGGGGCCGCTGCTGAGATACGTGGACGGCTCGTCCGCGACCGTGTGGGTCGAGGCGAGCCGCCCCTGCACCGCCGAGGTGCGCTGCCCCTCGGGCGCCCACGGCACGGCCAGGACCTTCCACATCGCCGGGCACCACTACGCGATCGTGCCCGTGACCGGACTCGTGCCGGGCACCACGGAGCCGTACGAAGTGCTGCTGGACGGCACTCCCGTATGGCCACCGCCCGAGTCGCCGTTCCCGCCCTCCTCCATACGCACCCCGGACCCCGAGGTGCTCCGCGTCACCTTCGGCTCCTGCCGCTGGGCCGCGCCCCCCGTCGGCCGCAAGGACCCGGTGGGCCCCGACGCGCTGGACACACTGGCGGCGCGCCTTGCCGCCGCCCCGGACGCCGAACGTCCCGACGTCCTGCTGCTGTTGGGCGACCAGGTGTACGCGGACGAGACCTCGTCCGCGATGCGCGAGCGGATCACCGCCCGCCGCGGGTTCGCCGGTCCTTCCCGGCGTTCCCGGTTCCGCCCGGACCGGGCGGACCCCATCGGCAGCCAGGTGGCGGACTACGAGGAGTACAGCTGGCTGTACCACGAGTCGTGGCGGGACCCGGAGATCCGCTGGCTGCTGTCGACCGTGCCCAGCTGCATGATCTTCGACGACCACGACATCATCGACGACTGGAACACCAGCGCGTCCTGGCTCGCCGGTGTGCGCGCGACCGCGTGGTGGCGCGAGCGGCTGCTGAGCGGCCTGATGTCGTACTGGGTCCACCAGCACGTCGGCAATCTCTCCCCGGCGGAGCTGGCCGCCGACCCGCTCTACGCGGCCGTGCGCGAGACCCCGGACGGCACGGACGTCCTGCGCGCGTACGCCGCCCAGGCCGACACCCACCCCGGCACCGTCCGCTGGAGCTACCACCGGGACTTCGGCCGCGTGAGGGTGGTGATGGTGGACACCCGGGCGGCCCGCGTCCTCGACGAGGACGGCCGGGCGATGCTGGCTCCCGCCGAGGCACAGTGGCTGCGCGAGCAGGCGCTCGGCGCCCGGAACGGCTGCGACCATCTGCTGATCGGCAGCTCCCTGCCCTGGCTGCTCCCCCATCTCGTACACGACGCCGAGGCCTGGAGTGCCGCCCTGTGCCGGGGCCGTCGCGGGGCCCGCTGGGCCCGCTTCGGCGAACGCCTGCGCCAAGGCGCGGACCTGGAGCACTGGGCGGCGTTCCCGGAGTCGTTCCAGGCACTGGCCGACCTCATCGCCGAGGCGGGGGCGGGGCCGGGGGCGCCGGCCAGTGTGTCCGTGCTGTCCGGCGATGTGCACCACGCGTACATCGCCGAGCCCATGTGGCCGGACGCCGGGCCCGACGCCCGTGTGCTCCAGCTGACCTGCTCCCCGGTCCACAACTCCGTCCCGTGGTCCATAAGACTCGGCTTCCGCTTCGGCTGGAGCGGCCTCGGGCGGTTCCTCGGCCGCCGCCTGGCCCGCCACGGACGGGGCCCGCGACCCCGTCTCGACTGGCGCCGCAGAGGCGGCCCGTGGTTCGGCAACCACCTCATGACGCTGACACTGCACGGCCGTTCCGCGTCATTGCGGGTCGACCGGGCACGTCCGGACGGGACCGGAAAGGCACGGCTCACGACCGTGGAGGAGTCGCCCTTGACCACCTCATGAGGGACATCCGGGGCGTGTGGGACGCGCGTTGGCTTCCGCGGCCCGCGACGGCATGATGATGCGGACTGCCGGGTTCCACCGGCACGTCTGTCACCCTGCGCCCCCACACGCCCGGGAGTCACCCGTTTTGTCTGCCGCGACCATGGAATCCGTGTCCGTCTCCGTCGCCGTCGTCGGCGCGGGACCACGCGGCACCAGCGTCCTGGAACGCCTCTGCGCCTCCGCCCCGGAACTCCTCCCACCCGGCGCGCGACTGACCGTGCACGTCGTGGACCCGGCACCGCCGGGGCCGGGCCGCGTCTGGCGCACCGCGCAGTCCCCCGAGTTGCTGATGAACACGGTGGCCTCACAGGTGACGCTGTTCACGGACGAGAGCGTCGAGTGCGCGGGGCCGATCCGGCCCGGACCGAGCCTGTACGAGTGGGCTCACGGCGACAGACCGGCTCCCGCTGGTGAGTTGGAGTCCCAAGGCCCCGAACACAGGAGCGCCACAAGCCCGTTGGGACCCGACGACTACCCCACCCGCGCCCAGTACGGCCGGTACCTGGAGTGGGTGTTCGCCCGTGCGGTGGGCGGCGCCCCGGCCGCGGTCCGGGTCCAGGTGCACAACGCCCGCGCGATACGCCTGCAGGACGCGTCCGACGGCCGCCAGACCCTCACCCTCGCCACCGGGCGCACCCTGACCGGACTGTCCGCCGTGGTCCTGGCCCAGGGCCATCTGCCCGCCGCAGCGGACCCCGACCGGCTCCGGCTCGCCGCGCATGCGGTCCGTCACGGGCTGCGCCACATCCCGCCGGCCAACCCGGCGGACGTCGACCTCTCCCCGCTCGCACCCGGGGAAACGGTCCTGCTTCGTGGGCTGGGCCTCAACTTCTTCGACCACATGGCCCTGCTCACGACGGGCCGCGGCGGCCGGTTCGTCCGCACCGCCGAAGGGCTGCGCTACCGGCCCTCGGGGCATGAGCCGCAGCTGTACGCCGGATCCCGCCGCGGTGTGCCGTACCAGGCGCGCGGCGACAACGCCAAGGGCCCCTACGGCCGCCATGTCCCCCTGCTGCTGACGGACGAGGTGACAGCCCGCTTCCGTAAGCGCGCCGACTCGGGCGAGGCGCCGGACTTCAGGGAAGAGCTGTGGCCGCTCGTGGCCAAGGAGGTGGAAACGGTCTACTACGAGGCGCTGTTGGCGCGCCGGGGTGCCGAACGGCCCGGCTTCCGGGGCCGTTTCCTCGCCGCCCGCCACCGCGCCCCCGAGGAGAGCGCGCTCCTGGACGAGTTCGGCATACCGGATACGGACCGCTGGTGCTGGAAACGCGTCTCCCGCCCGTATAGGGGACGGACCTTCGCCTCGCCCTCCGCATGGCGCGATTGGCTTCTTGCCCATCTGCGCGAGGACGCCGCACAGGCCGCGCTCGGCAATGTGGAGGGTCCGCTCAAGGCAGCCCTGGACGTGCTGCGCGATCTGCGCAACGAGCTGCGGCTGATCGTCGACCACGGCGGTCTGTCCGGCGCCTCCCGCCGGGATCACCTGGACCGCTGGTACACCCCGCTCAACGCCTTCCTGTCCATCGGCCCGCCCAGGCGGCGCATCGAGGAGATGACCGCGCTGATCGCGGCGGGCGTACTGGAGGTGGTGGGCCCGTGTCTGGAGGTGCGGGCCGAGTCCGGCGCCTGGGTCGCCCACTCGCCGGACGTCCCAGGCTCGACCGTACGCGTCCGCACACTCATCGAGGCGCGGCTGCCGGAGCCAGATCTACGGCGCACCGCCGACGCACTCCTCGGCGGCCTGTTCCGAACGGGTGGATGCCGTCCGCACACGGTGGACGGTTACGAAACCGGAGGCGTGGACGTCACACCGCGGCCCTACCGCCTGATCGACCGTCAGGGCGTCGCCCATCCACGGCGGTTCGCGTTCGGTGTGCCCACCGAGGGCGTGCACTGGGTGACCGCGGCGGGCGCCCGCCCCGGGGTGGATTCGGTCACCTTGTCCGACTCCGACGCGGTGGCACGGGCCGTTCTGCGCACCGCGTCGGCGGAAACGGAACCGCCGGCACGGTCGGCCACCTGGCCGAATGTTGAACTGCCCGCATAGATCAGGCGTGCACCGTACCGGCCGACACCTGGCCGTTCCGGCACGCCGCCGTGATTCAGCTCGTCGCCGGCGCCCTGGTGCTGCGCGGCCTCGGCACGCGAGGTGCCGCGTCCATGGCGTCCGGCTCGATGGCGTTCGCGTACTTCGACGTGCACCAGTCGGGCGCCCTGCGGCCGGTCCAGAACGGCGGCGAGATGTCGGCGATCTTCTGCTGGTCCGTCCTGCTGCTGGTCTTCACCGGCTCCGGCGCGTTCGGCCTGGACCGCCTCCTCGCCTTCCGGTCCGTCACCGCGGCAGGCCCTGCCTCGGACCCCGTCACGGCCTGATCCACCCCGGCGCACGGACGGCGCGCCCGGCGGCGGAGTCGGGCCCTTCCGTGCCTCCCGCGACCGGCCGCCACACAGGCTCCTCACCAGCCCCCGGTGCATCTACCGCCACAACCGCGGCGTACTCTGTTCGGCTGTCGAAGGCCGCTCCTGCCGCTCCCCCGAAAGATCGCGGCTCGCAGTCGCCTCTGGGGAGTCGGACGGGGAGTTCGTGTTGGAGAGTGTGGGGTCGCTGGCCGACAGCCCCTGGATATACCCCGCGGTGGCCCTGTCGGTGCTGCTGGACGTCTTCCTGCCGGTGCTGCCGAGCGGCGTACTGGTGATCGCGGCGGCGACCGCGGCGGCCGGAACGGCCGTGGGGCACGCTCCGGACATCCTCGGGCTCATCCTGTGCGCGGCGGCCGCCTCGGTCCTGGGGGACCTGGTGGCCTACCGGCTTGCCTGGCGCGGGGGTGCCCGGCTGGACCGCGCGATCGCACGCTCGCGCCGGCTGACCAGCGCGCAGGAACATCTCGGTAGGGCCCTCGCCCGCGGCGGCGGCGCCCTGGTGATCCTCGCCCGGTTCGCGCCCGCGGGCCGCTCGGTCGTCTCCCTGGGTGCGGGCGCCGCCCACCGCCGCGCTCGCGACTTCCTGCCCTGGTCGGCGCTGGCGGGCATCACCTGGGCCGCCTACAGCGTGGCCCTCGGCTACTTCGGCGGGCAGTGGCTGGGCGCGAGCTGGCTGGCGACGGGCGTCTCGGTGGTGGCCCTGTTCGCGGCGGGCGCCGGCGCGGCCTGTCTCATACGCCGTCCGGAACCGCGGAAGTAGCGTCACGGGACCGTCCTCGTACCTCGAGCCCGGCGAGCAGTTCCGCGGTGGCCGCGGCGACGGCGTCGACCGCGTGGTCGAAGACCTCACGGTTGTGGGCGGCCGGGGCGCGGAAACCGGAGACCTTGCGCACGAACTGGAGCGCGGCGGCCCGGATCTCGTCCTCCGTGGCCTCCTCGGGGATGACGGGCGGTCGGAGCGTCTTGATACTGCGGCACATGGGTCCAGTGTCGCGCCCTCGCGCCGCCCGCACCCTCCCTCACGCGAAACCGGTGGGAATACCCCTGTTCGCCACTGGATTGTGCAGGCCATGACCACTGCCGACATCCTCTACGTGGGCGGCCCCACCGCCGTCATCGAGCTGGGCGGCGTACGTCTCCTCACCGACCCCACCTTCGACCCGCCGGGCGAGTACCCCATCGGCTCGCGCAGCCTGGTGAAGACGGCAGGCCCGGCGCTCCCGGAGACGGAGATCGCCCCGGTCGACGCCGTCCTCCTCTCCCACGACCAGCACCCGGACAACCTCGACACGGCCGGACGCCGCTACCTCGCCGCGGTCCCGCTGACTCTCTCCACGGCGTCGGCGTACGACCGCATCGGCGCCCCGGTGCGGGCCCTGCCGGCCTGGCAGCACGCGGACCTTCCACGCCCGGACGGCGGGGTGCTGCGGGTCACGGCCGTACCCGCGCTGCACGGCCCCGAGGGCAGTGAGCCGGTCGTCGGCGAGGTCACCGGATTCGTGCTGTCCGGCGAGGGCCTGCCCACCGTGTACGTCAGCGGGGACAACGCCTCACTCGGCGTGGTGCGTGCGATCGCCGACCGGCTCGGCCCGTTCGACGTGGCCGTCCTGTTCGCCGGTGCCGCCCGCACCCCGCTGGTCCCGGACGCCCCGCTGACGCTGACCAGTGAGGACGCCGCCGAGGCGGCCCGGATCCTCGGCGCCCGCCATGTGGTCCCTCTGCACTTCGAGCACTGGGCCCACTTCACACAGGGCGGCGCCGAGCTCACCGAGGCGTTCTCGGAGGCGGGCCTGGCCGACCGGCTGCACCTTCCGGAGCCGGGGTCCCTGATACGCCTGTAGCGGCCCCGGTCGTTCCGGGGCCGCCAGGTGTGCTCCGGGCGGAAGCCGCCGCCCGGCGCTCGGGAGGCCGGCTCGGACCGACGGGTCCGACCGGCCCCGGGATCAGACCAGGTGGGTCTTGGCCAGCAGCTCCAGGACCTCGGCGGTCGTGCCCGTCTCGCCGAGGCGCGGGAAGATCCGCTCGACGCTGCCCTGGTGCGACTCGACATCTCGGTCGGCCATCGCGTCGGTGGCGAGGGTGACGTGGTAGCCGTGCTCGTACGCGGCCCGGGCGGTCGACTCGACGCCGATGCTGGTGGCGATACCGGTCAGCACGATCTGGGTGACCCCGCGGCGGCGCAGCTGGACGTCGAGGCCGGTGCCGTGGAAGGCACCCCAGTTGCGCTTGGTCACGTGGATGTCCCCCGGGTGGCCGGACAGTTCGTCGACGATGACGTCCCAGCCCTCCGGGAAGGCGCCGGCGCCGGGTACGCGCTCGGTGCGGCCGGGTACGACGTCCGCACCGTCGGCGGCGAAGGAGACCCGGACCAGCACGACGGGGAGGTTCCGGGCCCTGAAGGCGTCGGCGAGCTCGACACTGCGGGCCACCACGTCGGGCCCGCTGTGCGGCTGGACGGGCGTCCCGACGATGCCGTTCTGCAGGTCGATCACGACCAGCGCGGTGCGCGGGTCGAGGGTGGTGAGAGCCATGGATCAGGCCTTTCCTGACGTGGGTGTGCGCGAAGGGGAGGTGGACAGGGAACGGTCCGGCAGCGTGACCAGCACCAGCAGGACGGATCCCGCTGCCATGAACAGGGCCAGGTGGTGCAGCCCCGTCGAGTCGGCGCCGTGGGCGAAGAAGGCCGCGTTGGCGGCGGACGCGCCCAGTGCGCCGAGGTACATGAAGGTGCGCAGCAGTCCGGCGGCGGAGGCGATGCGCTCGGGAGCGGACTGCCGGTAGAGGGCGTTCTGGGTGGCGAGTCCGATCAGGCCTTGCGGGACACCCATGACGACGCCGACGGCGAGCAGCAGCCACACCGGGCTGCCGGAGTTCAGCATGAGCAGCCCGGCGCAGCCCACGACCTGGACCACGCCGCCGACGAGCAGCTTGCCGCGCACCGCCTCACGGCGCCCGGTGATACCGGAGACGGCCAGGGCGCTCGCCGACAGCGGCAGCAGCACCAGACCGGCGGCGGACGGGCCCAGCCCGCGCCCCTCCTCCAGCCACTGGGTGAACCCGTACAGGAACGCGTACGCGGTGGTGTAGCCGAGGAACTGGCGCAGATACGTGGCGAGCAGCGGGACATTGCCGCCGAGCACCCGCAGGTCGATGAACGGCCTGGGCGTCCGCAACTCCCGCAGGGCGAAGCCCGTTGCGGCCACGACGGCGAGCAGTGGCATCCACCAGTGCGTCAGGTGCGGGCTCATCAGGAAGAACATGAGGGACAGGAGCATGGCGGTGAAGAGCACCATGCCCGGCAGGTCGACGGTGCGCCGGTCCTGGACGACCTTCGACCGGGGCAGCCACAGCGTCCCGAGGACCAGACAGGCCGCGGACAGCGGCACGTTGACCGTGAAGATCACACGCCAGCCGCCCACGCCGATCAGGAATCCGCCGAGCGCCGGTCCGACGACGGCGACGGCCTGGTTGGCGACGGAGAGCGCGGTCAGCACCAGGGCCGGGCTGTCCCGCCCGGTGCGCTCGGCCTCGTTCCGGGTCAGCTGCATGGACGCCGGATACGCGGCCGAGGTGCCGAGGCCGAGCAGCACGCGCGCGGCGATCAGCAGACCGAGGGACGGCGCGAGCGCACCCATCAGGCCGGCGGCGCCCACCAGGGCCGTACCGGTCAGATAGAGGCGGCGCGGCCCGTACATGTCGACCAGCCGCCCGATGACGGGCTGCCCCACGGCAGTGGCGAGGTAGAGCGCCGACACGAGCCAGGCGGTCTCGGCGGGCGGTGCCCCGAAGGCGATGCCGATCGGGACGAGCGCCACGGCGATCATCGCGGAGTTGATCGGGTTGAGGACCGACCCCAGGATCATCGGGGCGATGAGCCGGCGGTCGAAGCGGCCGGCCGGGGTGGGGCGCCGGGTCCCGGCCGGCGCGCCGGCCGGTTTCGGTATCACTGGCGGGTCAGCTGTTCCATCAGCGCGAGCGCTGCCAGCACGGTCTGGCGCTCCTCCTCCGTGTAGCGGTCCTGCAGGGCACGGGTGAGCCATTCCTCGCGGGCCTGCTGGTCGCCTTCGACGCGCTCGCGTCCGGCCTCGGTGAGGGTGACCAACTGGCGGCGGCCGTCGTCAGGATCGGGACTGCGCCGGATCAGTCCGAGCTGTTCGAGGACGGCGAGCGTGGCGGCCATCGACTGCGGACGCACACCCTCGGCGGACGCCAGGGTGCTGGCGGTGGCGGCGCCGCCTTTGCTGATCAGGGTGAGCGCGGACACCTGGGAGGGCGTGAGCTCCTCGTCCCCGGCGACCTCTCTGATACGGCGCCGCAGCCGGCTGAACACGACGCGCAGGTCACGAGCCGCCCGGGCGGCGGATTCGGAGACGCCTTCGGGCTTCTGGTCCATGCCCGACACGCTAATTCCTTCAGGTAAAACTGTCCAGTTTCACCTGTCCAATCCCACCCGGGCAGGCGGACCTGGGCAACTCGCCCTGAAGATCTCCGAGCCGGTCAACCGTTCGAGTGAACCGGAAGAAGCGGCTCGCATCGCAAAATCGAACAGGCGTAGCATTGCGGCGTGGCTGCGACCTATGACTTTCCGAGTGACCTCCTCGCTGGTCAGGAGGAGCTGCATCAGGTCCGGGCCGAGCTTCTGGCCCTGCTGAAGCGGCTTCCCTGGTCGGTGGAGCCGCTCGACGCATTCAGTGACGACACCGGCTGGCGCAAGGTGGAGCGCCCCGCCTCCCCGGGCTGGACCGAGGACGAACAGGCCGAGGTGGAGAAGCTCCGTCAGCGCGAGCGCGAACTGGCGGTCTTCGTCTCCTGCCACCGCTTCTGGGCGGAGGTGGCGGTGGAGAGCACGGTGGACACACGGATGCGCCTGAAGCACGCGCACGAGGCGCCGCCCGGTGAGTCGTCACGAGGCAAGTACTGACAAGGAGTTGACGGAACGAAGGAAGACCGAAGCCCCCGGCCGCCTGCTTGAGGTCCGGGCGGTCACGGAGGTGCGGTCGGGCGGTGTCCTGGACGGACACGGACGAACGTTCGACAGGTCCGGCGACCGGCTGTGCGGGGTGGTCCAGGAGCTCGACAAGCTGCACAGGGCGGCGCGATCGGACCTGACGATCAGCCGCGCCCGGCCGTGAGCCGCCGGTCGGCGAATCCGTGGAGGGACCGGTTCAACCGGGCTCCACTGCGCCGCGCCGCTGCGATGCGAAGGCCGCGGTGCCGGCGCACACGACGCCGGCCAGCGCGAAGCCCACCACGCCCGGGTTGACGTAGCCCGGAACGGCTTCGGCGGCGTAGCTTCCGCCGTCCTTCGTCACGCAGACGAACCGGAGGGGCACGTAGTCCACGGTGTAGTCGACGACATGCAGCGCTCGCTCCCACTGGCCCGGCGTCCGGCAGGGCCGCAACGGCGCCGAATCGGTGCCGCCGTCCTCCGCGTCCAAGACCGCGCCGCCGACACCGAGCAGGCCCCACGCGTACAAGGCGGCCGCGCCGGCGCCCAGGAACGCGGCGAGACTCCGCAACCACACCTGGCGGTCGGCGTGGCGGAGGCCGACCCTGCCCAGGGTGCCGAAGCCGTACCCGGCGAAGGCGAAGGGAACGACCAGCCCGGCCGGGATGAGCAACAGGAGCAGATACGCCATCGGGTGAGCCAACCAACCCGAGAACACGTCGACCGTGACGGAGCCCACAGTTCCGGCAACAGGAGCGTCACAGCTCGTGGAGGCCTCCCCCTCGACTCATCCGAGCCGAGCCGGAACTCCCCTTCAGAACCAGCCGGCAAGAGCACACGGTCCTGGCTCTACCGGACCGGAGACCGTCCAGCGTGTCAGTACCACCTGCGATGATCCCTGAGTCACCCCGGGTGGGAGGGATCATGGGCATCGGCTACAAGACGTCATGGCTCGCTGTGCGGGACGCCACACCGGAGGAGGTCGCCGACGCTCTCGGGCTGCGACACCGGCGGACCGTGGACTGGACAGAGGGCACCGGCGCTGCCTCCCGGCAGGGAGTCTTCGTGGCCAGGCCCGTCCCCGACTGGACGATCGCCCACGGTCGGATCCACTTGCCTGCCGGGATCGACGCCACCGATCCACGCTTTCCCACCTGGCTCCGGACGCTGGGTACGCAACTTGGGGACGTCCAGTACTTCGCCACCGACCGCATCGGCGAATACCACGCCTGGGCCAAGGTGGAATCCGGCGAGCTGACCCGCGCCTACTGCTACATCGGTATGCACGGCGACGTTCCGCTGCACATCGGCGAACCCACCGATGTCGAGAGGGAACTCGGTGTCGGACAGCGCTGGCTCGAGGACGGATGGCAGGACTGGCAGGAACCGCAATGGGACGAATGGAACGCTGCCATGCCGCGAGAAGCCGATGTCATGCGCATAGCCCAGAACTGGAGCATCTGCCCCCTGGACATCCCGGACGACACCGTCGACGCCCCAGGGATCCACGGCCTCCCGTCCGGTGTCGAACCACGCCCTGAACGCGAATAGGCGGGCCCCGCACATGCCGCACATCCCGGGTTACGAAGACGGCCCTCTGGTCGCGGGCAGCGCCCCTCTGGACAACCCCTTGTTCTGGCCCGTGCACCTCGGCTCCTGCTTGCAGTCGGCCATGGGCGCCAAGACGACGGATTAGCATTAAAAGGACGGAAACACTTCCGGAGTTTTTCCAAAAACGGGGCCGAGTGAGGGAAATTACCCTCCGCGCACGCTTCTCGACCACAGTCGTTGCAGGCCCGTATTTGTGAATTCACACCCGTCCCGAAAGCGTGCAACATGTCGTCATCGTGCCTGATAGGCGTGTCAGGCAACACCTTAACGATCACTCCGGTTACCGTGCGGGCCCCAGGTGTTTTTCACAAGGGATTGAACACGCCAGTCGACGGACGAGATTTTTTAGCCAATTACTGGCGTATCCCGGTCGAGAGGATACGGACCATGCACGACTTTTCGCGTCGCGGCCTGTTCAAGGCGACGGCGGTGGCCGGAGCCGGCGCGGTCGCCGTCCCGGGCGTTACGGCCGTGGAGGCCCCGTACGCGAGCGCCGCGAGCCACGGGCACGAGAACGGGAAGTGCCCGCGGGCGCAGCTGACCGGCCGCATCGTCCACTCCGAAGACGCCGGATACACGGACGCGCGCCTCGGCTGGGACCAGCTCTTCTCCCACTATCCGCTGGTCATCGTCTTCGCCCAGAACACCCAGGACGTGGTCAACGCCCTGACGTGGGCGCGGCAGAACGACGTGGCGGTGCGGGTGCGGAGCGGCCGCCACGCCCTTGAGGGCTGGTCGAACGTGGACAACGGCCTCGTGATCGACATCAGCGAGTTGAAGTCGGTCCACATCGACACCCGCTCTCGTATCGCGACAGTCGGCGCTGGGCTCAACCAGTTGGAAGCGGTGACCACACTCGCGAAGCAGGACCTCGCGGTGACGACGGGAACGGAGGGCAGCGTAGGCCTGTCCGGTGCGACGCTCGGCGGCGGATTCGGCTTCCTCACACGCTGGCTCGGCATGGCCTGCGACACCCTTGTGGGGGCCGAGATCGTCGTCGCGTCGGGTACGGAGTGCGCCAAGGCGATCAGGGTGGATCTGGAAAACCACTCGGACCTGCTCTGGGCGCTCCGCGGGGCGGGAAACGGCAATTTCGGGATCGTCACGTCACTCACCTACAGAGTGGCTCCGCTGAAGAGCGTCACTTATCTGCAAGCGACGTGGTCCGGATCCGAGGTTCTGCAGGACGACCTGCGAGGGGTCTTCGACGCATGGCAGCGTACGGCACCGGTCGCGGACAACCGGCTCGGCACCCAGCTTGAGATCCACAAGAACCAGATCCTGCTGTTCGCAGTTCTCGCCGAGGGATCGGAGGCAGAGACGCGGCAGTTGCTGGCCCCGATCCTGTCGGTCGGCAGCCCCCAGGTCTCGGTTGAGGTCGACAACTGGGGTGTGGTGTATGCGAAATTCCAGATTCCGACCGCGGCCGAACCCGCGAACTGGAAGTTCTTCTCCCAGTTCACCACCAGACCGTTCCCGATGACGGCAATCGACGTGATCGCCTCATTCATGCAGAACGCCCCTACGGACGACAGCAATTTCTTCACCCAGGCCTTCGGCGGGGCGGTCAGGAGGAGCCCCCGGGGCGGCACCGCTTTCCCGCATCGCAACGCGCTCTTCTACTCCGAGCCCGGCGCCGGCTGGGGGAAGCGCAGCGACCAGCCAGGCGTCTCCGACCCGCTCACCCCGCAGGCCCAGGCCTGGGTCGCCGAGTTCAGCCAGGCGCTGCGGCCCTACGTGAACGGCGCCTACGTCAACGTGCCGAACATCGCGCAGCAGGATTGGGAAACCGCCTACTGGGGATCCAACTTCGACCGGCTGCGCGAGATCAAGGCCAAGTACGACCCGTACAACGTCTTCCAGTACGAGCAGAGCATCCCGCCGGCGTCCCGCTCGCGCGAACGCGCGTGACCCACCTCAGCCGGCAGGCACTTGCGCTCGCCCTCTGCCATCGGCCCGCGCACGGCCCGTCCGGCGCGTAGGCGGCACGACGGCCCCGAGCAGCCACCACCAATGACCGAGGCCCAGGTCTCCGGGTACCACCCCGCTGATCTGGGCCTCGGTCGCGTCCCAAGGATCTTCCACCCCTGGTCATCCGGCCGTCGGGGTCGGCAGCACCCGCTCGGCCAGCCGCAGCACCGTCGCCATGGCGCCCTTTTCACGCCAAGCCATTCTCAGCGCGATCGGTTCGTAATGATCCGTGACCCGTAGGAAGCGCACACCCGGTGTGCTGACGTTGTCGGCGAGCCGGGCCTGCTCGCGGAGTGGCTGCGGGTGCAGGACCGGCTGCTCCCCGAGTTGCTGACCGGCTATGCCGACGTCGGAGCGACCGATCCGGCGGCCGTCGACGAGCTGCGGGCGCGATCACGGCAGGTCAGGGAGCACCCGGAGACCGCGGTGAAGGAGTCGCACACCGAACCGGCCCAGCGTCACAGTCCCTGGTCGACCGCGCAGCTGGAGCAGATCGGCACCCAGGTGTCCATGGTCGCCGGGTGCGTCACCCTGCTGCACGAACGCCTGCCGCGAACTCCGCACGACACCGTGCCGGCGCTGACCGAACTGGCCGATCCGATGCACGAACACCTCTCCGCTCTGGCCCGTGCCGCCGCCGGAGGCGAGCCCGTGGCCCCGGGAGCACTGCGGTCGGTGTTCGACTCCTTCACCGCCCGGTCCGGCCTGCCGACCGAGCTGTCCTACGGTTCCGACAGAGCTGTGACCAGCCACGCCGTCGCCCTGAGCGCCGCAACCGTCGACGCCGTCGAGGCCCTCACCGCCACCATCGCCTCCCGCCACCGCCCCCGTCGCCACGCGGCAGCCTGAGATTCCGCAGGCCGGTCGTCCGCCTCGGCCGGCCAGCCGAGGCCGAGGAGAACCGCGTCCCAGGGATCGTCCACCCCCTTGATCCGTGCGCGCACGTGTGCAACGCGGGCGCGGACCGTGCGGTGGAAGGTGTTGTGCTCCCCTACTACGCCGCTGCCTCGGAGCTCGCGCGCCCGGGCTCCATGGATGACGGTGGGTTGCGCGTACCGGGGATGCGTATGACCGCCTCGGTCCCCTGAGCATCGGCGGGCTGCAGCGTCACTGTGCCACCGGCCTGCTGAACAACCTTGGCCACGATGGCGAGGCCCAGACCGCTTCCCGGCAGGCTGCGCGCTGTCGGCGAGCGCCAGAACCGGTCGAACACATGCGGCAACTCGTCGGCGGGAATGCCCGGACCTTGGTCGCGCACCGTCAGCCGGCCGTCGCTGAGCCGAAGACTCACGGTGCCTCCGGCGGGCGAAAACTTGACGGCATTGTCGAGCAGGTTCACCACCGCTCTTTCCAGAGCGGTGGGTTCGGACAACACGTACCACTCATCCAGGTCACTGGTGAACTCGAGTTCACTGCCCCGCAGCTTCACACGCTCCATGGCACGTCTTGCCACTTCGTGCAGGGCGACGACGTGCAGGGATGTCTCGTCCGGCGTGGTGTCCGGCCGGGAGAGCTCCTGCAAGTCGGCTATGAGGGCCGCGAGTTCTCCCACCTGGGACTCCACGGAGTGAAGCAGGTCGTTCATGGCCTTTTCGGGAAGATTCCGGCCTGACCTGTGGCTCCTGATCAAGAGTTGGATGTTCGCGCGGAGCGATGTGAGTGGGGTGCGCAACTCGTGTCCGGCATCGGCGATGAGTTGCTGTTGGCGGTCTCGCGACGTCGCGAGAGCCTCGGTCATGTCGTTGAAGCTCTTGGAAAGCCTGGCGATCTCGTCATTGCCGTCGGCAGGTATCCGAACTGTCAGGTCTTGCGTGTGTGCGATGTGCTCCGCGGCATCCGTGAGATGTCCCACCGGCCGCAGGCCGGCACGGCTGATTCCTATCCCGGCCGTGGCCGCGCCGATGACGCCGAGTCCTGCGAAGCCGAGCAGGAAGAGGGCGAGACTGTTCAGGGGCTTGTCCACGACATTGAGGGATTGCGCGATGGATACCGCGTAGTCCCCCGAGAACCGCGGGGGCATATCGGGATGTGTCGTCGAAACGCGCATCCTCTGCCCGTCCTCCGACGTGGCGTCATGCACCGCCGACCTGAGCATGCCCCGCGCGACGGCGAGATCGCTCTCGTCGACGGCAATCTTCTTGTTGCCAGGAGCGACACATACCGTCCCGTCCGCGGTGATGACCTGCACCACATAGGGCGTGGGCGTTTCGCTGCGTTGACCCGTGTCCGGCAATTCCGTACCGCACAGACTCAGCAGATCCTGGACATACCCGGGCGATGCCTGCACGCTCTCCAAGTTCGAGTCCAGTTGAGCTGTCAGCTGCTGACGGGTGACGAGCCATGACGCTACTGCGACGGCACTCACCGCTACGGCCACGGCCACGGCAGCGGACAGTCCCAGTCGCAGCCGCAAGGTCAGACGCCAGAGCGGGCTCTTCATGTCAGTCGTTCCCTCGAGTGTTCACTGCGCGCCCCTTGCCACTCCGAGGCAGGCGCGTTTGCACCATGGCCGCCCACCGGCCCTGGGCAGACTGCCCAGACGGCGCACGCACGCCGGCTGCACCGTGCGCTGACCGGCTCCCTCGTCCTATGCCGAGAGTGTGCGACGCGAAAATGAGAGCCATCTGAACGCTCTGGCCCGATGTCCCGCCGGCCCGGCCTCCGAGGAACTGCAAGCTCATCATCAAGGGGATGGCGGCCCCTATTGGTTTGTGGACATGGCCTCGACTTTGCGTGCGAGCAGGTGAATCTCCTGGAACTGCCGACGGTCGGTGGGCTGTGGATTACGAACCATCCGGGCTATCTCGGCCAATCCGGACGTGCGCAGCATCGCGGCGAGGTGATCAGGCGACCACCGATAGGCCGGCGCAACCGCGTGGTCGAAGACCTGTGGCGGGTGAGACGGGTCATCGCCGGCCCAGAAGCCGACCAGAAGATGGCCGCCAGGTGCCAGCACGCGATGGAACTCCGCCAAAATGGAGGGGAGTTCTTGCGGTGGAGTGTGGATGATGGACCAACGGGAAAGGACGCCTTTCAGCATTCCGTCGGCGATGTTCAACGCGGCCATCGAGCCCACGTCGAACCGCAGGTCCGGGTAGGCCTGTCGAGCCAACTTGATCATCGCAGGAGAGGCATCCACGCCGAAAGCCGCCAGCCCCAACTCGCCCAGGCGAGCGGTGATATGGCCAGGTCCACATCCCAGGTCCGCCACCTGACCGCCGCCACTCGCACTGACGACCTCGGCGAAGGCACTCAAGACTGCGCGGTCAAGGGGCCTGCCACGCAGCTCGTCGCGGAACCGCTGCGCATACAAGGAGGCAGCAGCGTCGTAGGCATCACGGGTGGCACTGAGGGCATCATGTCCGACCATGTCCGCGACAATAGTCCTGGCGCTGAGCCCGGCTGCCGTTCCTCCCTCGGCTGCACGCCCCCACGGCGGATCAGGGGACATCCTTCGTCCGCCGCTCTTGGTGTCAGCCGCTGATGTCGGACGTCAGTGGGTCGCTTGACGGTGGCCTGGACAGGGAGCTGCTTCCCCTACCTCAGGAACGCCGACTTGGACGCTGGGCGACCACGACCAGGTACAAGCCGAGGAGGCCGAACGGCATGCCTCCGTAGAACAGCAGGCTGTCACTTCGGGGCCCAGTGATGAAGAGCTGCGTGAAGAGGAAGAGACCGAGGGCCAACGCGCCGTAGCCCCACAGACGCGGCCGTGCGATCGACACTCTCCCCACTGGGAGCCGGGCCGTTGTCACGACAACCAGGCCCGGGGCGAAGCAGAGGACTGTGGCCAAGATCAGAAATATGTCCATGCCGGACTGACATCCCATGGCGAGAACGCGGTGCCGACCAAGTGATCAACCGGCGCGCAGATCATCCACCTCTGCGAGTGCGCACGCAAGATCGAGGGCCCCACGCGCACCTGGGCGCCACCTTTCCTCTCCCGGCATTCGCCGACCGTGATCCTGGCACCGCTCCCGGCCCGTCGTCCCGGTACTCCAACGGGAACGTGTTGTCCTGGAGCATGAGGAGCCGGCCTGGATGTCAGATGCTCCGAAGCCGTCGAGGACATCAAGACGGGTCGCACGTCGGTCGGGATCGGTTCTCCCGTGCCGCGATCTCACGGAACAACGCTGCAAGTTTGCGCAGTTGCTGCTGTCGTGCTTGCTCGGCCTTGTGCCTCGCCCTCGCCTCTCGTGCGTCATCGACGACCCCCCAGGTGCCGCCAAGGCCGACGGCGAACCACACTGCGGCGTGCACGTAGGCGTGCTGGTGCACGCGGTGGATGGCCACGGCGTAGGCGCCGAGGGTACCCAACCGCACAGTCCATCGGTTTATCGCATCGGCCTTCCGCTTGAGCCATCGGTCCCGCGTGGTGCTGTGCCCGCTCAAGTCCTCACCTTGCTTGCTGGTCCTACCGACGGCCGATAGCGCCGAGCCTATAGACGCTGATCCGCCTCGGACGGCCAGGGGAGGGTCCCGGCGCTCGGTCGTGCAGTACTGCGCCATGGGCGGCTCCGCCTCACAGCACAACCCACACCGGGTCCCACCATGGTTCCCCGGGGTTCCCCGCACGATCGGGCACCCATGCGGCACGGGCACCTTGAACCGGCGCATCTCTCCCGGCGCGGCGATCCTGGGCGCGCCGATCTCGTCGGTGGCCTCGCCCGTCCGGATGACATGCCGCACCGCCTCCACTCGAGCCGTGCCACGCCACCCGCACGCGTCCGCGCTTCGCGCTTAGGGTCACGCCAGGAGGTAGCGGATGCGAGTGGGGTTGCACGCGCTCGGCATCGGTGACGGTGCCCGCCCGGAAGTCATCCGAGCGGTGGCCACAGCCGCGGAGACGCACGGCTTCGCAAGGCTCTGGTGCGGCGAGCACGTGGTGCTCGTGGATGCGCCCGTATCCCGTTACCCCTACTCCGTGGACGGCCGGATCGCCGTGCCCGCGGACGCGGACTGGCTGGACCCGCTGCTCGCCCTGAGCTTCGCGGCGGCGGTCACGAGCCGGATCGAACTCGCCACCGGCGTACTCCTGTTGCCTGAGCACAATCCGATCGTGGTCGCCAAACAGGCCGCCACACTCGACGTGCTCTCAGCCGGGCGGTTCAGCCTTGGTGTCGGGGTCGGCTGGTCGGCCGAGGAGTTCGCAGCGCTAGGAGTCCCCTACGCCGGGCGCGGGCGGCGGGCCGAGGAGTACCTCGCCGCGATGCGCACGCTCTGGGCCGAGGACCCGGCCTCCTTCGCGGGGGAGTTCACGCGCTTCGACGCGATCCGGGTCAACCCGAAGCCCCTGCGCGGCGGCCGGCTCCCGGTCATGATCGGCGGCAACAGCGACGCCGCCCTGCGCCGCGCGGTCGCGCTCGCCGACGGCTGGTACGGCTTCAACGTCCCGGCGACCGAGGTCCGCTCCCGCGTGGCCGTCCTCTCCGACGAGTGCGCCCGCCAAGGTCGCGCCTTCGACGAACTCATGGTTGCCGTCGCGTTGAGCGACGGCACACCGGAGCACCTGCCGTCACTCGCCGCAGCAGGCATCGCAGAACTCGTGGTCGTCGGCGCACCCCCGCCGACTCCCGACGCGGCAGCCACCTGGGTCGCGGAACTCGCCCGGACGTGGATTCACGGGAACCAGTGACCGAGGTCGGCTGGGTCACCAGCCACCATGGCCTCGCTCCCCCGGGCACGCGGAGTCCGATCACGGTTCCAGTCATCGCAAAGGGTGGGCCGGACACGCCTCCCACCGCCCTGCCCACTGCTAAGAGCGCCGGGCTACCGTCATCTACACCTTCTTCGACCTCGCCGACACCGTCATCACTGTGCGTGGCCTGATCCGCCAGGCATGGACACATCGCTGGGACGAGTGCCCGAACCCCGTCCGTGACCACCCGCCTATTCGCGCGGCCCTCTTAAAGCGGTGTGCCCTTCAGCCGTCCATCCGGAATTGGCCGACCGCAGAGCCTGAGTGCCAGGTCTTCGGCGGCGCCGTGCAGCGCCGGGCCCGATCCGTACGACCAGTCAAGGTCGGTGGCCTGGAAGCTGTGTCCCTGAATGTTGATGCCGAAGTGTGTGTGCACGCCGCCCTCGGTGAGGTCGTTGAGAACGACCCGGATCGTCTCGTCGGGTGAGCGGCGCGGCACCCCGAGCGGTACGGTCACGTCGAGTCCGTGGATCACCACATGATTGAGCGCGCCGTGGTACCCGCCACCCGGCGGCGTCCAGTGCTGCATCACCTCGTCGCGCAGGTTGGCGACGAGCTTGCCAGTCGGTAGTTCGGCGTCCCGGCGGGCGATCTGGTTCGACAAGCGGCTGAAGTCAAAGTCGCAGCGTCGCAACTCGGCCATGAACTCCTCCTCGGAGTACCGCGCCGCCATGGTCATGTGCGCGATGACTTCGCGAACCCGCCACCCCTCGCACAGAGATGGGGTGTCCCACTGCGCATCGGAGGCGAAGCCGAGCAAGTCGGCGAGGGCCGCGAACTCGGCGGCTACAGCAGGTTGCAGAGAGGCGTCATCCGTCAAGGTCATCAACTCCATGCCGCTCGTACGGTCGTCGATCGTCACCAGGTCAGACGAACCACCTGCGGCAAACTCATCGGTCCACGGTGATACAGGTTCATGGAGATCTCCACAGTGGATCGGCAACCCTCCACGTGAACCCCAGATCCATTCGTGCACCGCAACATGGGTGCTCGGTGCGCACCTGTCCGCGCGACCTCTTTTGGTCCGCACCTGGGACTTCCACGTGAAGGCGTCCGCGGTCCGAACAGCCGACCATCCGCATCACAGATCCACGCGGGACTCTGTCTCCCGGCTCCCCTGCCGCAACACGACGTGCGCGGGCCTGAACGGCAGACTGCGCAGAGTCGGCTCCATGACCGTGAAGAGCGCTTCCGCGTCCGCGCCGTAGGCGTACACCACGGCTTCGCCACCACCGAACTCGTTGCCGTCGACCTCGCCGACTCCCGCCTTCTTGACGGCGACCGCCATGGCCCGCTCAGCGTCGAATATCGCCTCGCGCTCAGCGCGTGAGCCGTACTCGTCGTCACTCAGGCGGTAGTGGGCGATGACGGCCTGTTCGGACGTCTCCGGTTCGGGGAGCTCAAAGAGTGTGTCCATGCGCGCACGATCCCACCAGCCTCTGACAACGCGCCCTGCCGGGCATGCCGTGCGCTCGACGGCGCACGCTTTCCAACTGTGGTGGTGGCGTTCGGGACGGCGCTCAGTCACAAGTAATTCGGCGTACATCAGCCGACCCTGCCGGCCTGAGTCCGCACGTCAGAGGCACCCTGCATCCAGTACCGCCTGAGCGAATGCCTCTGGTGGGGTAGAGAAACCTCCACCGCGCGGAGGCCCCAGGCTTCGGCCGCATACGACGCCTACTGAGCGTGAGGTGATCAGTCCTTCGGCTCGGCCGCCTGGACTCATTCGGCGCGCTGTCCGACACGGAGGACGCTCAGATAACGGCGGGGCGCTCGGTCGCCCATCCGCGTGCGGATGCGCTGGGCGATGGCGTCGAGCAGGGGCTCACGGACGGCGCGGTCGATCTTCCGGTACAGCGACGTCGAGCGAAGGAGATCGGCGAAGCCGTCCCCGTCGAACCACTGAACGGTCGGGTACCAGCGCACGATCGTCGGGCCGAACAATCTTCCAGGGTCGTCGACCAGTCCCCAACCCTCGTCGGTGGTCCGCACGTCGTCCTCCAGTGGCGGATGGCCCCAGCCGGGGTTCCCGGGGCAGAACCGCTCGTGGAGGTCGGCGGTCTCGGCGTACACCTCAGGCTCTCCCGGCCGGCGGACAACGACGTTGCCGAGCAGTGCCATCCAGCCTCCGGGATGGAGCACGCCGTGCGCTCGCTGCCAGCCGATCGACGGGTCGACCCAGTGCCACGACGACGCAGCCACGAGGACGTCGAAGCGTCGACCGCGGTCGTCCCACTCCTCAAACGTCGACGTCTCGACTTCGACGTTGCGAAAGGTGGCGATCCGTTGGCGAGCCAGTACGGCCATGTCCGCGCCCGGCTCGATGGCGGTCACTGAGCATCCGAGCGCTGCCAGCGAGCACGTCGCCTGACCGGTACCGCAGCCCACCTCCAGCACCGACGACCTTTCGTCCATGCCGGTGACGGCGACAAGGTCCGCGAACAGCTCGTCGGGGTATCCCGGCCGGACCCGGTCGTAGATCTCCGGCACCTCGTTGAACACCCGGCCGAGCTCATGTCGATTCGGGCGCGCCTTCGGATCATCAGTCACGAGCGCACAAGCTATGAGGCTCGTCGGCGGGGCGCCACTGGTTTGGCGGCAGCCGCTGACGCGCTGCCGCCGCCAGTCCAGAGAAGTCCGAAGACGATCGAGCCAGTCCAGACGCCCTGCCTCGTTCGTCGAGCAGCTGGCCCATCACCTCGCCGAGTACTCCCGTGCCGGCCGCACCGAGCTCGTCTTTAGCCGTCAACCGGTCCCACGCGAAGATCCGGGCAGTCATCCGCGGAAGTCTTCCGCCGGCTCGGCCAGGAAGAGGTCAAGACCGTCGCCGTGCAGCGTTCGGACCGAAACCACTGAACAGGCCCATCTGCCCGTCAGGTTGGAAAAGCCTCGTTGTCGCGCGACCGCGCTGCCTCAGCGCGGATGCGCGCCTCATGAGCGCAAGCGTGAGCGCGGACGTCACGGCATCCGGGCTTGACGTTCACACTAATGTCAACCTTTAGCTTCGGTTCAGCAGCTGAAAGCCAGCTGAAAGCCAGCTGAACGGCGCAAGGAGACATTGCCATGTCCAAGGCTCTGACAGGACGGACTGCACTCGTGACCGGAGGGTCGCGGGGTATCGGTGCGGCGATCGCTCGTGAACTGGCGCGCGAGGGTGCACACGTTGTCATCACCTACCGAAAGTCGCGCGAGCGGGCGGAAGAGGTTGTAGCCGACCTGACCGCTCTTGGGGCGAAGGCGCTTGCCATACAGGCGGATCAGTCCGTTCCCCACGAGGCGTCGACCGCTGTCGAACAGGCTGCCGAGTTCCTGGGCGGCCAGATCGATGTGCTGGTGAACTCTGCCGGAATCGCCGTCATGGGCACCGTCGACCAGTTGGACCTGGACCTTCTCGAAGGGGTCCAGCAGATGATGGCCACCAATGTGATGGGGACCGTCGTCACCACGCATTCCGCATCGCGCTATCTGCCCGACGGCGGGCGTGTCATCCTGATGGGAAGCAATGTCGCCCACCGCATTCCCGTCCCTGCCGTTGCCGAATACGCAAGCAAGGCAGCGATCGACCAGCTCGGCCGCGGGTGGGCGCGCGACTTCGGCCCGCGCGGCATCACCGTCAATGTCATACAGCCCGGGGCGACCGACACGGACATGAACCCCGCGGACGGGCCGAACGCTGCCCCGCAGGTGGCCATGACACCTCTGGGGCGCATGGGCACCACCGAGGACATCGCCAAGGCGGTCGTCTTCCTCGCCAGTGAGAACGCTGCGTACATCACAGGCGCACGGTTGACCGTCGATGGCGGATTCAGCATCTGATTCGGAAGCAGCACCCATAACGCGCGGGGCTCCGGTGCCAGGACGACGGTCGACGGCACCGGAGCCCCGCCACTGGGGAATCGGTCCGTTGCGGCGCCCTCCAGCCCGCCTCCGTCTCACCGGCAGCGTCAGACCTGCGCCTCACCGACAGCGCCTTCCGGCAGGAGAGCGCTCGGCCGCGTGCGTCTCGCCGCTGTTACTCCGCAACCAGGTCCAGGACTCCATCCGCGGTCGTAGGCGTGGGGGCCGCGCCGTCCTCCTGGAGGCGCAGGTATGCCTCGATCGCGCGCTGGTTGCGTTGCAGCACGTCGATGCGCCGTTTGATGCTGCTGAGTTGACGTCGCAGGCCGTCCAGGTCTTTTGCGTCCGGGCACTCCCGGGCGTGCGCATCGCCGTCGGCGGACTCGAGACAGGGCAGGACCTCGCGGATCATCTCCGTCGTCAAACCGGCTTCGAGAAGTTCGCGGATCTGCAGTACACGGTCGATGGCCGGCTCGCCGTACGTGCGGTATCCGTTAGGGCTCCGGAACGGCGTCAGGATGCCGACCTCTTCGTAGTAACGAAGCAGCCGCGGCGCGACACCGGTCTTCGCAGCCAGTTCTCCGATCTTCATACTTCCCTCCCCCTGTCAGGCATTCGTGCGGACGGTACGCCTCTTCATCGCACAGGTAGTCGATCTTGCCTTCGGCCGCTGGACCTTCACACTACTGAAAGGTTTGGCGTCTTCCGCGGTCCGGAATGTGAGATCAGACCGCCGCCGCCACGGTGTCACCGTGGCTTGACCAACGAAGGTCGGCGGAACGGCTTTGGGCTGGAGTTTCAATGCCCCGGTCAAGCGCCGCTGCCTGGGGCTTGGAGTACTGGTTTGGAAGACGGCGTATGCGGCCACTGGCCGACCTGCCGAGACTCCCACCTGGGCCAGACCGGGACAGAGCGCAGCAGGGCCCGTCGTCCCCCGTGGCTCCCCGCTGCGTCCCCTCAGAACGGGCCCGCAGCAGGCAGGATGAGCCCCTCGATGCCGAACTACGGGCACGACGGTCACCAAGGTCTACTGGGCACCTTTTGATCCGTCGCTCAAGTCGAAAATGACGTGGTCCAGTTGGCCCCACGGTGTGAATATGGCCAGATGCTCTTTCGCGCTGCGACAGCGGACCCCGCAGATCTCAACCGCGCCGCCGCCTACCCGGCCGATGGTCCCGTCCCCGCCTTGAGCGCGGAAAGGATCCGAGAGGAGCTCGCGAGCAACCAGTTCCGCCCCGAGTGGATCTGGTTCGCTGAGGACGAGACTGGGAAGATCCTGGCTCGCGCTCTGTGGTGGGGCCGTGCGGACAGCGCGCGACCGATCGCGCTCGATTGCCTCCAGGTGCACTCCAGCGTCGCCGACCCGGTCGCCATCGCCTCCGGGCTGCTTGCCGCTGCCCATGCCGCCTTCGGGGCTCTTCCTGCTTACAACAAGCTCGCTGCCCCGCGACTGGCGGAGCAGCCCGGCGTTGGTCGATGCGGTGGCCTGGCGTAGGGAGGCGGCGTACAGGTCCGGACTGAGCAGCGAGATTGAGCGTCTGCGGTACGAGTGGACACCGGCTGCCGCGGTCCCTGCGCCTGCGGGGAAGCTGATCTTCCGGGAGGGTACGGGCGAGGAGTTCCTCGACGCGTTCATCCGGCTGTCGGCCGGGAGCCTGGATCTGCACACACAGAACGAGCTCCGCTCGATGGGCCCCGAGCAATTGGCCCGCGCGGACATCGAGTTCTACCTCAACTGTCCTGGTGAGCGCTCCTGGTGGCGCCTTGCCGAACTGCCGGACGGCACTCTGGCGGGCCTGGCCATCCCCTCCGCGACCCCCTACCACCGAAACGTCGGCTACCTGGGTGTCGTCCCGGAGCAGCGCGGACAGGGCCTGATCGACGAAATCCTCGCCGAGATCACCAGGTTCCACGCGAGCGAGGGCGCCGACCGCATTACCGCCACGACGGACACCGTCAACGCTCCGATGGCCGCCGCCTTCGACCGCGCGGGCTATGAGATAACGGAGATCCGCCTCGTCCTGGAATCCCCATCGCAGTGAGCCGACAAGCTCGTCCCCGACAGCCAACGGGGAGCGACGGCGGCAGTGTAACCACGCGGTCGGCGTAGCGGCTTTGTGTGATCACAGCGTCGTGGCGTCTTGATGGCCCCGTTGTCCGGGGGCTGGTGTCGATCACTCAATTCCGAGGGGCCCGATGCCTAGATCCTCACGCATGACACGACGCATCTGAGCCATGGCCGTGCGCCGCTGCGCTATCAAGGGGGCTTCCTCGGCGGATCCGACAGTCACCCCTTGGGCGTAGGCGTCACGTAGCGTGCGCCAACCGTGAAAGGCCTCATTCCCGGCCGCCACGACCTGAGGCGGGCCCACGAGCCACAGGCGCTCACTTGCTGTGTAGATACCAGTGCCGCGGAAGGCTTCCCGCACGGCGGCATCACGCGCCGAGTCGGACATGTGATCGCCCAAGGCGACAGCGCGGATCTCCTCACCTGCGGCTTTAAGGGCGGAAACGAACTCGGTGTACACCTCGCGCCGTACCTCCAGCGCGTGCCTGGCCTCCTCCCGCTGCCACCGATTGCGATCCGCGATCAGAGTGGCCGAGATGCCGATGACGGCACCAGCCAGTGTAGAGAGCAAAGGCATCCAGTCCATGCGCCGCAGCTTGTCTGAACCAGAACGCGAGTACCAGTGGTCTCGTCGCGGACGCGGGCCCAGTGCGGCTCGGTAGCCGATCAGCATCGAGTCCAGGTTCTGGAGGGAGCTGCGGCGTAGCCACATGGACCGGCTCCTCACGAGGCGCCTACAGCGCGAGTTGAGCGGCGCTGATGTCAGACCTGGATGTCAAAGACCCCCGGCCATGATCGGCTGGGGGTCTGTTTCCTGGTGGGCGCGGACGGTTTCGAACCGCCGGCATCCCCCTTGTCAGGGCGGGGGTGTGGGCTGGCCCTGGCGCCCAGGTCGCACGGGCTCTGGCTGCCGCCCAGGTCAACGGTGCATCTCGACTGCAACGGACCGTCGTTGACCGTGATTGACCGTAGAATGTGGCACGGCTGTGGCACGACTGCGCCCCTAGATGCGAACTCCCGGCTGGGTGGTCATTGAGGTGCTCAGCTTGGGAAGCCGTGATCCTTTGCGGCCGGCTTGGGCGCTGACCCGGGCGAGCGGTTGGGCTGCGGCTTCGTCGGCGGCGCCTGCCTTCACCGTGACTCCCCGCTGTTCCCCGCTCGATCTGGTGCGGTTGTGGTGCAGCAGCGATCCTGTGTCAGGAAGGGGTGCTCGGCGAGCGGCGTCAGTGAGCAGCCTTACCACTTCCGCCACTTATCCGTGATCTGGTACCGGCCGAGTCCATGTCGGGCGGTCAGAGCGACAATGTCGACGCCGTGCTCGGTAAGTGATCGGTCGATGTAGTCGCACAGTAGCTCGCGCTCGTCGGTTTCGTAGGCGCTCCCGTTGTGGGCTTCGTTCACCGCGTTCAGTGCCAGGACAACGCGTTCCACGACGCCGAAGATCTGCGCGTCGTCTGCCTCAGCCAGGCAGCGAAGCTCTGTCTCGAAGGTGTCGAGGACGGCGTCGGTCGCCGTGAGCAGATCTTCGGGGAACAGCCCCGCCATGCATGCGCACTCAGGATCCAGGGTGCCGGCGGCGAGCTCTTCAGCTTCCTCCGCTATGCCCTCGCGCCATATCGTCGTAGGTCTCTCAGCCATGGAGCGGACCGTACAGCGCAGGTCTGACAGGGGGCTGGGCATCGACGTGACTCGTACGCCGGCGCCAGGTGCACGCTTTCCAAGTGTGCTGGTTCCAGTCGGGCGGCCGTATGGAGGCGTTCACCTGTGTGCATGTGCGGCCGTCGCCCTGGAACGCGACTTGCCGTGGTACTCATCCGGACGGGGCGGTACGTGCATGAATGAGACCAGAAGTGAGACCACGACCGGTGCTGGCCGACTGGGCGGCACGAACGGGCAGCCTTCTGATCCGTAGGCGGGTGCGACATCATCACGAACCGACTTCCTGTGAAGACCCCTTGCTGGTCTGCCGAGTCGTCGGTGTGCCACTGTGCGCAGTAATACACCTCTGTTGATGTCAGCTACTGATGTCACGCCAGGTCCTGGAAACCGTGACCTACCGGATGTTCGTGGCGGGTGGCAAGATCACACGAGTGTCCGATGCTGCTGAGTTGTCGTTGCGGTGGGGAGCGAAGTCCGCACGCTGGTGGACCGCGCTGGCCGCGCTCTTCGCGGTCGCGGCGGGGGTTGCGGCACGCCTCGGTGCTCCGGACGCCCAGGATTGGGGGATCCTTTCCGCATGCGTGGGTTCGGCGGCTGCCTTGGGCGTCGGGCTGCTCAGGCGACGGGTGGAGGCGGGCCCGGACGGGCTGCGTTTCCGCACGGTGCTGCGGTGGCGGCGGCTGGAGTGGGACGAGATCGTCCGCTTCGAGGACCTGCGGGTAGATTCTGCCGACTCCCGGATCAGTACTCCGAACCTGCGTGCCGCGGCCACACTGCGCGACGGCTCCTCGGTCTCGCTGCCGGTGCCATGGGTCGGCGCAGCCGACGTGGGCGACTTCGAGAAGCAACTGTCCCAGTTGCGTGCACTGCACCGCCGTTACAGGCGCAGCAGCCGGGGGTCATAACTGGGACAAGCTCAGGCCCCGGTCGCTCTCTGGAACAGAGCCCCTGACCTGCGGTGCGGAAGGTCAACTATCCCGAACCAGCGTGAACCCGGCGCCCTTGTAGTACCGGTGCAGCCCCTCGTTGTCCTTCCATGTGTCGAGACGCACAACTCGGCCTGCAGGGCCAGCGGCGGCAGGGGCGTTTCAATTCCCGTCCCGCTCACTGGATCGGCGCCGCTTCGGCCGAGGGCGGATGTAGTCGAGGATGGCGCCTGCAGTCGTCACCACGACTACCACCGACATGAGGGCGGAAAAGATCCGCAGCACCCCCTCGCCATATAGGGCCTGGTAGCCGAACCAAGCCAGGGCGATGCAGGTCATCAGGCCGTCGCCAAGTCTTCTCAAGCGCGGGTCCATGCGCACTCCCGAGTCAGTACGCCCGCGAACCGAGCCCCTGAGTGCGGCATGGACCCGCTTGCGTCCTGCACCCACCACTCTCCCCAACTCCCATCCGGCCCGCCGTCGACCCACACACCGTGGAGCGGGTGTGGTTCAGGGCGTCAAGGTGGAGCGCGCCACTGTACGAACGACTGTAAGGATTGATCATGGCACCGCTCGGCGGCCTGACCCACCGAACGTCTTTCTCGGCACGCTCGGCGGTGTCCTGCGCCGGAACAACTTCCGGCGGATCCGGCTCCGTGCCCTCGCCGCGACCGGCCTCGGCGGCGTGCGCTTCCACGATCTCCGGCACACCGGCAACACTCTGGCCGCGACCGGTGGTGCGACCACGCGCGAGCTGACGCACCGCATGGGCCACTCGTCGGTGCGAGCCGCGCTGGTCTGTCAGCACCTCGTCAATGGCCGCGATCACCGGATCGCCGACTACGTCGACGGGCAGATCAAGGGGGTGAAGCGGCCCCCTGCGCGGTCCATCTGGCACGTAAGCGGCACGACGGCTCCGAACAGCCAAGAAAAATCAAGGCCCAGGTCTCCGGGTATCCCCCGCTGACCTGGGCCTTCATCGTGTCCTGAGACCAGTGGGCGCGGACGGTTTCGAACCGCCGACATCCGCCTTGTAAGGGCGGCGCTCTACCGCTGAGCTACGCGCCCAGGACGAGTCGACAGCCTACCTTGCCCGGGGGGATGCCCGGCAAACGCGTATATGCGGGATGCGGGCGGGCGGCGGCCCTCGACGGTCCCTGGCACCCCCGTACCGGGGGTTAGCCCCACCCCTGATCCGGGAGAGTGCCGGATCCTCCCGGGTGCCCGCCCTGCGTACGGTCGAAGGGCGCTCGGGGCCCTCCGGGCCGAGTCCAGGATTCAAGATTTCAGGGGGGAAACTCATGGCTCGTACGACGCGGCGTACCGGACCGGGTCGGTGTACTCGCGTGATCGCTCTCGGCGGTGTCGCCGCCGTGGTCGTCGCGACGGTCGCCGGGTGCGGGAGCGATGCCGGGGACGATCCGCACCCGGATCACCGTGCCTTCGCACTGCACGGCCGTACGCTCACCGTCGACTCCGACGACTCGGCGCTGGAGATCGTCCCGGCCGATGTGCACCAGGTCGAGGTCACCCGGTGGTTCAAGGGGACGGTCGTGGTCGGCGGGGACCCCCGGGTGACCTGGGCCATGAAGGACGACCGGCTCGTTCTGCGGCTGAAGTGCTCCGGGCTGGTCGCGGACTGTTCCGCCCGGCACCGGATCGAGGTGCCGCGCGGGGTGGCCGTCAAGGTCGAGGAGGGCGACGGGAGCGTGCGGGCGCAGGGTTTCAAGGACGCGCTGAGCATCCGTACCCAGGACGGTTCGGTGCTGGTCACCGACGCCTCAGGGCCGCTCACGCTGGACAGCGCGGACGGGTCGGTACGGGCGAGGGGCGTGCGCTCGCGACGCGTGCACGCCACGACGCAGGACGGCTCCGTCGACCTCGAACTGGGCGCCGTGCCCGATCGCGTCGAGTCGAGCAGCGCGGACGGCTCGGTCACGATCGCGCTGCCGCACGACACGTACCGTGTCAGCACCCGCGCGCAGGACGGCTCGGTTCATGTGTCGGTCCCCAGGGATTCGGCCAGCTCCCATGTGATCGACGCGCGGACGGAGGACGGGTCGGTCACCGTACGGACGGCGGGGTAGTCCGCAGGGGCCGGGAGGGACGAGATCCGGCCACTGCGCACAGTGAACCGAACGCCCCGTGTGTTCGTCCTCAACCGGTGGGAGAATGACACCGGGCAGGGCGGATGACAGCACGGGAGAGGGATGTGACGGCGACACCACCACAGCCGTGCACGCCGTTCGCGCCATGCGCGCGCCATCGATCACCGAGCTGTCGGCCCGGTCTCATGCGCGCGCCGCGTCCGTCGGACACCGGGCACCACGATCTGCACGCCGCACGGGAGACCGCCGGTGCGTCCGGCAGCATTGATCCGCGCGCGGCCCAGGGCGCCGCACGGAGCGCGGCGTCCCGTCGCCCCACTCCGGCCCGTGACGTCCTGGCGCTGCTCAGCCTGCCCCTCGTCGCCGCGCTCGGCGCCGCGCTCGTTCTGCCCGGGGCGTTCGCCGGGGGCGGGACGCGGCGCTGGTTCGGAGGGCGGTCCGAGGGGCAGCGGGCCCAGGCGCAGGCCGCCAAGGACGCCGCCGCGGCCGCCTTCTACGAGCTCGACACCGCCCAGCGCGATCTGCGGATCTCGATCGAGACCATCGCCGCCGTGGACGACTCCCCCGCCGCCCGTCGTGCCCTCTCCGACTTCGAGGCGCTCGGGCGGCGTATCGACGAGGCCAGTCACCAGTACATCCAGGCCGTCGACGCGCATGACCTCGACCGGGTCGATCTCGAGGCCTCGGCGGCCTCTCACGCCCGTGCCGAACTCACCACGGCCAAGGACGAACTGACCCGTGTCAAGCAGGAGCTGGATCGTTTCGGCGACAGTCTCGGGCCGTTGCTCGGCAAGGCCGAGACCCAGCTCGCCCGGCTCGCCCCGGCCGTGGAGCGTGCGCGCCAGGCCCTGCTCGCCGCGAGCAACGCCCTGGACGGCGTCCGGGCCTCGGGGCTCAAGGCCGACGACCTGGCCGCCCGGCTGGCCGCCCTCGCCCCCGAGCTGACCAAACTCAACCAGGGCGCCGGCCGGCATGGTGCGGCGCAGACCCTGGAGCGCGCCGAGCGTGTGGCCAGGGAGGCCGAGGCCGTACGGACGCAGGCCGAGCGGCTGCCCGAGCAGGCCGCCGAGATCGATCACCGGCTCGTCTCGCTGCGGACCCGGGCGCAGGCGCTCACCACCCGGGCCGGGCAGGTGCAGCCCGTGCTGAGCGAGCTGCGGCGGCGGTTCACCGCGGCGTGCTGGCAGGACCTGCAGCATGTGCCGGATCAGGCCGGCGAGACCGTACGGCAGGCCGAGCTGAAGCTGAGGGAGGCGCAGACCGCGCGCGACGACCAGCGCTGGCCGGACGCGACCTCGCTGCTGTCGACCGTGCGGTCGCTGCTGAACACGACGGACGAGGCGGTGTCCGCGGCCGGTGACCGGCTGCGGCGGCTCAACGCCGTGCAGAAGGATCCGCAGCAGGAGATCGAGCGGACGCGGTTCGCGATCCGTGACGCGCAGCGGCTGGCCATGACGGGGCGGACGAATCCCGATCCGCGGCACGCCCGTCCGCTCGACGATTCCGTGGCCCGGCTGGACCGGGCCGTCGCCACGCTCGAGGGCCGTCACCCGGACTACTGGCACTTCCTGACCGAGACGGAGGCGGTGCGCCAGACGGTGGCCCGGGTGGTCTCGCAGATCCGGGAGGAGCGGGGAGCCGGTCACTGAGGCCCGGCTCCCGCTCCGGAAGCGGCCCGCTCAGGTGCGGTAGGCGTAGTACGCCGCGTTCGGGTACGACGCGATGATGCTCGCCACCGACCTGTTGTAGGTGTTGGTGGAGTGGTACGTCACGTACGGCACGCCCTGCGGGCTGCGGTAGGTGACGATCATCGAGTGGTCCTTCGACCCGTCCTTGTTGAAGTCCATCTGCAGCACGTCACCGACGTCCATCTGGTAGACGTTGGCGAGGCTGGTGACCCGCTTGGAGGACAGGGCGAACCACGAGAACTCGTTCACGCCGACGAACGAGTCCGACTGGATGTCGGCGGTGCCGAACCACTTGTGCCAGTCGTACGTGTAGCCGGGGACGTGCTTCCAGCCGCCGGCCTTCAGGGACTGGCTGACGAAGTTGGTGCAGTCGCCGCCGGCGCCCTGCCCGTTGAAGTCCGGGTAGGCCGGGTTGTAGTCGTTCCAGTACTTCTGCGCGTACGCCGCCATGGCCTTGTAGTCGTAGCCGGTGGCCGAGAAGTTCTTCGGCTTGGCCGGCGCGGACCGCGTGGTGGCGGAACGGGTCGCCGAGGGCGGCCCGTCGTCGGCGGCGGTGGCCGGCGCGGCGACGGCCGGCTTGGCCACCTGGTTCACCGCGAGGTAGCCGTGGTCGGTGTCACGTATACCGCTCAGCTGCCAGTCGCCGTGCCGGTCCGCCTTGAACGTCAGCTCGTGGTGGGCCTGGAAGCCGGTGGTCTTCGGCTCGGTGCCCTTGACCTTCTCGTACGTCAGGGTCGTGGTCTCGGTGACGTCGACCGTGGCGCGCCGGCCCTTCACCTGCGTGGCGTCCAGCGTGACGCTGGTGCTGGCCCCGCTGTACTTCTCGCCCAGCTGCGCCAGGCGGGACTTGCGGCCGCTCAGCTGGTCAAGTGCCGAGCTCTCCGCGCGTGACTGCGTGCCGGACAGACGTACCTTGCCGGAGAATCCGGACGTGCGCTGCTTGCCCTCGGTGCCGCGCCCGTCCACCAGGGCCTGCGTGCGGTCGGTGAAGACCGCGTCGGCCAGTCGCTGGAAGGTGGCCTTGGTCGCCGGGTCCACCGTCGGGTCGTCGGTCACCGCCGCACCCGCGCTCCAGTTGGGCAGCAGGGCCACTCCGGCGACCACCGAGGCGGCCGCCGCCGTGATGATGGTCGCGCGGCTCCGCTTACGGCTCAATCTTCTTGATTTCAATGATGTTCCCCTCTATGCCGGTACCCCTACCGGGCGTTCGCATCTTCGCACGGCCTCTGTGGCAGTTGTGAAGAGGGGATGCACAAGTGGAACAAGACTGTTCCAGGCGTCACTTGACAACCGTCGACCAGTCCGGTGACTGGGCCGGGTCCAGACTGCGCAGCCGCTCCAGCGTTCCGGGCTTCTGCACGTCGAGCCAGTCGGCCAGTTCCTTGAAGGACACGCACTGGACGCCCTTCTTGGAGCAGACGTTCTTGACCACCTGGTCGATGGCCTTCATGTAGATGCCGCCGTTCCAGTCCTCGAAGTGGTTTCCGATGAACAGGGGAGCCCGGCTGCCGTAGTAGACGCGGTTGAAGCCGGCCATGTACGAGTCCACGGTCGTCTGCTCCCACTCGGCGTACTTCGCCGGATCACCCTTGGTCTCGCCGCCCGACTGGTTGTAGAGGAAGTTGAAGTCCATCGACAGGCCCTGGTACTTGCCGCCCTCGTACGGGAGCATCTGCAGCGGGAAGTCCCAGATGCCGTTCTTCTTCACCGGCCATATCTGGAAGTCGCCCGGGGAACTGGCGTCGTAGCGCCAGCCGTAGCTCTTCATGGCCTTCAGCAGGTTCGGCTGGCCCTCCAGGCAGGGCGCGCGGCCGCCGGTGACCTCGTCCTTGAAGTCGAAGGGCAGCGCGGGGATGTCCTTGTAGCCGGTGCTGGTCTTCCAGTTCTGGACGAAGGAGTAGAACTGGTCGATCTCGCTCTTCCACTCGTCGACGCTCCAGTCGCCGCCGCCCTTGGCGCCGCAGAAGTGGCCGTTGAAGTGGGTGCCGATCTCGTTGCCTTCGGCGTAGGCCTGGCGGAGCTGCTCCAGCGTCTCGCGTATGTGCTCGTCGGTGGCGTAGTCGATGGCCGCGTCGCCCGGCGAGTGCATCGGCCCGTGGTACAGGTCCTTCTTGCTCTTGGGCAGCAGATAGATGCCCGTGAGGAAGAAGGTCATATGGGCGTCGTACTCCTTGGCCATCTCCCGGTAGTGCGAGAAGAGATGGTCGCTGCCCTCCAGTGCGCCGTCCCAGGAGAAGACGACGAACTGGGGAGGCTTTTCACCGGGTTTGAGTGGAACCGGCTTCAACTCGCCCTTCTGCGGGCCGGTGTACGAGGTGGACCCGTCGCCGAGGATCTTCGTCTTGCCGTCCCACTTCGGCGTCTGGCTCGGCTTGGCCGCAGCGCCCTTGCCGTCGCCCTGCCGGGCTCCGGCGGAGGCGGTGGGTGTGGTGTCGTCGTGCCGGGAGACCGCGAGGAAGGTCACCGTCACCGACGCCAGGGCGAGGAGAGCCGCCAAGGTGATGTTCCGGCGGTTGGTGCGTGCGGGTCGGGCGCGGCGGTGGCCGTTTCTCGTACTCATGGGCGGCTCGTTCTGCGAGGAGGCGGGCGGGGTGCGGTCTGCGGCGCCGGCGTCAGCCGAGCGGGCTCATGGCCTCCGTCCAGATGCCGTAGGGCACGCTGTCCGCCGGGGTTCCGGCGAGCCCCTTGAGCGGCAGCGGTTGGAGGCTCTTGGCCAGGTCCATGCGGTAGGCGACGATCGCAGTGGACACGGACTTGGCCGTTCCTACGTACCAGGAGGCCGTGTCGTCCTGTGTGGTTCCGGCTTTTCCGGACACCTGCGCGGAGACGGAGGCCGCGCTCGGATGGGCGGTGCGGAAGGACTGAGTGAGGGCATCGTCGACCTGGCGGGCCACCTCGGAGCCGACGGCCTGGCGCGGCTTCGGCGTCTTCAGGGCGACCAGGGAGCCGTTGCGGGTGATGCGGCGCACCGAGTACGGCTCGGTGTGCGTCCCGTCCGAGGCGAACGTGGCGTACCCACTCGCCATCCGGATCGCACTGGGCGTGGCATTGCCCAAGGACAGCGCGGGCACCTGCGGGCCCATGCTCGAGGAGAGCAGTCCGGCCGCCTCCGCCGTCTCGCGCACCTGGACCAGGCCGGTGTCCATGCCGAGCTGCATGAAGGGCGTGTTCACGGACAGGGCGAGGGCCTGGGCCAGGGTCATCTGGCCGTAGGACCTGTTGCCGTCGTTGTGGGCGGCGACCTTCTTGCCGCTGCGGTCCCAGTACGGACCCTCGGGCGTGGTGACGGGGACGCCGTCGTCGCCGTCGTAGAGCGACTCCGGGGTGACCGGGGTCGCGGGGCCGCCCCGGGTCTTGTGGACGCCGTGCTCGAGACCCGCGGCGTAGACGAACGGCAGAAAGGCCGAACCCACCTGCACCGTAGTGGCGTTGGACTCGTTGTAGCCCTGCGTACGGTGGTCGGGGCCTCCGTAGACGGCGAGGATACGGCCGTCGGTGGCCACCGAGGCGGCTCCGTAGTGCGCGGTCTTCGCAAGGTCGGGGTGATCGATGCCGCCCTGTTTGCGGGCCTTGGTCACGGCGTCGGTGAGCGCGTCCTCACGCTTACGGTCGAAGGTCGTGTAGATCTGGTAGCCGCCCAGGTCGAACTGCTTGTCCGAGATGTGCGCGGACTTCTTGGCGTACTGCGAGGCGAGTTCGACCAGGTAGTCGCTCTGCTTACCGGTGTCGTAGAGCGGGTTCTGCTTGAGCGGCTCGGGGAACGTCTTGTACTTCGCCCGCTCTTGCGGCGACAGCTTGCCGATCTTGACCATGCGATCGAGGATCCAGGACCACCGCTCGACCGCCCGCTGGTGGTTGGCCTTGTTCAGGGTGGGGTCGTAGAGACCGGCGCCCTTCAGCAGGGAGGCCAGAAAGGCGGCCTCGCCCGCGTTGAGCCGGCTCACGTCCTTGCCGTAGTAGGCCTGGGCGGCACGCTGGATGCCGTAGGTGCCGCGACCGAACCAGCTGGTGTTGAGGTACCCCTCGAGGATGTCGTCCTTGCTCATCCTGTTGTCGAGCTTGAGGGAGATCATCGCCTCGGTGAACTTGCGGTCCACCGTCTGGTTCTGGTTCAGGTAGACGTTCTTCACATACTGCTGGGTGATGGTCGAGCCGCCCTGGGTGTCCCCCTGGCCGACCGTGCGCCACAGGGCTCGGGTGAGGCCTTTGAACGAGATACCCGGGTCCGAGTAGAAGCTCTCGTTCTCCGCGGCGAGCACCGCCCAGCGCACCTGCTCGGGTATGTCCTTCAGCGGCATCGCCTGCCGCTGCACCCAGCCGGTGCGGGCCATGGGCGTGCCGTCGCTCCAGAAGTAGACGTTGTCCTGCTGGGTGGCGTACGAGTTGAGGTTCTTCGGTATGTCCGTGGCGGCGTACGCGACGACCAGGAAGAGGCCGCTCAGGACCACGGACGTCAGCCCGCCCCCCAGCCACTGCCGCCAGGAGGGCATCCAGCGCCGCCAGCCGGTGCGGCCAGGGCGCGGGTAGACCGGCTTGAGTTTGCGGGCGTAGGGCGCGAGCCGCTGGGCGTACGGCTCCAGCTTGCGGGCGTAGGGCTCGAGCTTGCGCACATACGGCTGGAAGAACGCGGTGACACGAGTGAGGGGCGGGGCCGGGGCTGCCTTCTTGCGGCTGGCGCGCCGCCCGGCTGGCTTGGGCCGGAACACCCGCAGTTGCATCGTGGCGTCGGGCGCCTGCTGCGCGGCGGCCTCCGGGTCCGGCTGCGGGGCTGCAACGGCCTTCAGCTGCATCGTGGCGTCCGGTGCCTGCTGCGCGGCCGCCTCCGGGTCCGGCTGCGGGGGTGCCACAGCCTTCAGCTGCATCGTGGCGTCCGGAGGCAGCGCGGGGCCGGCCTTCAACTGCATCGTGGCGTCCGGGGGCAGCGGCACCCCGGCCTTCAACTGCATGGTGGTGTCGGGGTCGAAGGATGTCTCGGCCCGGGCCTCGCCTTCCGCAGGGCGCTGCCGGGGCTGCTTCGGCGTCGGCCGGCCGGGCGGGAGACCGTCGTTCTCGCTAGCCACGGCAGCCTCCGGCGCACACACGAACCCGGAAGCACCGCCCCCGTATCCGCTGCCAAGCCTGGGTCACCACTGCGTCTCCCTCCGCACTCGGTGTTGCGCGCGCGGGTAGATGCAGCTGCCACGTATGCGGCTGCGAGCCCCCCTCACGACGATGCGGCTCATCGTGACTCATATAAAAATATCAGCGGTCTCTGTGGTGTCCTGGGTCAGGAGGGGCGAAGAAATGGCCAACTCGGGAACTTTGAGGAGATCTTAAGAAGATCCTCGTGTCGCCCAGGGGGCCCAGCAGCCCCACGAAGTCCTGGGATCGCCCGAAACCGCCGGTTAGTCTGTGCCCATGCCTCGCTATGAGTACCGCTGCCGTACCTGCGGCGACACGTTCGAACTGAGCCGTCCGATGGCGGAGTCCTCCGCACCCGCCGCCTGCCCGTCGGGCCACGACGACACGGTGAAACTGCTGTCGACGGTCGCGGTGAGTGGCACCGCGTCCGCTCCGGCCGCTGCCCCCCGCGTGGGCGGCAGCGCCGGTGGCGGGTGCTGCGGCGGCGGCTGCTGCGGCTGAAACCGCTCGGCCGCGCCGCGCCGGGCCCGGCGCATCCGGTCGCGCCGGGCCGGTCACCGATCGACGGCAGTCGGCCTACGCCTCCCGCGCCGCCTTCAGGAACTCCCGCAGAATCCGCTCCCCGGCCAGAACTCCCCGCTCGGGCAGGGCACTGATCGCCGGTGCCGTCCAGTCTGCGTCGGCCAGTTCGCCATGGCCCGGGCGCCAACCGCGGTCGGCTGCCAGCAGCAGGTCAGCGTCGAGCAGCGAGTCCCCGGCCGCCAGAGTGAGGGTGGCGCCGGTGCGACGGACGACCTCGCGCACCGCCGCGCTCTTGGTCAGCGGTTTCGGCACGGCATAGATCTTGCGGCCCTGCAGGGACACGGTCCAGCCGCGGTTCTCCGCCCACACCGCCAGTTCCTTCACCCATTCCTGGGGCAGCAACTCGCGTTCGACGACGAGATAGACGAAGAGGTCCTCCGCGACCCGGTGCTTGCGTACCCAGGCCGGGTCGGCGGTGGTCTCCAGATGCTCCCGTACCTCGGCCAGTGGCGCGCACTCGTCCGCCAGCCGGGCGAGCACCGACGCGTGCCACTCGGGGTCGGAGACGCCGTCCACCAGCAGATGGCCGCCGTTGGCGCAGATCGCGTACGCCGGGGCGGGACCTGGCAGGTTGATGCGCTGGTACTGCTTGCGGGTGCGGGTCGTCGTCGGCACGAACACCGCCCGGTCGACGAGGTCGGTGAGCAGCGCGGCCGCGGTCTCGGTCATGTACGACAGGGGCTTGCTCTCGTGCACCTCGACGCACAGCAGCCGGGGCGCCCTCGGATCCGGCATGGTCAGCGCGAGCGCCGCGGACGAGTAGATCAACGTACGGTCGAGGTCGCTGGCGACCAGCACGGGGGTCATACCGCCACCGCCTTGCCGTCGGCGCCGGTGGCGCCCCGTGTGTACTGGGGATGGATCAATCCGACACAGGTGTAAGGGAGTCCGTCGACCTCCTCGACCGGTACCCCGCGCTGCTCGGCCAGCAGGCGTACATGGTCGAGGTCGGCGCCGGCCCCGGACCGCGCCAGGATCTTCCAGGGCACCCGGCGCAGCAGCACCCGGGTCGTCTCGCCGACACCCGGCTTGACCAGGTTCACATCGTGGATGCCGTACTCCTCGCTGATGCGCTCCACCGCCGCCCAGCCCTCCCAGGTGGGAGTGCGGTCGCCGGCGAGCAGTTCCTTGGCCTGCGCACAGGCCGCCTCCTCGACCTCGGAGAACCGGGCGGAGACGGCGTCGAGGAAGGCGCCTGACACATCGGCACCGGCGAGCTCCCGGTAGAACTTCGCGCCGTGGTAGTCGTGCGGGCCGACCAGGTCGGCCCGCAGCACCGTGCGCGAGATCAGCCCGGACACCGTCGAGTTGAGGCAGGCGGAGGGGATGAGGAAGTCCTCCCGGGTGCCGTACGTCCGGACACAGGAGCCCGGGTCGGCGAGGACGGCTATCTCCGGGTCGAAGCCGGTGATGCCGTCGGACTCCTCGAACTCCCGTATCGCGTCGGCCAGTTCCCGGGTGATGGCGCCCTTGCCGGTCCAGCCGTCGACGAAGACGACGTCGCGGGGGTCGTGCCGGTCGGCGAGGTAGCGCAGCGCGTTGGCGTCGATGCCGCGGCCGCGCACGATGGACACCGCGTAGTGCGGCAGGTCGAGGCCGTGCCGGTGGTGGGCCCAGCGGCGCATCAGGATGCCGACGGGGGTCCCGGCGCGGGCGAGCGAGACGAGGACCGGGCGCGGTGACCGTTCCGCCAGCAGACTCTCGGTGACCACGCCGACCGCCTGCGCGATCCGCACGGCCGAGCTTTCGAGAGCCGCGTGGAACAGCTCCTGATACTGCTCGCTCGGCTGGTACTCGACGGGAAGGGACTCGGCGTAGTGCGCCCCGCCCTTCTGGATCGCCTCCTCGCGCTCCTCGGTCGGCGCCTCCAGGGTGACGTCCGAGAGGTCCTGGAGCAGCCAGCCGACCTCGTCGGGCGCGTACGAGGAGAAGGCGGGGCCGCGGAGTGGCTCGGGCAGCATGGCGGGCCTTTCGGGGGCATACGGAGGCGCGGGGACGTAACTGGGTACGACCGCGAGCAGGACGTGCGGGGTGTGGGCGGCGAGCCGGTCGAGCAGGCCGCCGGGGGCGTGCAGTTCGGGAGTGTCGGCCACGGAGTCCACGACCGCGACGACGGCGTCGAAGCCGGCGTCCGCGACGTTGTAGGCGTAGCGCTCGCCGGGGCCGTCGGCGGGGGCGTCATGGGCGGGGAAGACGATCCGGCTGCGTATCGCGTAGCCGGGATCGTCGACGGCCAGGACGGGTGAGCGGGTGGTCGTGGAGTAGCGGACCTCGGCCGGAACGGTCTCCTCCAGCTCGCGGGCCAGGCGGAGCGGCGCGTACATCAGCTCCTCGAAGCCCAGCACGAGCACGCGCCGGGCCCCGCCGGGTATCGCCTCGGCGAGCCGCGCGGCCATGGCGGGCAGCGCGTGCTCCAGCCAGGCCCGGTGCCCGGGGGTGAAGCCGTGCCGTCCTCCGTCGGGCAGCCCGCGGGGCCAGCCGAGCTCGACCCGGGTGACCGTCCCGTACGCCTGGCGGTGGGGTACGGCCGACTCGTGCCGGGCGACCAGCTCCTGCCCCTTCTCCAGGACGCCCTCCGGCAGCCGAACGGTGCCGGCGGCCGCCGTCACGAGGTCGATCCGGGCGCCGATCTCCCGCCCGAACTCCGTCAGCCGCCCCAGGTCCGCGGCGGAGCGCATATCGACCAGCGCCACCACGACATAGCGCTTGCGCGGGTACCGCTGGTGCAGATCCCGGATGGTGTTCATGACCGTGTTGCCGGTCGAGAACTCGTCGTCGACCAGGACCAGCGGACCGTCGCCCGCGAGCAGCGCCGGATCCTCCGGGAGCAGCAGGTGCGAGGTCGCGTGCGAGTGGGACTCCTCGAAGCCGCCGGCCCGGGCGACGCCCTCGACCGGGCGGCGCGTGGAGTGGAGACAGGTCGCGAGACCGAGACCGTCGGCGACCGAGTGGCCGAGTCCGGTCGCCGTCTCCGCGTACCCGAGGACGACCGCGCGGCGCCCCTCCTCGGTGCCCAGCAGGTCCCGTACCCGGCGGCCGAGCGCGAACCCGTGGCCGTGGACGACGGACGGGAGCTGCGGGACGTGCTTGCCCAGCACATTGGAGACCAGCAGGTGCGCGCGTTTGGGGTTGCGCCGCAGCGCGAGCCCGAGCAGATCGGTCAGCCGCTCGTCGCCGACGAGCTCGACCCCGAGCCGCTCGGCGACCCAGGTCCCGGACCAGACCATGTTCTTCATCGGTTCCTCGTCGGTACGGCGTCAGTGCGACAGCGGGGCGGTGGCGCCGCTCAGCCCGGAAGCCCCCGCGGCCAGCAGGTCCACGAAGCCGATCTCCTCGTCCGCCACGCCGAAGACCTCGGCGCGTTGGAGGGTGCGCTCGGCCCAGGCGCGATGCGGCTTCACCTCGTTCATCTTGTTCGTGTAGGCGGAGCGCAGCACGCCCCCGCCGAGACGCTCGGGCCTCAGGATGTCCTGGGCGTCGCTGAACTCCTCGTGACTGACGACCGACAGCGCGTGCACGGGCATCACGTGCGAGGGGTGGATGCAGGTCTTGCCGAGCAGGCCGTTGGCACGGTCCAGGGAGATCTCGCGCAGCAGCCCGTCCAGGTCGTGCTCGATGAGCGTCTCGCGCAGTTCCTCGACCTCCCCCTCGAGGAACGGGCTGCGCCGCAGCTGCGGCTTGAACATGCGCTCCTGGACCCGGAAGTACTCCCACACCGGCCCGGTCACGGTGAATCCGGTGCCGTCGGCACGCCCGAGGACGTTGACCACGTCGGCGATCACGGAGGCGACGATCTGGACGTCGTACGCCGTCATGTCGGGCGCTCGGCGCAGGCCGTAAGAAGAGCAGAAGTCGGTGACGCCGAGTCGCAGCGCGAGGACGCGGTCGCGGTACTTGTCCACCGTGCGGAAGATGCCCGCCAGCGTCTCCCGGCGCGTCTCCAGGTAGAGCAGGGAGGGCGACTCCAGGACGGGCATGGCGAACAGCCGGCGCCCGCTCGCCGCCTCGGCCCGGGTCAGCGCCTCCATGAAGGCGACACCGCGCTCCTCGGTGAACTTCGGCAGCACGAATCCGGACAGCAGGCGGACCGCCGGGCCGAGCCGGGCCACCAGGTCCGGGATCTGCTCGGGTACCCGGACCCGGATGAAGAGCAGCGGAAGCTCGACGTCCGAGGAGGAGGCCAGGGCGGTCAGCTGCCGGACCAGGTTCTCCTCGGCGTCCACGACGTCGGCGTCGTCGATGGAGTCCTCCAGGCACAGCACCATGGAGACGACTCCGCGCCGCGCCTGCTTGACCACGTCGTCGCCGAGCTGCGGGCGGGTCGCGGGACTGTAGAGCGTGGCTCCCAGGGCCGCCGCGAGCACGCGGGCCGGGGAGTCGGCGGTGAAGACGGCCGGCTCCCGGTGGAAGAGGCGCTGCCGCTCCTCAGGGGCGATGTGCCCGAAGTGACGCATAGGACTTTCCCCCGTGGTGTTAGCGATGCGACAAGACGTGGCCGGTAATAGTACGTAGGACTCGATGTCCTGGGTTCCCGTCGGGCATGAAGTTCAGGTAACTCGGCTGTGTCGGCGGTACGTCAGCAACACGGCGGTCACCGCCACCCCCACGTTGTCGTGACCTGAACGGAGAAGGCAGGATGACGCCATGACGCACGCGATGCTGAAAGGGTCGAACGTAGCGCTCGAGGCCACGGCGGTACGGGCGGTGCTGCGTTGGGCACCGGGACAGGGCGTCCCGGACGTGGACGCCTCGGCGCTGCTCCTCGGCCCCGACGGACGGGTGCGGTCCGACGAGGACTTCGTCTTCTACAACCAGCCCCGGCACCCTTCGGGGAAGGTCCGGCTGCTCGGCAAGAAGCGGGAAGCGGACAAGCTGACCGAGACGGTCCAGACGGATCTGACGGGCATCGAGTCCGGCGTGGCGCGGATCGCGCTGGTCGCCTCCGCGGACGACGTCACCTTCGACCGGGTGCGGGCGCTGTGCATCCTGCTGTACGACGCGGCCGTCGCCGACGGGAAGCCGCTGGCGTACTTCGAGATCAAGCCGGAGACGGGCGCGGAGACGGCACTGATCTGCGGCGAGCTGTACCGGCGAGGCGACGGCTGGAAGTTCCGGGCGCTGGGCGAGGGCTACTCGAACGGGCTGAAGGGCCTCGCGAACGACTTCGGCATCTCGGTGGACGAGTCGGAGGCCCCGCAGACCGACGCGGGCCTGCCCATGGCGGAGGCCCGGGACACCGCGGTGGTCCACGGCGTGGGTACCGTGTCGGTGCCCGCCCCGCCCGAGGTGTCGGTACCGCTGCCACCGGAGCAGCCGCTGCCGCGACAGCCCGCGTACGGATATCCGCCGGTGCCGGCGCCGACGCAGCCCGCATACGGCTATCCCCAGCCGGTCGGCCGGCCCGCCTACGGCTATCCGCAGCCCCAGACGGCCGCGGCACCCGACCCGGCGTACGGGTATCCGCCCACCGCGGCGCCCGCGCCTGACCCGGACTTCAAGCTGCCGCCGCAGGGGCCGCAGTTCATCGGGCGGTAGTCGGCGAAAAGCCCGTGGGCGGGGCCCCGGCGGGCGGAGCCGGCTCACGCCTTGGTCTTGTACCCGCGGCCCCACTGCAGGCCCCATCCGTACAGCCGGTCCAGTTCCGCCTGGAAGCCGTAGACGAACTTCACCTCGCGGCGGACGACGAGCTCGCCCTTGATGTTCTCGATCATGACGACCGCGCACGAGCGGGCCTGCGGATGGCGTTCGTCGAGCCCGATCTCGATGCGCGGGCCGTTGCTGGGGTAAAGGGTGACCACCGCGTGCGTACGGTCGAACGCAGGCGTCTGGTCGTAGATGTAGACGAATACCAGGAGCCGTTTGAAGTCGTCCCGGTGGTCGAGGTTGACGAAGATCGTCTCACCGGAGCCGGAGCCGAACCGGTCGTCGCCGCTGAGCTTGATGTACGGCGGATCGTTGAGCTCCCCGAAGAAGCTGCCCAGCGGCTGAACCACACCCTTGGTGCCGTCCGAGAGCTCGTACATGCAGCCGAGGTCGAGGTCGACGTTGACCATGCTCTGGGTGTGCGCCTGGACGACCTCCGGGGTGAACAGGCGGAACGGATGGCGCAGCAGACTGCCCCGCTCGGGGCCGCCGATGTCCGAGGTCCGCATCCGCCACGACAGGTTGATGCGCAGGTTTCCGGTCGCCGCGCCCTGCTTGGTGAGGGAGACCCGGTGGTGCCGTTTGGTCAGCTCGATCGAGTTGGTCGCGGCGCTGCCCGAGTCGAACTCGGTCGCGCGCCCGCGCCACATACCGTCCCAGAAGCTCATGCCCGCCCCCCTGCACTGCACTCACGGTTCAACAGCCGCGGGGCGGCCGTCGAGGACGAATCCCCACGGCCGCCCCGCACAGAGCGTTCCTCGCCCTGGAGCCCGTCACACCCCGGACGAGACCTCAGTCTTCGCGTCCGAGCTCTCCGCTTTTCCCTCGGCCGCCGCGAGCGCGCGGTTGCGGCGCACGGAGGACCAGAAGGACCAGCCGATGAGGAGGACGCCGACGAGACCGGTGATCACCTCGTTGATCTGGTGCTGGATGGTAACCATGAGGATCACGGCCAGCGCGCCGATCGCGTAGTGCGCGCCGTGCTCCAGGTAGACGTAGTCGTCGAGAGTGCCCTGGCGGACCAGGTAGACCGTCAGCGACCGGACGTACATCGCACCGATGCCGAGGCCGAGCGCCATCAGGATGATGTCGTTCGTGATGGCGAAGGCACCGATCACACCGTCGAAGGAGAAGGACGCGTCCAGGACCTCCAGGTAGAGGAACATGAAGAACGCGGCCTTGCCGGCCAGGAGGACCGCCGAGCGCTCCTTGCCGGTGCGTACGGCCTCTTCCTCCTCCTCGTTCTCCCGCTCCTCCTCATCTTCGAGCCGGTCCTCGAAGTAGCCGGAGAGACCGCCGACGATCATGTAGGTGATCAGACCGGCGATGCCGGCGATCAGTACCGTCTGCGCCTTGTCTGCGTGCGTGCCACCGTGCTGGTGGGCGTGGGTGGCGAAGGTGAATGACGTGATCAGCAGGACGACCAGCGCGATGCAGACCGACAGCATGTCGACCTTGCCGAGCTTGGCGAGCGGCCGCTCGATCCAGCGCAGCCACTGGATGTCCCGCTCCTCGAAGATGAAGTCCAGGAAGATCATCAGCAGGAACATCCCACCGAAGGCGGCGATCGCCGGGTGGGCATCGGTGACGAGCTGCTGGTACTGATCCTTGTCGGTCAACGCCAGGTTGACCGCGTCTATCGGGCTCTTTTTCGCCGTGATGGCGACGATCACCACGGGGAAGACCAGCCGCATGCCGAAGACCGCGATCAGCACACCCACCGTGAGGAAGATCTTCTGCCAGAAGGCACTCATCTTCTTCAGGATTCCGGCGTTGACCACCGCGTTGTCGAAGGACAGCGAGATTTCGAGGATGGACAGGATCGCCACGATGCCGAAAGCGGTCCACCCCCCATAGAGGACCGCAAGGACCAAGCCGACCGCGGTGACCACGAACGACCAGCCGAAGGTTTTCAGAAGCACTGGCTACCCAATCCGAATCTCTACGGGGCTCCCCCGTCGCCGTACCCGGCTTTACGAAACGTTGACTCCGAAGTCTAGAGCGATCCCGCGCAGACCGGATGCGTACCCTTGACCTACGGCCCGGAACTTCCACTCGCCGCCATAGCGGTAGAGCTCGCCGAAGATCATCGCGGTCTCCGTTGAAGCGTCCTCGCTCAGGTCGTAGCGGGCGAGCTCCTGGCCGTCGGCCTGGTTGACGACACGGATGAAGGCATTGCTGACCTGCCCGAACGTCTGGCCACGCTCGTCGGCCATGTGAATGGAGACAGGGAAGACGATCTTGTCGCACTGGGCGGGCACCTTGGCGAGGTCCACCAGGATCGACTCGTCGTCGCCCTCGCCCTCACCGGTGAGGTTGTCACCGGTGTGCTCCACCGAGCCGTCCGGGCTCTTGAGCTGGTTGTAGAAGATGAACCACTCGTCACCGAGGACCCGGCCGCCGCTGCACAGCAGCGCGCTCGCGTCGAGGTCGAAGGGGGCTCCGGTGGTGGAGCGCGCGTCCCAGCCGAGCCCGATCATCACCTGCGTGAGGTTCGGTGCGGCCTTGGAGAGGGAGACGTTGCCTCCCTTGGCGAGCGTGACGCCCATGTTGCTGGTCCTCCCCGAGATGATGCTGCTCTGGTTGTTCTGCGCGTCCGGCGCCGCACACAAACGGTGCGGCGCCGGACGACAGGGCTTTCAGCCGGCTCAGACGTTCACGCCGAAGTCCTGCGCGATGCCGCGCAGCCCCGAGGCGTAGCCCTGCCCGATGGCGCGGAACTTCCACTCCGCGCCGTGGCGGTACAGCTCGCCGAAGACCATGGCGGTCTCGGTGGAGGCGTCCTCGCTCAGGTCGTACCGGGCGATCTCCTGCTGGTTGGCCTGGTTGACGACGCGGATGAACGCGTTGCGCACCTGGCCGAAGGACTGCTGGCGGTTCTCGGCGTCGTAGATCGACACCGGGAAGACGATCTTCTCGACCTCGGTCGGGACCGAGGCGAGGTTGACCTTGATCACCTCGTCGTCGCCCTCGCCCTCACCGGTGAGGTTGTCGCCGGTGTGCTCGACCGAGCCGTCGGGGCTCTTGAGGTTGTTGAAGAACACGAAGTTCTGGTCGCTGCCGACCTTGCCCGACGTGTTCAGCAGCAGGGCGCTGGCGTCGAGGTCGAAGTCGGTACCGGTCGTGGTGCGGACGTCCCAGCCCAGACCGACGAGGACCGCGGTCAGGCCGGGGGCCTCCTTGGTCAGGGATACGTTGCCGCCCTTGCTGAGGCTGACTCCCACGAGTCCCTCCATTGGTGTCCGGGGGCGGGGAGCCCCGTCGTGCGTTGGCATCGGATCAACGAGTCGATCCTAGTGACGGGTTCCCGTGGCCTGCAGGCCTTGGAACCCGAGAATTACAGGGTGTCGAGCGCCTTCACGTACTCGTTCAGGTCGCGCGCGTCCGGCAGGTCGTTGACCACGGTCCACCGCACGACGCCTTCCTTGTCGATGATGAAGGTCCCGCGCACCGCGCAGCCCTTCTCCTCGTCGAAGACGCCGTAGGCGCGCGAAGTGTTGCCGTGCGGCCAGAAGTCGGACAGCAGCGGGTACTCCAGGCTCTCCTGCTCGGCGAAGACGCGCAGGGTGTGGATGGAGTCGTTGGAGACGGCGAGCAGCTGTGTGTCGTCGTTGACGAACTTCGGCAGGTTGTCGCGCAGCGCGCACAGCTCGCCGGTGCACACACCGGTGAAGGCGAACGGGTAGAAGAGCAGGATGACGTTCTTGTGACCGTGGAAGTCCGAGAGACTCACGGTCGCGCCGTGGTTGTCCTTGAGCTCGAAGTCGGGGGCCTTGTCGCCGACCTGGATCGCCATGGGCCTGCATCCCTTCGCTGAGGCTGTTCGGGTGCCGACCACCCTACGCAGCGATCACAGCGGACCCACGGACGGGCTGAGTCGAGTCAGCCCGTCCGGCGTGCTGGGACGAGGCCGTCAGGCCGGAAGGGGGTCCGGGGGGGGGGGCCCCCGCCCCCGCCGCCCCCGCGGCCGGCCCCCCCCCCGGGGCGGGACCGCGCCCGGGGGGGGGGGGGGGGGGGCGGGGGCGGGGGGGGGGGGGGGGGGGGGGGGGGCCCCCCCCCCGCACACGGCCGCCTCGGCGGCCGGCCACCCCGGCGGAGCGTCACCGCTTGGACTTGGCCGCCTTCGGCGTCACCAGTCGGGACCCGCTCCAGTCTTTGCCCACGCTGACACTCTTGGACGCCGACAGACCCGCTGTCGTCGAGGCTTCCGAGATGTCGCTCGGCTCCACGTAGCCCGTACGGCCGGTCTTCGGCGTGAGGAGCAGGATCGAGCCGCCTTCTTCGATGTACGTGGTGGCGTCCACGAGCACATCGGTCAGGTCGCCGTCCTCGTCGCGGAACCACAGCACCACGGCATCGGCGACGTCGTCGTACTCCTCGTCCACGAGCTCGCTGCCGATGACTTCCTCAATGGCCTCGCGGAGCTCCTGGTCGACGTCGTCGTCGTAGCCGATCTCCTGGACCACCTGCTCGGGCTGGAACCCCAGCCTCACGGCAGGGTTCGTCCGCTCCTCCGCGTGGTCCGCGGTCGCGCTCACGGGTTGCCTCCTGATCATGTCTTGGTGAGTATCTCAGCCACGCGCGTACGCGAAGCATTGGCCGTAGTCCACACGGGCGGGGCGGATCGCGCAAGTACCCGGCGGTTCAGACCGCCGAAACGGTGACGATCCTGGCCGTGTCGCCGCAACTCCAGGCACGGTATCGCGTCCAAGGGTGATCTACACCACACCGTTCTGCCCGGTTTGCGCATTCCGGAATCATCCGCGGGTACGAGAGTCGAATGACTTTGCGGGACGCGTCATGACTCGAGCGTATCGTTGCGTTTTGGTCGGGCCCGTCCCCGAAAGACCGGTCCCGCGCGATGGTTACCTCACAGTAGAGATGACGTTTCGCTTCCGCGAGGTACACGATGGGGATCGGCGCAGGCACAAGGAAAAAGTGGCCCTCTGACAGGTAAGGAACAGCGTGGCTTCCGGATCCGATCGCAATCCGATCATCATTGGCGGCCTTCCGAGTCAGGTTCCTGACTTCGATCCCGAAGAGACCCAGGAGTGGCTCGACTCCCTCGACGCCGCCGTGGACGAGCGCGGCCGTGAGCGGGCCCGCTACCTGATGCTCCGTCTGATCGAGCGGGCCCGCGAGAAGCGCGTGGCCGTGCCCGAGATGCGCAGCACGGACTACGTCAACACCATTCCCACCAAGAGCGAGCCGTTCTTCCCGGGCAACGAGGAGATCGAGCGCAGGATCCTCAACGCCACGCGCTGGAACGCGGCCGTCATGGTCTCCCGGGCCCAGCGGCCCGGCATCGGGGTCGGCGGCCACATCGCCACCTTCGCCTCCTCCGCCTCGCTGTACGACGTGGGCTTCAACCACTTCTTCCGCGGCAAGGACGAGGGCGACGGCGGCGACCAGGTCTTCTTCCAGGGTCACGCCTCTCCGGGCATCTACGCGCGCGCGTACCTCCTCGACCGGCTCACCGAACGTCACCTGGACGGGTTCCGCCAGGAGAAGTCCAAGGCCCCGTACGGACTCTCCAGCTATCCGCACCCGCGCTCGATGCCGGACTTCTGGGAGTTCCCGACGGTCTCCATGGGCCTCGGCCCGATCGGCGCGATCTACCAGGCCCGGATGAACCGCTACATGCACGCGCGCGGTATCGCGGACACCTCCCGGTCGCACGTGTGGGCCTTCCTCGGCGACGGCGAGATGGACGAGCCGGAGTCGCTCGGCCAGCTGTCGATCGCCGCCCGCGAGGGCCTGGACAACCTGACCTTCGTCGTCAACTGCAACCTGCAGCGCCTGGACGGCCCGGTGCGCGGCAACGGCAAGATCATCCAGGAGCTGGAGTCGGTCTTCCGGGGCGCCGGCTGGAACGTGATCAAGCTCATCTGGGACCGCACCTGGGACCCGCTGCTGGCGCAGGACCGGGACGGGACCCTGGTCAACAAGATGAACACCACGCCGGACGGCCAGTTCCAGACGTACGCGACGGAGTCCGGCGCCTACATCCGGGACCACTTCTTCGGCGACGACCACCGGCTGCGCGCGATGGTCGAGCACATGACCGACGACCAGATCCTGCACCTGGGCCGCGGCGGTCACGACCACCGCAAGATCTACGCGGCGTTCAAGGCGGCCAAGGAGCACAAGGGGCAGCCGACGGTGATCCTGGCCAAGACCATCAAGGGGTGGACGCTGGGCCCGAACTTCGAGGGCCGCAACGCCACCCACCAGATGAAGAAGCTGACGGTCGCCGACCTCAAGCACTTCCGGGACCGCCTGCACCTGCCGATCTCCGACCAGGACCTCGAGTCCGGGCTGCCGCCGTACTACCACCCGGGCCGGGACACCGAGGAGATCCAGTACATGCACGACCGGCGCAGGTCGCTCGGCGGGTACGTCCCGACGCGCGTCGTGCGCTCCAAGCCGCTGCAGCTGCCCGGCGACCAGACGTACGCGAGTGTGAAGAAGGGCTCCGGTCAGCAGTCCATCGCCACCACCATGGCGTTTGTGCGACTGCTGAAGGACCTCATGCGGGACAAGGAGATCGGCCGCCGGTTCGTGCTGATCGCACCCGACGAGTACCGCACCTTCGGCATGGACTCGTTCTTCCCGAGCGCGAAGATCTACAACCCGCTCGGCCAGCAGTACGAGTCGGTGGACCGGGACCTGCTGCTCGCGTACAAGGAGTCGCCGACCGGCCAGATGCTGCACGACGGCATCTCCGAGTCGGGCTGCACCGCGTCGCTGATCGCCGCCGGTTCGGCCTATGCCACCCACGCCGAGCCGCTGATCCCCGTGTACGTCTTCTACTCGATGTTCGGTTTCCAGCGCACGGGTGACCAGTTCTGGCAGATGGCGGACCAGCTGTCTCGCGGTTTCGCCCTGGGCGCGACCGCCGGCCGTACGACCCTGACCGGTGAGGGTCTGCAGCACGCGGACGGCCACTCGCAGCTGCTGGCCTCCACCAACCCGGCGTGCGTGGCCTACGACCCGGCGTACGGCTACGAGATCGCGCACATCGTGCAGGACGGTCTGCGCCGGATGTACGGCTCCTCGCCCGAACACCCGCACGGCGAGGACGTCTTCTACTACCTCACCGTCTACAACGAGCCGATCCAGCAGCCGGCCGAGCCCGCGGACGTGGACGTCGAGGGGATCCTCAAGGGCGTCCACCGGATCGCCGAGGGCACCTCGGGCACCGTCCCGGCCCAGATCATGGCCTCCGGTGTCGCCGTGCCGTGGGCGCTCGAGGCGCAGCGGATCCTCGCCGAGGACTGGAACGTGCGGGCCGGCGTCTGGTCGGCGACCTCCTGGAACGAGCTGCGGCGCGAGGCCGTGGAGTGCGAGGAGCACAACCTGCTGCACCCCGAGGAGGAGCAGCGGGTGCCGTACGTGACGCAGAAGCTGGGCAGCACCGAGGGTCCCTTCGTCGCCGTGTCCGACTGGATGCGATCGGTTCCGGACCAGATCGCGCGCTGGGTGCCGGGGGCCTACCAGTCCCTCGGCGCGGACGGCTTCGGTTTCGCGGACACCCGTGGGGCGGCCCGCCGCTTCTTCCACATCGACGCGCAGTCGATCGTGGTCGCCGTTCTGGCGGAGCTGGCCAGGGCGGGCAAGGTCGACCGCTCGGTGCTCAAGCAGGCGATCGACCGCTACCGGCTGCTCGACGTGACGGCGGCCGACCCGGGAGCGGCGGGCGGCGACGCGTGAGGCCGGGGTCGCACTGACCGCAATAAGGGCGGCGGGCCGATGGCCCCGCCGCCCTTACGCGTTCCTTACGATGCAGCCATGGAGCAACCGTCGGCGCAAGCCCGTTGGGAGCAGCGCACCCAACGGCCGCTGTTGGCGCTCGCGCTGTTGTTCGCCGTCGCCTACGCCGTGCCGATCGTGGACAACCCGGCGGACCCGACCCTGGCGCTCGCCTGCACGGTGACGGAGTGGGTGGTGTGGGGCGCGTTCGCCACCGATTATCTCGTTCGGCTCGCGATCGCCCCCTGCCGCCGGGAGTTCGTCCGCACCCACTGGCTGGACCTGGGTGCTGTGGTGCTGCCCGTCCTCCAGCCGCTGCGGCTGCTGCGGATGGTGTCGACGCTGCTGCTGGTCGGGCGGCGGGCCCGGATGGCCTCGCAGATCCAGCTGACCACGTATGTGGCCGGCGCGGTCGTCGGGCTGCTGATGTTCGGGTCGCTCGCCGTGCTGTCGGTGGAGCGGGAGTCTCCGAACGGGAACATCAAGACGCTGGGCGACGCCCTGTGGTGGTCCTTCACGACGATGACGACCGTGGGCTACGGCGATCATGCGCCGACCACCGGGCTCGGGCGGATTCTCGCCGTGGGGCTGATGCTCTCCGGGATCGCGCTGCTCGGTGTGGTGACCGCGAACATCGCCGCCTGGTTCATCGCGCGGTTCGACCAGGACGACGCGGAGGAGCGCCGGCAGACGGCGGCGATCGATGCGCTGACGGAGGAGGTACGGGCGCTGCGGGCCGAGGTGGCCGCGTTGTCGGGGACCTCGGTGCCGCACCCGCACGCACCTGAGGAGGCGGGCCCGAGGCCGTAGCCGGGCCCGCCTCTCGCTCCGCTTCGGCCCCTCGGGTCAGAGAAGTGCGTTCCCGGGGGTCGTCAGGCCGACCAGCCAGATGAGTGCCAGGAGGGTGTCGATCGCTCCCAGGACCAGGGCCACCAGGGCCGGGACGGCGTGCGTGCCCGCCCAGCTGCGGCCCATGGCCAGCCAGCCGCAGACCACGGCGACGGGACCGAGGACGATACCGAGGGCGAAGAAGCCCGCGATCGCGCAGACGACTCCGATGATTCCCAGCGTCGCGCGATCCGGCCCGCTCCTGGACCACATCCGGCCTCGTGAACGGGGGTACCTGCGCGTGCTGTTTCCGAAGCCCGCCATCATCAACTCCCTGAACTCTCTCGCCGGTTCGGGCCTGATGTGCGGGTACCCCCGTTTTCCGGGCCAAGTCCTGCCCGCGCGCCGCCCCCCTCCGGCAGCGCGCCGCAGTCCAGCCGTCCTCCGCCTCGCGCAGCCCTGCCGTGCGAAGGACGTGACCCGCCCTGACCCGTGACGCCCCGGGCCGGGCGGGATCTCGACCGTCGTCACCCTGCAGGGCGAACTCGCCCGGGCGGCGTCAGATGTGCGCGGCCCCCGCGCCGGCCTCCGCGTTCTCGCCCCGCTTGGTGAGCAGGGCGACCAGCACCGCGACCGCCGCGACACCCGCGGCGACCAGGCAGGCCAGGCTCATACCGGAGATGAACGTGTCATGGGCGACAGTGGTGATCTTCTGGGCGATCGCGGCCGGGGTGTCCGGGGTCACCGGGGCCACACCCACCTGTACCGACTCGGAGGCCTGGCCGAGCTGCGCCCCGGTCAGCGGCGGCAGCTTGGCGTCCGCCCAGTTGCCCGCGAGGTCGTGGTCCACCTTGGAGGCCATCACGGCGCCCAGAACCGCTGTGCCGAGGCTGCCGCCGATCTGCATGGCGGCCTGCTGCAGACCGCCCGCGACACCGGAGAGCTCCATGGGCGCGTTGCCGACGATGACCTCCGTGGCGCCGACCATGACGGGCGCGAGACCGAGGCCGAGCAGCGCGAACCAGATCGACATGACACCGCTGCCCGTGCCGGCCTTCAGCGTCGACATCCCGAACATGGCGATGGCGGTGGCCGCCATGCCTCCCGCGAGCGGGATGCGCGGGCCGAGCTTGGTGATCGCCGCGCCCGCCAGCGGAGAGCCGACGATCATCATGCCGGTCAGCGGCAGCAGGTGCAGGCCCGCGTCGACCGGGCTCATACCGTGCACGTTCTGCAGGTAGAAGGTGACGAAGAACAGGCCGCCCATGAAGGCGATCGCCATGAGGACCATCAGGACGACACCCGCCGAAAGCGGCACCGAACGGAACAGCCCCAGCGGGATCAGCGGCTCCTTCACCCGCGTCTCCCAGAAGGAGAAGAAGGCGAAGCCCAGCACGGACGCGCCGATGAACAGCCAGGTCTTCGCGTCGCCCCAGCCCCAGGCCGGCGCCTTGATGAGGGCCCAGACCAGGCAGAACATGGCACCGGACAGCAGCACGATGCCGAGCAGGTCGAAGGAGCGCGGCGCGTTCTTCGCACGGTGGTCGGTGAGGATCACCAGGCCGAGGACGAGCGCGAGGGCGCCGACCGGCACGTTGATGAAGAAGACCGACTGCCAGCTGACGTGCTGGACGAGCAGACCGCCGAGGATCGGGCCGCCCGCGGTGGAGGCGCCGATGACCATGCCCCAGATGCCGATCGCCATGTTCAGCTTCTCGGCGGGGAAGGTGGCCCGCAGCAGGCCGAGCGCGGCCGGCATCAGCAGCGCGCCGAACAGGCCCTGGAAGACGCGGAAGGTCACGACGAGGGCGATGCTGTCGGACAGGCCGATGGCACCGGAGGCGGCGGCGAAGCCGACCACGCCGATCAGGAAGGTCTGACGGTGCCCGAACCGGTCGCCGAGCTTGCCCGCGGTGATCAGGGTGACCGCGAGGGCGAGGAAGTAGGCGTTGGTGATCCACTGGACGTCGGCGAAGCTCGCGCCGAGGTCCTTGGCGATGGCCGGGTTGGCAATGGCGACGATGGTGCCGTCCAGGGCCACCATCATGACGCCGACCGCGACGGTGATCAGGGTGAACCATGGGTGGCCGCGCAGTCCGCGTCCGGGCGTCCGGTCCGACGGCGCCGCCGGCCGGCCTGCCGTCTTGTCCCCCGGTCCCGTCGCGTCGACGGTGGTCTGACTAGTCATACGGTGGAGGCTAGTGACAGCCACTGACAATCGACAAACCAATTCACATGTCGGTAACTGTCACGCCACTCCCGGATAGGCTGAACGGGCCAGATGAACAGAAAGAGGACACATGGAGACCGCGCCGCGGCCGGGGCTGCGTGAACGCAAGAAGCAGCGCACCCGGGACGCGCTGCTGCGCGCCGCCCTGGAACTCTTCCTCGCTCAGGGGTACGAACGGACGACGGTCGACGAGATCGCCGAGGCCGTGGACGTGTCGCAGCGCACCTTCTTCCGGTACTTCGCCGGCAAGGAGGAGGCCGTCTTCTTCGCCCATTCCGTCGCCGCCGCCCACTTCGTCGACCTGGTGCGCGCCCGGCCGCGCGAGGAGGCGCCGCTGGAGGCGCTGCGGCAGGCGGTCCTCCAGGGCTGGGACGGCATCGGCGAGGCCATCGAACAGATCATCCCGGTCCAACTCCACCTGCGCACCTACCGCTTGATCGAGTCGACGCCGGCCCTGTTCGCCACCCACCTGCGCCGTTCGGCGGAGCTGGAGGAGGAGATCGCCCGCGTGATCGCCGAGCGCGAGGGGCTCGACGTGGACACGGATCCACGGCCGCGCGTGGCGGTGGCTGTGTTCGGCGGGGTGATACGCGTGACGGAACGGCTGTGGAGCGCACGGGAGGACCTCAGCGTGGCCGCGATCCACGAGTTGACGGCCTCGTATCTCGATGCCGTGCGCCCGGTGTTGGCCGAGCAGTGGCGCACGGAGTGACCAGGCGTCCTTCCCGCGGGCGTCAAGCCAATTACCGGCGCGCGGGGGCCCGGAGGCACGCGGCGAGGTGAGATCCGGCCACCCGGAGTGCCAAGTGACGTGCGCCTCATCGACTTACCGTGACGATCGAACGTAAATCACACCCGTTTTGCCGCAATTGGCGTACGAGAAACGTGAGACGCATCACTCGGTTAACGCGAAACACTCCCGTTCTCCTAGTGTGTCCTTCCAGTGACTTCCTTCGACACCTCCCCGCAACTCAACGTCTGGCGTGCACTGCTTGCGCTGGGCGTGGTCTTCGTGATGCTCGCGACGACCGGCTGGACCGCCGTGCGCAGCCATCGCGGCGCCACGCCCCTCCAGGCGTCGCGTTCGGCGTGGGAGCACGGCAGGATCGCCGGACGCGAGCTGCCGGACCCCGGCGCGTCCCCGGCCCGGATCGCCGATTTCTTCGCCTCGCTCAGCGCCTACCAGCGCTCCCGGCTCGCCCACCGCTACCCGCTCGCGGTCGGCAACATGAACGGGGCGCCCGTGCAGCTGCGCTATGCGGCCAACCGGATCGCTCTCGGCAAGCAGCGCAAGGTCGAGCGCGCCCGGATGCACGACGACCGGCTGTCGTCCGTCGGGCAGCGGGAGGCGGGCCGCCTCATGCACCGCTTCGACGCCCTGATGAGCCAGGGCCGGCAGATCCTCGCCTTCGACCCGGAGGGCTCGGGCCGTATCGCCGAGGTCCTCGGCGATCTCGACACCGCCCAGCGGATCTCGGTCGTCGTCCCGGGCGTCGACACCGATCTGCTCACCTTCCAGCGCACCTACCGCGCGTACTCGGCCCCGGTCGGCATGGCCACGTCACTGTACGCAGCGGAGCGCGCGGCGAGCCCCCGGACCCGTACCGCCGTGATCGCCTGGGCGGACTACACCGCGCCCAGCGGCCTCGGCATGGAGGCGGCGACCGCGATGCGCGCCGAAGAGGGCGCCGTCAGGCTGAACGCCCTCGTCCGCGCCCTGCCCGGCCGCTCGCCGGTCCAGCTGTACTGCCACAGCTACGGCTCGGTGGTGTGCGGGGTGGCGGCGCACGCACTGCCGTCCCGGGTGTCCGACATGGCGGTGGCCGGCAGCCCCGGCATGCGCAGCCAGTCGGCCGCCGGGCTGCACACGACCGCCCGGGTGTGGGCCATGCGGGACGCCGACGACTGGATCCAGGACGTGCCCTACCTGGAGGTCGGCGGCCTCGGTCACGGCGCCGACCCGGTCTCCCGGGCCTTCGGGGCGAGGGTGCTGTCCGCGCAGGGAGCCAAGGGCCACGCCGGCTACTTCGCACCCGGCACCGAGAGCCTGCGGAACTTCGCCGCGATCGGTGTTGGCGCATACCGCACGGTGGACTGCGTCCGCCATGATGACGTCTGCCGGCCGGGTTTGTCCGGGTCGGCGTCGTCCGGACGCGCGTAGAAAGACAGGAATTGCGGTCTGCCGGGGGAGGCGACGGAGGAGCAAGTGCCGCATACGATAAGCCGCATGGGTGACGTACTGGCCGGATTTCATGCCGCCTGGGAGTTCGACTCCGACTCCGTGCTCATCCGCTTCGAACGGGGGATCCGGACGCCGAAGCTGTTCCAGGCGCTCGGCGAACGGCGTATTCCCCTGGAGGCGATCGCGGGGGTGACACTGACCGAGGGCAAGCGCGGGACCGTGGTCCTGCACGCGGTGCCCAGGCCCGGCGCCGACCCGCTGATGGAGGCGGCGGACGGGCAGCTCAAGGAGGCGTCCGACCCCTACCGGCTGGTCCTGCCGGCCGAGCGGGAGGCGCTCGCCGAGTACTACGCGGACGAACTGCGCTCGCTGCTGACCACCGACGGCGCTCCAGCCGAGCGGTTCCTGGTCGATCCGCCCGGGACGCCGCAGCAGTTCAAGGCGTACGACGGAAAGGCGTCCTTCGACGGCAGGGCGGTGTCCTTCCGCTGGTTCTGGACGGGCGCGTCCTCCGCCAAGTGGAAGGCCGGCGACCAGAGCTTCCCGGTCGGCGACCTCAGCGGGGTCGAGTGGCGTTCCCCCGAGGTCCTCGAAGGCCATCTGCGGCTGCTGCGGCGGGAGCCGGCGGTTTCGCAGCCGGCTCAGCCGGACCAGGATCCGGCCTCCGTGGTGTTCGGGCTGGGCTACGGCCCGGTGCATGAGTCGTTGCCCTTCGCCGCGGCGGTGCTGGCCGCCGTAGGGGCCGCCGGGCCGGCCCCGGTCGCGGTGCCCGCCGCCAGGCGGGACCCGGCGGACATCGCCGAGCGCATCCGCCACCTGGGGGAGCTGCACAAGGCGGGCCTGGTCACGGACGAGGAGTTCAGCACCAAGAAGGCGGAGTTGCTGGCGGAGCTCTAGCCTCCGGGCGGAGCTCCGCCGTCCGCCGGGTGCGGCGCTACTCCCTGCCCGCCGATGCGAACGTCATGTCCGGGTAGCGGTCGCCCGCGACCTTGGCGGCGATCGGTTCCAGCAGGGCCAGTTCGCCGGCACTCAGGGTGATGTGCGTCGCCGCCACGTTCTCCTGGACGCGCGTGCGCTTGGTCGTGCCCGGGATCGGGACGACCGGCAGTCCGTGCACCGCGGCCTGCTGCTGGGCCCAGGCCAGCGCGATCTGCGCCGGAGAAGCGCCATGGGCCTCGGCGACGGCCCTGATCGGCTCCAGGAGCGCCACGTTGGCGGCCGCGTTCTCACCGGTGAAGCGGGGCATCGTCCGGCGGAAGTCCTGGTCCGTCAGGTCGGTCTCGGCGTTGGAGAAGGAGCCCGTGAGGAAGCCGCGGCCGAGCGGTGAGTACGGCACCAGGGCCACGCCCAGTTCCTTGGCCGCCGGAACGACGTTCGCCTCGATGTCCCGGCTGAACAGCGACCACTCCGACTGCACCGCGGCGATCGGGTGGACGGCCCGGGCGGCGCGCAGTTCGCCGGCGGTGACCTCGCTGAGTCCCAGGTGTCTGACCTTGCCCTCGCGCACCAGCTCCGCCATGGTGCCGACCGTCTCCTCGATCGGCACGTTCACGTCCCGGCGATGCATGTAGTAGAGGTCGATCACATCGACGTCCAGGCGCCTGAGGCTGGCCTCGACGCACTCACGGATGTAGGGCGGGTCGTTGCGGATGACACGCTTGTACGGTTCGTTCGGCGACGAGGAGATCGCGAACTTCGTCGCGATGACCACCTCGTCCCGGTGCGCCTTGAAGAACGGTGACAGGAACTTCTCGTTCTCCCCCGCGCCGTAGGCGTCGGCCGTGTCGTAGAGCGTGACGCCCAGCTCCAGCGCCCGCTCCAGCGCGGCGCGCGACTCCCCGGCGTCCGAGGGGCCGTACGCCCAGCTCATGCCCATGCAGCCCAGGCCCTGCACGCCGACCTCGGGACCGTCGTCGCCGAGCCGCACCCTGGCGATCCTGCTGTCCGTCATCGGGGCCTCTCCGACGCCAGGGCCTGCCCGGCGTCCGCGTAGAAGTCGATCTTGCGGTTGAGCACCGCGAGCGTGTCCTGGAGTTCCGCGATCCGGGAGAGCACGTCCCGGCGGGTCGCCTCCAGGAGTTCGTACCGCTCGGCGTAGGTGTGATCTCCGGCACGCACCAGCTCGGCGTAGCGCACCATGTCGGCGACGGGCATACCGGTGAGCCGGAGCTTGCCGACCAGGTCGAGCCAGGCGAGGTCGGCGTTGCAGTAGCGGCGCTGACCGGTGTGCGAGCGGTCCACGTGCGGCATGAGCCCGATCCGCTCGTACCAGCGCAGGGTGTGCGCGGTCAGGCCGGTGAAGGCGACGACCTCGCTGATCGTGTAGCTGTCCTGCCCGTCGGGCCGGGGGTGGCCCAGTGGCGGGACGGAGCAGACGTCGGTCCCGTTGTCGGCCGCCTCGGCCAAGGTCTCGATCACCGTCATGCACCCCACGCTAAAACCTTCGAGTGGACTCCAAGCAAGCGGAGTGGGGTGAAAATGGCGAGACCCCGGCAGACGGCCTGACTAGCGTGCGCCTCATGAGTGTTGTACGCCGGGCCGTGCCCGAGGACGCCGCCGAGCTGCTGCGGCTGCGTCAGGTGATGCTGGATTCCGTCCACTCCGCAGGTTCCGCCACCCAGTGGCAGGTGGAGTCCCTGCCGACCGTGCGCCGTCGTCTCGCCGATCCCGGGACAGGATTCGCGGCGTTCGTCATCGACCATCCCGAGCGGCCGGGGGCGCTCGCGGCACTGGTGGCCGGGACGGTCGAGTACCGCATCGGCCGCGAGGGCAATCCGCACGGCCGGGTGGGGCACGTCTTCAGCGTCGCCACCGATCCCGACGCCCGCCGCCGCGGATACGCCCGCGCGTGCATGGAGAGACTGCTGGACTGGTTCCGCGAGCAGGACGTCCGGCACGTCGACCTGAACGCGTCCGCCGAGGCCGAGCCGCTCTACGCCTCGCTGGGCTTCGTACGCAAGCCGGACCCCTCGATGCGGCTGCAGCTGTGAGCCGCATAGGCTCGGAAGCATGTCCTTGCAGAGCCTGGCGCTGATCGAGAACTGGCCCGTCGCCACCGCCGCCGCGGCGGTGGTCCGTGCGGACGGCACCGTGCTCGGCACGCGCGGCCCGGTCGACCACCGCTTCCCGCTGGCCTCGGTCACCAAGCCGCTCGCCGCGTACGCGGTGCTCGTCGCGTACGAGGAGGGGGCGGTCGAGCTGGACGAGCCCGCGGGACCGCCCGGCTCCACGGTCCGCCATCTGCTCGCGCACACCTCCGGGCTGGCGTTCGACGAACACCGGGTGATGTCGGCACCCGGGGAGCGGCGGCTGTACTCGAACGCCGGGTTCGAGGTGCTGGGCGACCATGTGGCCAAGGCGACGGACATCCGGTTCTTCGAGTACGCACGCCAGGCGGTGCTGGAGCCGCTGGGCATGACCTCGACGAGCCTGGACGGCTCCCCGGCCAAGGACGGCGTCTCGACCCTCGCCGACCTGGTGCGGTTCGCGGCGGAGGTGCAGGCGCCGCGGCTGCTGGATCCGCGGACGGTGGCCGAGGCGATGACGGTGCAGTTCCCCGGCACGAAGGGCGTGCTGCCGGGGTACGGGCACCAGAACCCCAACGACTGGGGACTCGGCTTCGAGATCCGCGACTCCAAGTCGCCGCATTGGACGGGGAATTCGTCCTCACCGAGGACGTTCGGCCACTTCGGGCAGTCGGGCACGTTCCTGTGGATCGACCCGGACGCGCAGGTGGCGTGCGTGGCGCTGACGGACCGCGCGTTCGGGCCGTGGGCGACCGAGGCGTGGACGCCGTTCACGGACGCGGTGCTGGCGGAGCTCGGCGGGCGCTAGCCCATCTCCCACATCAGCAGCTCCGTCTCCGTCACGCCCACCGCCTCCAGGTCCTTCGCGTCCGTGATCCGCGCCGCGTCCCCCGGGCCCAACTCATGCCCGCCCAGGTGCGCTTCGCCGCGGACCACATGCACGTACGCACACGCGGCGTCCGGCACCGCCGTCCGCTCCCCCGCCCCCAGGCGGCGCACATGGAGCATCGCGCGGGCCTCCGGGACCGCGTACGGCGTGGAGTCGGCGATGCCGTGGACCACCTCGTACACGGGATCGCCGCCCGGTTCCAGCGGAGCCAGCCACATCTGGACGAAGACCAGCGGCACGTCGCCGTCGTTGCGCTCCACATGGCGCACGCCACCGGCCGCGCTCAGGCGCTGGACGTCGCCGGGCCGGATCACCGAGGTGCGGCCTGTCGTGTCACGGTGACTCAGCTCACCCTCCACCACCCATGTGACGATCTCCGTGTGGCTGTGCGGGTGCTCGTCGAAGCCCGCGCCGGGTGCGAGCCGCTCCTCGTTGCAGGCGATGACCGCGCCGAAGCGCAGGTTGTCGGGGTCGTAGTGCGGACCGAAGCTGAAGGCGTGCAGGGACTCGATCCCCGCGGCCGGATCCCCCCCGCGGTAGCGCTCGCCGGCGCGCCGTACGTCCATCACGGGATCCACGGTAGTCCCGCGCGGCGCCCGCCCTCCGGGACCCCCAGCACACGGCCCCGGCCCGATAAGGCAGTCTTGTCCCCGTGCCCCATCCCGAAGCCAGCCACACCGAACACGCGGTGCGCTCCGTCCATCCGCACGCCGCGACACTGAAGCGGCTGGAGAAGTCCTCCGGAAGTCTCGCCGCGCAGGCCATCGCCCGCATGGACGAGACCCTCCCGTGGTACCGCGCGATGCCCCCGGAGAACCGCTCCTGGATCGGTCTGGTGGCCCAGGCGGGCATCGCCGCCTTCACCGAGTGGTTCCGGCACCCGGACGCCCCCCAGGCCATCTCCACCGATGTCTTCGGGACCGCGCCGCGCGAGCTGACCCGCGCCATCACGCTGCGCCAGACCGTGGAGATGGTGCGCACGACCATCGAGGTGATGGAGTCCGCCATCGACGAGGTGGCCGCTCCCGGTGACGAGTCCGTGCTGCGCGAGGCACTCCTGGTGTACGCCCGTGAGATCGCCTTCGCCACCGCCCAGGTCTACGCGCAGGCCGCCGAGGCACGCGGTGCCTGGGACGCCCGGCTCGAGTCGCTCGTCGTCAACGCCGTGCTCAGCGGGGAGGCCGACGAGGGGGCGGTCAGCCGGGCCGCCGCGCTCGGCTGGAACTCGCCCGAACATGTGTGTGTGGTGCTGGGTACGGCTCCCGACGGTGACAGCGAGTTGACGGTCGAGGCGATCCGGCGGGCCGCCCGGCATGCCAAGCTCCAGGTCCTCACCGGGGTGCTCGGGGACCGGCTCGTGGTGATCGCCGGGGGCCGCGACAACCCGCTCGCCGTCGCCAAGTCGCTGATCGGTCCGTTCGCCGCCGGAGCCGTGGTGGCCGGTCCCGTCGTGCCCGATCTGCTCGCCGCGACCCGCTCCGCGCAGGCCGCGGCCGCAGGCCTCAAGGGGTGTTCTGCCTGGCAGGACGCACCGCGGCCGGTACTGGCCGACGATCTGCTCCCGGAGCGCGCGATCGCCGGAGATCCGAGCGCGCGCGAACAACTGGTGGAGGAGATCTACAGACCGCTGGAAGAGGCGGGCTCGGCTCTCCTGGAAACCCTGAGCGTCTACCTGGAACAGGCGTCAAGTCTCGAAGGCGCCGCAAGGATGCTCTTCGTTCATCCGAACACCGTGCGCTACCGGCTCCGACGTGTGACTGACGTCACCGGCTGGTCGCCGTCTGATGTACGCTCCGCGTTCACGTTGCGGATCGCACTCATCCTGGGGCGGCTGACCGAGGGGGAACCCCAGAACTAGTCTTTTGTCGGAGGCCCACAAAACCCCCTGCGGTTCTTCGTCCCTGTCCTCACGGGCGGCTTTGGCCGTCCCCAAGAGAGAGTGTGAGAGTGCTCGTACTCGTCGCTCCCGGCCAGGGCGCCCAGACGCCCGGCTTCCTGACTCCCTGGCTCGAACTCCCCGGCGCCGCCGACCGTGTCGCCGCCTGGTCGGACGCCATCGGGCTCGACCTCGCCCACTACGGCACGGAGGCCGACGCCGACGCCATCAGGGACACCGCCGTGGCCCAGCCGCTGCTGGTCGCCGCCGGTCTGCTGTCCGCCGCGGCACTCGGTGACATCGTTCCCGGGGCGGTCGCCGGCCACAGTGTCGGTGAGATCACCGCCGCCGTCTTCGCGGGCGTCCTCGAGGACGCGGCCGCCCTGACGCTCGTCCGCCGGCGCGGGCTGGCCATGGCCGACGCCGCCGCCATCACGCCCACGGGCATGTCGGCGCTGCTCGGCGGCGAGCCGACGACGACGATCCCGCATCTGGAGAGGCTCGGTCTGACCCCGGCCAACGTGAACGGCGCCGGGCAGATCGTCGCCGCCGGCACCCTGGAGCAGCTCGCCGCCCTCGAGGCCGACAAGCCCGAGGGAGTGCGCCGTGTCGTCCCGCTGAAGGTCGCGGGCGCTTTCCACACCCACCACATGGCCCCCGCGGTCGACGCCCTGGCGCACGCCGCCGAGGCGCTGGCGCCCGCGGAGCCGAAGGTCACCTACGTCTCGAACAAGGACGGGCAGGCCGTCGAGACCGGCCCCGAGGTGCTCCAGCGCCTGGTCGGCCAGGTCGCCAACCCGGTCCGCTGGGACCTGTGCATGGAGACCTTCGAGAAGCTGGGCACGACCGCGCTGATCGAGGTGTGCCCCGGCGGCACCCTGACCGGCCTTGCCAAGCGAGCGCTGCCCGGCGTCACGACGCTGGCCCTGAAGACCCCCGACGACCTCGACGCTGCTCGCGAGCTCATCGCCGAGCACAGCGCCTGATCAGGAGACCCGTGAGCATGTCGAAGATCAAGGCACCGAAGGGCGCTCCCTACGCGCGCATCCTCGGCGTCGGCGGCTACCGCCCCGTCCGGGTGGTCCCCAACGAGGTGATCCTGGAGAAGATCGACTCCTCCGACGAGTGGATCCGCTCGCGTTCCGGCATCGAGACCCGGCACTGGGCGAACGACGAGGAGACCGTCGCCGCGATGTCCATCGAGGCGTCCGGCAAGGCGATCGCCGACGCCGGGATCGACGCCGAGCAGATCGGTGCGGTCGTCGTCTCCACCGTCTCGCACTTCAGCCAGACCCCGGCCATCGCCACCGAGATCGCCGACAAGCTCGGTACGAACAAGGCCGCCGCGTTCGACATCTCGGCCGGCTGCGCGGGCTTCGGCTACGGCCTCACGCTCGCCAAGGGCATGATCGTCGAGGGGTCCGCGCAGTACGTCCTCGTCATCGGCGTGGAGCGCCTCTCGGACCTGACCGACCTGGAGGACCGGGCCACCGCCTTCCTGTTCGGCGACGGTGCGGGCGCGGTCGTCGTGGGCCCCGCCGAAGAGCCGCACATCGGCCCGACGGTGTGGGGTTCGGAGGGCGACAAGTCCGAGACGATCAAGCAGACGGTGCCCTGGAACGAGTTCCACGCCCGGATCGGCTCGATCGGCGGGACCTCCACGGCCGATGTCTCCGGGCTCCCGGTGGACAGCGAGGGCAACGTCAAGTTCCCCGCGATCACCCAGGAGGGCCAGGCGGTGTTCCGCTGGGCCGTGTTCGAGATGGCGAAGGTCGCCCAGCAGGCGCTGGACGCGGCCGGGATCACCGCGGACGACCTGGACGTCTTCATCCCGCATCAGGCGAACGTGCGGATCATCGACTCGATGGTGAAGACTCTCAAACTGCCGGAGCACGTCATGGTCGCCCGCGACGTGCGCACCACCGGCAACACCTCGGCCGCCTCGATCCCGCTCGCGATGGAGCGGCTCCTGGCGACCGGCGAGGCGAAGAGCGGCGACACCGCGCTCGTCATCGGCTTCGGGGCGGGTCTCGTGTACGCCGCGACGGTCGTTACCCTCCCCTAGGCACTCCGTGCCGGATCAAGCGGTCCGACACGGGAACTGCAAGCACCTGCCGCTGACGCGGTGGGCGCCACACCCTCTGGATACATACGAAGGAGCGCCTGACATGGCCGCCACTCAGGAAGAGATCGTCGCCGGTCTCGCCGAGATCGTGAACGAGATCGCCGGGATCCCCACCGAGGACGTCCAGCTGGACAAGTCCTTCACCGACGACCTGGATGTCGACTCGCTGTCCATGGTCGAGGTCGTCGTCGCCGCCGAGGAGCGCTTCGACGTGAAGATCCCCGACGACGACGTCAAGAACCTCAAGACCGTCGGTGACGCCGCCGAGTACATCCTCAAGCACCAGGCCTGATCAACCGATCAACCTGGGCAGACTGCCCAACGCCGGGCCGGTGGCCCGGCCTTCGGGCCGTCGCCTCGCCACCCGGCGGTGGCGCCGCTGAATCCTCGCATCCGTTGGAGAAAGAATTCCCGTGAGCTCGACCAATCGCACCGTGGTCGTCACCGGTATCGGCGCAACCACACCGCTGGGTGGCGACGCGGCCTCTACCTGGGAGGGCCTCGTCGCCGGCAAGTCCGGTGTCGGCCCCCTCGAGCAGGAGTGGGCCGCCGAGCAGGCGGTCCGCATCGCCGCGCAGATCGCCGTGGAGCCGTCCGAGGTCATCCCGCGGCCCCAGGCCCGACGCCTTGACCGCTCCGCGCAGTTCGCGCTGATCGCGGCCAAGGAGGCCTGGGCGGACGCCGGTTTCACCGACAAGGCGGGTGAGGACTCGAGCATCGACCCCGACCGTCTCGGTGCCGTCATCGCCTCCGGCATCGGCGGTGTCACCACGCTGCTCGACCAGTACGACGTACTGAGGGAGAAGGGCGTCCGCCGGGTCTCCCCGCACACCGTGCCGATGCTGATGCCGAACGGCCCGTCCGCGAACGTGGGTCTGGCCGTGGGCGCCCGTGCCGGTGTGCACACCCCGGTCTCCGCGTGCGCGTCGGGCGCCGAGGCCATCGGCTACGCCATCGAGATGATCCGCACCGGCCGCGCCGACGTCGTCGTCGCCGGCGGTACGGAGGCCGCGATCCACCCGTTGCCGATCGCCGCGTTCGGCAACATGATGGCGATGTCCAAGAACAACGACGACCCGCAGGGCGCCTCGCGTCCCTACGACACCGACCGGGACGGCTTCGTCCTCGGCGAGGGTGCGGGCGTCCTGGTCCTGGAGTCCGCCGACCACGCCGCCAAGCGCGGTGCCCGTGTCTACGCGGAGGCGGTCGGCCAGGGCATCTCCGCCGACAGCCACGACATCGTGCAGCCCGAGCCCGAGGGCCGCGGCATCTCGCACGCCCTGCAGAACCTGCTCGACAACACCGACCTGAACCCGGCCGAGGTCATGCACGTCAACGCGCACGCCACCTCGACGCCGGCCGGTGACGTGGCCGAGCTGAAGGCGCTGCGCAAGGTCTTCGGCGACGACGCGGACCACATCGCGGTGTCCGCGACCAAGTCGATGACCGGTCATCTGCTCGGTGGCGCGGGCGGAGTGGAGTCGGTGGCGACCGTCCTCGCGCTGTACCACCGCGTCGCCCCGCCGACAATCAACATCGAGAACATCGACCCCGAGGCGGAGGCCAACGCCGACGTCGTCCGCGGCGAGGCCCGCAAGCTGCCGGTGGAGGGCCGGATCGCCGCGCTGAACGACTCGTTCGGCTTCGGCGGCCACAACGTCGTCCTGGCGTTCCGCACGGTCTGACGCGCGCCGTCCCCGTCACGCATGAAGGGCCCCCGCCGCTCGGCGGGGGCCTTTCGGCTGTCGTCGCGTGCCGTTCAGCCGTCGTCAGGTGCTCTTCAGACGACCTGGTGCAGCCACCGCACCGGGGCGCCTTCACCCGCGTAGCGGAACGGCTCCAGCTCGTCGTCCCAGGGCTTGCCGAGCAGTCTGGCGAGTTCGGCCTCGAGGTCCGTCTCGCCGCGCTGGGAGCGCACCAGGGCGGCGCGCAGCCGGTCCTCGGGGATCAGGATGTCGCCGTGGATGCCGGTGACGGCGTGGAAGATACCGAGGTCGGGGGTGCAGCTGTAGCGCTCGCCCTCGGCGGTCGGGCACGGTTCCGCGGTCACCTCGAAGCGCAGCAACTGCCAGCCGCGCAGGGCGGAGGCAAGCTTGGAGGCGGTGCCGGGCTCGCCCTGCCAGGAGAACTCGGATCTCCAGGTGCCGGGAGCCGCGGGCTGCCGGATCCAGTCGAGGTTGACGCGCGTGCCCAGCACGCCCGCGACCGCCCACTCGACGTGCGGGCACAGTGCGCGTGGCGCGGAGTGTACGTACAGGACTCCACGTGTCGTCACCTGAACCTCCGGGCAGACCGCGACATCTTGTAACTTTACGGAACGTGCGTGGCAGAGCGGCCACGGGGCGAGGCTACCGTGCTGCGGCGCAAGGAGTGTGACGTACCGTCGGTCCGGACGGCCGTTAACGCCGAGGTTTCACCCAAGGGGACGCGCGACTGACCGAGCGTGTCCGAAGCGCTGCCGAACGAGGGCGTCCATCGACCGCCGGGCCATGGACAACGAACGAGGGGACCAGAATGCGGAAGCGAAGCCACCGCCCACGGACCGTGGTGGCGGTCACGGCGGCGGCTCTTCTCGGGCTCGCCGGCTGCGACGCCTCAGGGGGCGACGGCACCGCTTCGCAGACGACCACCGAGCAGTCGCGGCCGTCCCCGAGGCCGGCGCCGCTCTGGAACCGCTCCCCGGGCTCGATCGCCGCCGTCGGCGACTCCATCACCCGCGGCTTCGACGCGTGCAACGTGCTGTCCGACTGCCCCGAGGTCTCGTGGGCGACGGGCAGCGACGCCGGCGTCGGCAGCCTCGCGGTACGGCTGCTCGGGGCGGCCGGGGCCGCCCTCAAGAGCTGGAACTACGCCGTGACCGGGGCCCGGATGTCCGATCTGGCCGGGCAGATGGTGCAGGCCGCGCGGCGGAAACCGGAGCTGGTGACCGTGATGGTCGGCGCCAACGACGCCTGCCGGCCCTCCCCCTCCGCGATGACCTCGGTCGCCGGCTTCCGCGCCCAGTTCGAGGAGGCGATGGCGGCACTGCGTGATGAGCAGCCCAAGGCGCAGGTCTACGTCTCCAGCGTGCCGAACCTGAAGCGGCTGTGGTCGCAGGGCCGCACCAGCCCGATCGGCAAGGAGGTGTGGAAGCTGGGGATCTGCCCGTCGATGCTGGGCAACGCGGACGCGCTGGACGAGGCGGCGACGAAGCGGCGCGACAAGGTGCAGGCCCGCGTGGAGGCGTACAACAAGGTCCTGAGAGAGGTGTGCGCGCGGGACCGGAGGTGCCGCTTCGACGGCAACGCGGTCTTCGACTACCGCTTCGGCACCGACCAGCTCAGCCAATGGGACTGGTTCCACCCGAGCAGGAACGGTCAGGCACGGCTCGCGGAGATCGCCTACCGCACCGTCACGGCGAAGGACCCCGTGACCTAGTGTTTCCCACATGAGCGAACTTTTCGGCACACTTCCCGACGGCACCCCGGTACGCCGCTGGACGCTCGAGCGGGACGGGGTGCGCGTGCGGGTCCTGTCGTACGGCGGGATCGTGCAGTCGGTGGAGATCCCCGACCGGGACGGGCGCCGGGCGGACGTGGTGCTGGGCTTCCCCGGGCTGAACGGCTATCTGGAGCATCCGGAGCCGTATCTCGGTGCGCTGGTGGGCCGGTACGCCAACCGCATCGGGGGTGCCCGCTTCCCGCTGGGCGGCCGGAGCTACGCACTCGGGCCGAACGACGGGCCGAACTCGCTGCACGGCGGTGCACGCGGATTCGACAAGCGCTTGTGGGACGTGGAGCCGGTCGAGCACGGCGTACGGCTGTCCCGGGTGAGCCCGCGCGGCGAGGAGGGCTTCCCCGGCCGGCTGGAGGTCTCGGCGACCTGCACCCTCGATGCGCGGGGCGCGCTGCGGATCGCCTACGAGGCGGTCACGGACGCGACGACCGTCGTCAACCTCACCAACCACTCCTACTGGAACCTGTCCGGTTCGGGGCATGCGGGCGGGCACGAACTGCGCATCGTCGCATCCCGGATCACCCCGGTGGACGGGGACCTGATCCCGGCAGGCGAACCGGCGGACGTGACGGGCACCCGCTTCGACTTCCGCACGGCGCGCAAGACCGGCGTGGGCTACGACCACAACTTCGTGCTCGACAAGGGCGTGACCGCGACCCCGGAAGAGGTCGCCGAACTGCACGATCCGGCATCCGGGCGGGTGCTCACCGTGGCCACGACCGAGCCCGGGCTCCAGCTCTACACCGCGGACCACCTCGGCGCCCCGTTCGCCCCCGGCGACGGGATCGCGCTGGAGACGCAGCACTTCCCGGACTCCCCGAACCGGCCGGACTTCCCGAGCACCGTCCTGCGACCGGGTGAGGTGTACCGCTCGGAGACGGTGTACGCCTTCGGGGTACGGGCCTAGCCGCTCGTGCCGCGCGGCACCGGCCCCGCAACGCCCCGAGCCCCGGTCCAGGGGTCAGGTCCCGGACCGGGGCTGCTCGCGGGGAGGCCTGCCCCGGATCAGACGTTAATCCCCGTCGTGAGCCGGTGGTCCGCGATCGAGGGCCGGGCCTGGATCTCGTACGAACCCTTCACAAACGACCAGGCGTTCGAGTTCACACCCCGGACCTCGCACCCGCATGGCGTACCGGTCGCCGCCTGTGGAGCGACAGATCTCGTGGTCCTGCCGCGACATGCGGGCGATACGCATGTCGTACCGTGACGCCGTGCCGCCAGGTCCAGGAGGGAGGAACGGCGCGCGGAGAGCGTGCGTGCGGCCTTGGAAGTGATCGCCGAGCGCGGCTACCGCGGAGCGAGCATGGCGGCGGTCGCCGAGCGGGTGGGCCTGACCCAGCAGGGGCTGCTGCACTATTTCCCGACGAAAAACGCGCTGCTGGTCACGGTGCTCAAGGAGCGGGACCAGTGGGACGCGGTACCCGACGGCCGGTGGCGTGTGGACCTGCTCGCCGCGCTCATCGAGTACAACGCGATGCGGCCCGGAATCGTGCAGACGTTCGCGGCGCTGCTCGGAGAAAGCGTCACGGAGGGGCACCCGGCGCGCGGGTACTTCACCGAGCGGTACCGCGGCGTGCGCACGAGCATGGCGGCGATGCTGCGCGCCGAGTACGGGAGCGGCTGCCGAGCGGCCTGACTCCCGAGCGCGCCGCCCCGTTGCTGGTGGCCGTGATGGACGGAACCCGCTCGCCGACGGCGGCCCGGTGCGACTGCTCCAACTCGCCGATGACGACTCGATATCCGGCACCCCCGCCCCGAGGGCTCCCTCCTCGACGCGGCCCTGCGCCACGGCTTCCGGCCGCGTATCGCGCACGTCGTGGCCGAGTGGGCAGCCAAGCTCGGTACGTCGCGGCCGGTCTCGGCGTGGCCCTGGTCCCGGCCCTGGCGGCGGACTCGGTGCGCCCGGACGTCGTACTGCTCCCGGTCCTGGACGAGGCGGCGCCGGCGCGCGCGGTGTACGCGGCGACGGCCCGGGGGCGGTCCCTGACTCCCGCCGCGGAGGCGTTCGTGAAAGCGCTCCGCGAGGCGGCGGCGCGGCTGCCCGTCTGAGTCCCGCACCGTGGCACCCGCCACGGCCGCCACGCGATACTGCGCCCGTCCGGCACCACGCACCCCACTGCGACGGAAGGACCTGAACTCCCTTGACTTCCCTACGTGTGCGGAGCGGCGTCCTGGGACTGGCCCTGCTCGCTGGGCTCACGGCCCCGCAGACGGCGACCGCCGAACCCGCCGCCACGACCGCCGAGGAGCAGCGGCTCGACCGGGCCGTCCCGCAGGAGATCCTGAAGCGCTCCGGATTCGACTCCATGGCCCCGGAGTTGGCGCGGGCGCTGGCGAAGACCCACTCCTACGCACAGGCCGAGCGGGTCGTCGCCCGGCAGGGGTCTTCGCTGTGGCGGCGGGCCGTCGACCGGGCACAGGGCCGGGGCGCGACCGGCGGCGACCTCAGCAGGGACGACGACCGGCCGCTGTACTGGGCGCGGTTGGGGATGACCCGGGAAGTGCGGACCTGGGAGCCGCGGTTCGGTCTCACCGGCACCCAGCGGGCACGGCTCCTGTCCGAGCTGGAGGTGACCTCGCGCGGCCAGGACACCGTGCGCTACCCGCCCGGCAAGGGTGTGCAGCGGATCCTGCTGACCGGGTTCGACCCGTTCACGCTGGACCGGGACATCCGGATCTCCAACCCCTCCGGGGCCACCGCGCTCGCCCTGGACGGCACCACGATCGAGACGGCCCACGGCCCGGCGCGCATCGAGACCGTGGTGTTCCCGGTGCGCTGGCAGGACTTCACCGACGGTGAGGTCGAGCGGACGCTGCGGCCGTACCTGCCGAAGGCCGACCTGTTCACCACCGTGAGCCAGGGCCGGATCGGCCGCTTCGACGTCGAGCGCACCAACGGGGCCTGGCGGGGCGGCTTCCCCGACAACGACACCATCGGCCGGACGGGGACCGTCCCGGTCGCGGACCCCGCCACGCAGCCGCAGTGGACGTCGACCACCCTCCCGTACCGGGCGATCGTCGCCGCGGACACCGGGCGCTTCCCCGTGTACGACCACACCGAGGTGACCGAGATCCCGGCGGGCGGCACGGCTCCCGTCGTACGGCCGGACGGACCGACGGCCGGCTCGGTGGCCCGGGCCGGGGGCGGCGGCGACTACCTCTCGAACGAGATCGCCTACCCGGCGACGCTGCTGCGGGACCGGCTCGGGCTGCACGACACGCTGCCGGGCGGGCATGTCCACACCCCGGTCCTGCAGTTCGGGACGGGCAACACGGACCCGGCGACCGGCACGGTCACCGACCCCGAGTTCGTACGCAACCGGCTCGACATCATCGCCCAGGTGAGGTCCATCGTGACGGTGGCCGCGGACACCGCGTTCGGCGTCAGGCGCGGCTGACCTGCTCGCCCTTGGGGTCTTCCGCCCCGGCCGACTCCTCGCCCAGCAGGTCGCGGGCCAGCAGCGTGGCGCCCGCGACCGCGCCCGGCATCAGGAAGACCGCGACGAAGGGGACGAGGAAGGCCAGGCCGAGGGGCGTGCCGAAGCCCCAGACGAGCAGCTTGCGCGAGCGCAGCAGGGTGAGGCGCTCGCGGAGTTCCACGCCGCGGCGCTGGAGGGCGACGGCGGTGAGTTCCTCGGTGAGGAAGAAGCCGGTGACGAAGAAGCCGGCCACGGGGACGACGGTCTGCCCGACGAGCGGGAGGAAGCCGAGGGCGAACAGGAGGACGCCCCAGAGCGCCGCGCGGACGAGGATGCGGAGGCTGTCGCGCGTCGAGATCCACAGTTCGCGGTGGAGGGGCAGGCCCGACTGCGGGGCGGTGCCGTCCGGGGAGACATCGCGGTCGACCCGCTCCGAGAGGCTCTCGTAGAAGGGCTGCCCGACGAGAAGGGTGACCGCCGTGAAGGTGAGGACGGCGAGGAGGAGGGCGAGGGCGAACAGGACGGCCGTGAGGAAGCCGCGGAAGAGGCCGAGCCAGGGGCTCGGCCAGGTGTCGGCGAACGGTGTGGCCCAGGTGACGGCGTCGTCGCCCCACAGGGCCAGGGCGACGAGTATCGCCGTGTACAGCACCAGGGTTATCAGCCCCGGCAGGAGGCCGAAGCCGTACTGCCTGCCGTGCCGGGCCACCCATCGTTGGCCCTTCAGGAGATGACCGAATCCCGCCCCGAGATCATGCATGGGGGAGACTTTACCCACGCGGCCGGGCACCGAGGAGCGTGCCCGCGGCGAGACCGGCCGCCGCGGGCAACTGCGGGCTGCTGTCAGAGCTTGACGATCATCTTTCCGATGTTGTCGCCGCGCAGCACGCCGAAGAACGCCTCCAGGTTGTTCTCGATGCCCTCGACCACGGTCTCGCGGTACTTGAGGTCGCCGGAGCGAACCCAGGGACCGACCTCCTGGACGAACTGCGGCTGCAGGTCGTAGTGGTCGCCGACGAGGAAGCCCTCGATACGGCCACGGGTCTGGATGAGGCGGACGAGGTTCTTCGGACCGGGCGCGGGCTCGGTGTCGTTGTAGACGGAGATCATGCCGCAGACGGCGATCCGGCCGCCCCGGTTGAGGGACCCGATGGCGGCCTCCAGGTGCTCTCCGCCGACGTTGTCGAAGTACACGTCCACGCCGTCCGGAGCGGCCTCGCGCAGCTGCCGGCTCACCGGACCGTTCTTGTAGTTGAAGGCGGCGTCGAAGCCGTACTCCTCCAGCAGGAGCTTGACCTTCTCGTCGGAGCCCGCGGAACCGATGACCCGGGAGGCGCCCTTGAGCTTGGCGATCTGGCCCACCTGGCTGCCGACCGCACCGGCGGCACCCGACACGAAGACGGAGTCGCCCTCCTTGAAGGAGGCGGTGCGCAGCAGACCGGCGTAGGCGGTCAGGCCGGTCATGCCCAGCACGCCGAGGTAGGTGGAGAGCGGAGCGGCCTCGGGGTCGACCTTGACGGCCTGCTTGCCGTCCATCACCGCGTACTCGCGCCAGGCCAGGAAGTGCAGGAGGTGGTCGCCGGCCTCGATCCCCTCGACGTTGGAGGCGATGACCTCGCCGACCGCGCCGCCCTGCATCGGCCGGCCCAGCTCGTAGGGGGCCGCGTACGACTTGGCGGCGCTCATGCGGCCGCGCATGTAGGGGTCGACGGAGACGTACTTGTTCCGTACGAGCACCTGGCCCTCGCCCGGCTGCGGGATCTCCGCCTCGACCAGGGCGAAGTCCTCGGGCTTGGGCCAGCCGACCGGGCGGCTGACCAGGTGCCATTCGCGGCTGACGGAGGGGAGGGTGGGGGAATCGGTCATGGCGCCTTTCCTCACGGCTGCGGCTCTAAGTATTTCAGTACCTGAAACAACCATGCGCCTGAATATTTCACGCTGTCAAGTAACGGGGTAGCCTGGATGCCATGGCCACCCAGAAGACATCCCGCATAGACCCCCTGACCCTGGAGGTCGTGGAGCTCATCGGCACGGTCGTGGCCCGCTACCACGAGGAGTACGAGGAGGCCGCTGCCGAGCACGCACTGACCGGGGCGCAGGCGCGACTGCTCGGCCTGCTCTCGCTCGAACCGCTGCCGATGCGGCGGCTGGCGCAGAAGCTGAAGTGCGAGCCGTCCAACGTCACCGGGATCGTGGACCGGCTGGAGGCGCGGGGTCTGGTGGAGCGCCACCCGGACCCGGCCGACCGCCGTGTGAAGATCGCGGTGGCCACGGAGGAGGGCCGCCGGGTCGCGCGCGGCCTGCGCGACTCCCTCGACTTCGCCCGCGAGCCGCTGGCGGGACTGTCCGACGCCGAACGGCTGTCCCTGCGGGACCTGCTCCGCCGGATGCTGGGGGCGTAGGGCACCGCGCGGTCACCCGCCGCGGCCGCCCGGCGCGCAGGCTCAGGCGCCCCCGGAAGCCGGGCGCCGGGGACAACCCTGCGGCCCGGAAGCCGAGCGGCGCATCCGTTCGACCCGCGGACCGCTCAGGTGCACCACCACAGGAAACGGTTGCAGGTTTTCGTCGGCGACGGTCGCGGAGTCGGGCTGGCCGAAGGCGGCTTCGTCGCCGGAGCGCTGCTCGGCGTGGACGACGGCGCCGGCTGGGGGGCCTGGACCGTGCGGGTCGGGAGGACCGTCGCGGTCGGCGACGGTGTCTCCTTGTCGGCCTTCTTCTTGTCGTCCTTCTTGCCCTTGGCGGACTCCGACGGAGACGCGGAGGTCGATGCGGAGATCGAGGTCGCACCGCCGCCATCGGGCATCGCGGTGCTCTCCTTCACGGAGGCGCCGCCGTCCGCCGTCGCGTCCCCGGCGGCCGCGGTCTTCGGAGTGGTCCCGGGCGCCTCTATGCCGAGTTCGGCCAAACTCAGGGCACCCGCCGCCAGCAGCAGCCCGGCGCCCACGAACAGCACCCGTCTGCGCCGCCGGCGATGGGCCGCGGCCTTGCGGTCGCGACGCCCGGCCCGTCCCTCGGGAGCGCCGTCACCGTCGCCCGAGGCGACGCGCCCCTTCGACCGCCGCCGGCCCTGCGACCGCCCGGGCCGCGCGGGTTCGTCCTCGTACGGCACCTCGGGTTCCTCGGAACCGTCCGTGCCGTCGTATCCCTCGTAACCGTCGCCGTCGGGGTGTTTGCCCTCCTCCTCCGCGGCGGCGTACGCGTGCAGTTCTTCGACAGGTGTGCCGCACCCCGGGCAGGCGAGGGCGCCATTGAGGTGCCTTCGGCACGGGTGGCAATAGTCCATGACGCGGGAAGACTAAATTCCGCACGGGTAACGTTCCTAGGGGCAGCTGTGAAAGTTGTGTGCTGAACCACCCTGAACGGTGTGGCGAGTTGAACACGGAGTGCTACGGCGTTCCCGGGATCGCTTGCCGAAACCGTTATGCGTACACCCCATTGACACCCCCGCCACCCCCTCCTTACTGTCACGCCAGCATTTCGAACGCGTGACGAAATTTCGAACACGCCAGTCTGAGCCGACGAAACACCGTCCGAGCAGCGAGGGGCAACTGCCGTGCGCATCACCGGAATCAGCACACACGTGGTCGGGACGCCATGGCGCAACCTGACCTACGTCCAGGTGCACACCGACGAGGGCGTCACCGGAGTCGGAGAGACCCGGATGCTCGGCCACACGGACGCGCTGATCGGCTATCTGCGCGAGGCGGAGGCCAACCACATTCTCGGTTCCGACCCGTTCGCGGTGGAAGAGCTGGTCCGCCGGATGAAGTACGGCGACTACGGCCGGGCGGGCGAGATCGTGATGTCGGGCATCGCGGTCGTCGAGATGGCCTGCTGGGACATCAAGGGCAAGGCACTCGGCGTCCCCGTCTGGCAGCTCCTCGGCGGAAAGGTCACCGACCGGGTCAAGGCCTACGCCAACGGGTGGTACACGACGGAACGGACACCCGAGGCGTACCACAAGGCCGCCCAGGAGGTCGTCGCCCGCGGCTACCGGGCCCTGAAGATAGACCCGTTCGGCACCGGCCACTTCGAGCTCGACCACGAGCAGACCCTCTACTCCGTCTCCCTCATCGAGGCCGTCCGCGACGCCATCGGCCCGGAGACCGAGCTGATGCTGGAGATGCACGGCCGCTTCTCCCCGGCCACGGCCGTCCGGCTCGCCCACGAGCTCGCGCCGTTCAAGCCGGCCTGGCTGGAGGAGCCGGTGCCTCCCGAGAACCTCAAGGCGCTGGAGAAGGTCGCCGCGAAGGTCGACATCCCGGTCGCCACCGGCGAACGCATCCACGACCGCATCGAGTTCCGCGAGCTGTTCGAGAACCAGGCCGCCGACATCCTCCAGCCGGACGTCGGCCACATCGGCGGCATCTGGGAGACCCGGAAGCTGGCCGCCACGGCCGAGACCCACTACATGCTGGTGGCCCCGCACAACGTGGGTGGCTCCGTGCTCACCGCCGCCTCCCTCCAGGTCGGCTTCACCTCCCCGAACTTCAAGATCCTCGAGCACTTCAACGACTTCGCGGACGCGGACATCAAGAAGGTGGTCAAGGGCGCGCCCGAGGTCGTCGACGGCTACTTCCACCTCTCCGACGCCCCCGGGCTCGGTGTGGAGCTGGACACCGACGCGGCGGCCGAGTTCCCGCAGCAGCAGGCCCGGTTCGACCTGTGGGCCGAGGGCTGGGAGCAGCGCAAGCCGAAGGGGACGCAGTGAGCACCGAGGTCGTCGTCGAGGCGCCGGGCGTGCACCGTCTGGCCCGCCACGAACCGGTGGCGCCGGGCCCCGGAGAGGCGCTCGTACGGGTGCACGCCGTCGGCATCTGCGGCAGCGACCGCGAGGTCTTCCAGGGCAACCGGCCCGAGGGCTACGTCCGTTATCCCCTCGTGCCCGGTCACGAGTGGTCCGGCACCGTCGAAGCGGTCGGCGCCGGAGTGCCCGAGGCACTCGTCGGCCGCGCAACCGTCGGGGAGGGCTTCCGCAACTGCCAGGTGTGCGACCGCTGTCACGCGGGCGAGACGACCCTGTGCACATCGGGGTACGAGGAGACGGGCTTCACCCAGCCGGGCGCGATGGCCGCCACCCTCACACTCCCGGCCCGTCTGCTGCACGTCCTCCCCGAGGACGCCGACCTGACGGCGGCGGCCCTGCTGGAGCCCGCCGCCTGTATCGCGGCCGCCGCGCTGAAGGCGAACGCCCGGCCCGGCGAGCGCGTCGCCGTGGTGGGCACCGGCACGCTCGGCATGTTCGCCGTGCAGTTCCTCAAGGCCCTCTCCCCGGCCGAGCTGCTGGTGGTCGGCACCCGCGACGACCGCGAGGCACTGTCCCGGCAGTTCGGCGCCACTGACTTCCGCACCCGGGACCAGCACCTTCCGGCCGGCTTCGACGTCGTCATCGAGACCGCCGGGTCCGCTTCCGCCGCGCGCACCGCAGCGGCCCTGCCCAGGCGCGGCGGACGCCTCGTCCTCACCGGCATCCCGGCACCCGGCGCCGAGGGCCTCGACCCCACCGATCTCGTCGTACGGCAACTGGAGGTGCACACCGTGTTCGGGGCGCCGCCGGACGCCTGGGCGCACACGGTCCGGGTCTTCGGCGCCGGGCTGCTCGATCCGCTGCCCCTGATCACACACGAACTGCCGCTCGACGGGTTCCCGCAGGCCATGGAACTGGTGGGGTCCGGCGATCCGAAGGTCGGCAAGGTCCTGCTGCGTCCCTGACACTCCCGGACCGTACGCCGGCACGGAATCACCCGACGAGTTCCGTGCCGGCGTACCACCCGGCCTCTCCACGCCCCACGACACGAACGTTGTCCGAAATACCGAACATGAAGGACGCCTTGTGACCGACTCCGCTACGGCAGCCCGCAGGCCCGGTGAGCAGGTGCTCGCCGCGCTCGGCCTGGGCGCTCCCGTCCCTTCCCCCGCCGACGCCTCTCCGCACGCCTTCCCCGGAGGTGGCCGCTGGCGCACCGAGATCCCCTCGTGCGAGGGACCCGAGGCGCTGGCCGTGGTCCTCAAGGAGTCCTCCCGGCTCGACGTGCCCATCCACCGCATCAGCCAGGGCAGCGGGGTGTGGATGCTGACCGACGCCGAGATCACCGAGATGGTCGAGGCGACCGGTGAGCGCGACATCGAGCTGTGCCTGTTCACGGGGCCGCGCGGGACCTGGGACATCGGCGGCTCCGTACGCACCGACTCGCGCGGGGCCGGGCTGCGCGCCCGCGGCCACGACGCCGTCGCCGGCTGTGTCGAGGACGCCGTCCGGGCCGCGGAACTGGGCGTCAAGTGCCTGCTCGTCGCCGACGAGGGGGTGCTGTGGACGCTGCACCGGGCGCGCACGGCGGGGATCATCCCGGCCGACACCACCCTCAAGGTGTCCGCGCTCATCGGGCCGGTCAACCCGGCGTCGTACTCCGTCTTCGAGCACCTCGGTGCCGACTCCGTCAACGTGCCGAGCGACCTGACGCTCGATCACCTCACCGAGATCCGGCGGGTCTCCGCCGCCCCCATGGACATGTACATCGAGGCCCCCGACGACCTCGGCGGCTATGTGCGGATGTACGAGGTCGCCGAGCTCATCCGGCGCGGCGCACCGCTGTATCTGAAGTTCGGTCTGTCCAAGGCCCCCGGGATCTACCCGTACGGCACCCATCTGCGGGACCTGACCCTGGACACCGCCCGGGAGCGGGTGCGGCGCGGCCGGCTCGCTCTCGACCTGCTCGCCCGGCACGGCGCGGACGGCGACATGGCGCCGCTCGGCTCCCGGCTGCCCGGCCCGCTGCACCGGTTTCCCACTGATGTCACCCCACTCAACGACGAGAAGAACGAGGACTGATCAGCCATGCGCACTCGTAGAGCCGCTCTCGCCGCGACAGCCGCAGCCGCCTCCCTCGCCCTGACCCTGTCCGCCTGCGGCCAGAACAGCGAGGGCGGCAGCAAGGAGGACAAGGGGAGCGCCAAGGGCGGCACGATCGGCATCGCGATGCCGACGAAGTCCTCCGAGCGCTGGATCTCCGACGGCAACAACGTCGTCAAGAACCTCCAGGCCAAGGGCTACAAGACCAAGCTCGTCTACGGCGAGGACGACCCGGACACCCAGGTCTCGCAGATCGAGAACCTGATCACCCAGGGCGTCAAGGGCCTGATCATCGCGGCCATCGACAACAAGTCGCTGAACAACGTGCTCCAGGAGGCCGCCGACGCCCACATCCCGGTCATCGCCTACGACCGGCTGATCCTCGGTACCAAGAACGTCGACTACTACGCCTCCTTCGACAACACGAAGGTCGGCGAACTGCAGGCGGGCTACATCGTCGACAAGCTCGGCCTGAAGGACGGCAAGGGCCCCTTCAACATCGAGCTGTTCGCCGGCTCCAACGACGACAACAACACCAAGTACTTCTTCAACGGCGCGATGAGCGTCCTGAAGCCGTACATGGACAGCAAGAAGCTGGTCGTCCGCTCCGGCCAGACCGCGCTCAACAAGGTCACCACCCTGCGCTGGGACGGCGCCACCGCGCAGAAGCGCATGGACGACATCCTCACCTCCTCGTACAAGAGCCAGAAGGTCGACGCCGTCCTGTCGCCGTACGACGGCATCTCCATCGGCGTGCTGTCCTCGCTGAAGTCGGACGGCTACGGCAGCAAGAGCAAGCCGCTCCCGGTCGTCACCGGCCAGGACGCCGAGCTGGCCTCGGTGAAGTCGATCATCGCCGGTGAGCAGACGCAGACCGTCTACAAGGACACCCGCAAGCTCGCCGAGGTCGCCTCGACGATGGTCGACGACGTGCTGGCCGGCAAGAAGCCCGAGGTCAACGACTCCAAGACCTACGACAACGGCGCGAAGGTCGTCCCGTCGTACCTGCTGCAGCCGGTGAGCGTCGACAAGACCAACTACGAGGAGACCCTGGTCAAGGGCGGCTACTACACCGACGCCGAGCTCAAGTGACCCCGCGGCCGTACCCGACCCCACACTGATTGGAAGGCACGACCATGGCGGGACCCGTCCTGGAAATGCGCTCGATCGTCAAGACCTTTCCCGGCGTCAAGGCGCTGTCGGACGTCACCCTGACCGTCCGTCAGGGCGAGGTCCACGCCATCTGCGGGGAGAACGGCGCCGGGAAGTCCACCTTGATGAAGGTGCTCTCCGGCGTCCATCCGCACGGCACCTACGAAGGCGAGATCCTCTTCGAGGAGGAGATCTGCCGCTTCAGGGACATCCGGGCGAGCGAGCAGCACGGCATCGTCATCATCCATCAGGAGCTGGCGCTGGTGCCGTTCCTGTCCATCGCCGAGAACATCTTCCTCGGCAACGAGCACGCCACGCGCGGCTTCATCAACTGGAACGACACCCTCAAGCACGCCACGGAACTGCTGCGCCGCGTCGGTCTCGACGAGCACCCGGAGACCCGGGTCGCCGACATCGGCGTGGGCAAGCAGCAGCTGGTGGAGATCGCGAAGGCGCTGTCGAAGTCGGTGAAGCTGCTCATCCTCGATGAGCCGACGGCGGCCCTGAACGACGAGGACAGCGGCAAACTCCTCGATCTCATCCTGGAGTTGAAGAACCAGGGCATCACCTCGATCATCATCTCCCACAAGCTGAACGAGATCCGCCGGGTCGCCGACTCGGTGACCATCCTGCGCGACGGACGCACCATCGAGACACTCGATGTGAAGGCGCCGGAAACGACCGAGGAGCGGATCATCGCCGGCATGGTGGGCCGCGACCTCGACCACCGCTTCCCCGAGCGCACTCCGCACGAGGCCGAGGAGGACGCGGCCCCGGCGCTGGAGATCCGCAACTGGACGGTGTTCCACCCGATCGACCAGCAGCGCAAGGTCGTCGACGATGTGTCGATCCAGGTGCGGCGCGGAGAGATCGTCGGCATCGCGGGACTGATGGGCGCCGGGCGCACCGAACTGGCGATGAACGTCTTCGGGCGCGCCTACGGCCGCCACGCGAGCGGCACGGTGCTCAAGGACGGCCGGGAGATCCGTACGAAGACCGTCGCCGAGGCGGTCGGACACGGTATCGCGTACGTCACCGAGGACCGCAAGCACTACGGACTGAACCTCATCGACACGATCAACCGGAACATCTCGCTGACCGCGCTGAAGAAGGTGGCGAAGCGGGGCGTGGTCGACGAGCACGAGGAACGGCAGGTCGCCGAGGGCTACCGGAAGTCCATGAACATCAAGGCGCCGACCGTCTTCGAGCCGGTGGGCAAGCTGTCCGGAGGCAACCAGCAGAAGGTCGTCCTCAGCAAGTGGATCTTCTCGGGGCCCGATGTGCTGATCCTGGACGAGCCCACGCGCGGTATCGACGTGGGTGCCAAGTTCGAGATCTACACGGTCATCGACCGGCTGGCCGCCCAGGGCAAGGCGGTCGTCTTCATCTCCTCCGAGCTGCCGGAGCTGCTCGGTATGTGCGACCGCATCTACACGATGGCCGCCGGAAGGCTGACCGGTGAGGTGCCGCGGGCCGAGGCCACGCAGGAAGTGCTGATGCGCCATATGACGAAGGACAAAGAGGTGACGCGATGAGCGCCGATGTGACCGCGAAGACCCCGGCCCCCGCGCCGCCGGGCAGAAGCGGATCGGCCGGCGACGAGGGTCTGCTCCAGCTGATGCTGAACGGTCTGCGCCGCAACATGCGGCAGTACGGCATGCTGATCGCGCTCGGCCTGATCGTCGTCCTCTTCGAGATCTGGACCGGCGGGGACCTGCTGCTGCCGCGCAACGTCTCCAACCTGGTGCTGCAGAACAGCTACATCCTGATCCTCGCGATCGGCATGATGCTGGTGATCATCGCGGGGCACATCGACCTCTCGGTCGGTTCGCTGACGGCGTTCGTCGGCTCGTTCGCCGCCGTGCTGACGGTCAGCCATCATGTGGCGTGGCCCCTCGCCCTGGTGCTGTGTCTGCTGGTGGGCGCGGTGGCGGGCTCGGTCCAGGGGTTCCTGATCGCGTATCTCGGCATACCGTCGTTCATCGTCACCCTCGCCGGGATGCTGCTGTTCCGCGGTCTGACGGAGATCCTGCTCAAGGGGCAGACCCTCGGCCCGTTCCCGGACGGGCTGCAGAAGATCGGCAACGGCTTCCTGCCCGAGGTCGGCCCGAACACCAACTACCACAACCTCACACTGCTCCTCGGCCTCGTGCTGATCGCGGCCGTGGTACGGCAGGAGGTGCGGGACCGGCGGCGGCAGCAGGAGTTCGCCCTCAACGTGCTGCCCGGGCGGCTGTTCGCGCTGAAGCTCGTCGCACTGGTCGCCGCGGTGTTCGTCCTGACACTGCTGCTCGCCAGCTACAAGGGTGCACCGATCGTGCTGATCATCCTCGGCGCCCTCGTGGCCGGCTACGGCTATGTGATGCGCAACGCCGTCTTCGGCCGCCACATCTACGCGATCGGCGGCAACCTGCCGGCGGCGAAGCTGTCCGGCGTCAAGGACAAGCGGGTCACCTTCCAGGTGTTCCTGAACATGGGCGTGCTCGCGGCCCTGGCCGGTCTGGTGGTCGCGGCCCGCCTGAACGCGGCCTCACCGAAGGCGGGTGTGAACTTCGAACTCGAGGCGATCGCCTCGTCGTTCATCGGCGGCGCGTCCATGAGCGGCGGTGTGGGCACCGTCCTCGGCGCGATCATCGGCGGTCTTGTCCTCGGCGTGCTGAACAACGGCATGAACCTCCTCAGCGTCGGCACCGACTGGCAGCAGGTCATCAAGGGCCTGGCCCTGCTGGTGGCGGTCGGCTTCGACGTGTGGAACAAACGCAAGTCCGGTTCGTGAGCCGGCAAGGCCCCCACCGGCGGTGGGGGCCTTGCGCTTCCTCGTGCGACCCGTCCCCGACTCGCCGGGCGCGTGACGTGCCACCAGCGGGAACGGTTCCCGAAGGCACATCTCTTTCACATCAGTTGAACACCGCCTCCCGCGCATCCGTATGAAAGGGCGGCCCGTGCTCCCCCCTGCACGGGCCACCTGAAAGTCGACGGGCCCGGTCGTCCCCACCGGGCCCGCCTCATACGGAGGTTCCATGGCCGACAACGTCACCTCGCTCTTCCGCAGCACCGCAGCGCACAGCCCCTCGATGGCCGCGCTGACGCGGGAGGGTGGCGACGGTACCGGCCCGGTGGACTTCTGCATCCCGTGCAACCCGTACTTCCCCACGTCCGCCATGTTCGACGAGATGGCGACGCGGCTGCGCGAGATCGTCACCTACTACCCGAGCAGCGCCGACACGATCACGGCCGAGCTGTGCAGCCTGCTCCAGCTGCCGCCGCAGTGCGTGGCGATGGGCAACGGCTCGACCGAGCTGATCACCTGGACCGACCACCTGCTGGTCCGCGAGTCCCTCGCCGTCCCCGTCCCCACCTTCGGCCGCTGGACCGACCAGCCGATGGAGACCGGCAAGCGCGTCGACATGTTCCCGCTCCAGGAGTCCAGCGGGTTCGCCCTGGACCTGGCGCAGTACGCCGAGTTCATCCGCAGACGCGGCACCCGCGTCGCCGTCGTCTGCAACCCGAACAACCCCGACGGCGGGTTCGTGCACCGTCAGGCGCTCGTGCAGTTCATGGACGCGATGGCGGATCTGGACCTCGTGGTGATCGACGAGTCGTTCCTGGAGTTCGCCGACGCCGAGAACGAACCGAGCGTCGTCCAGGACGCCGTGATGCGCCCGAACATCATCGTGCTGCGCAGCCTCGGCAAGAACTTCGGCCTGCACGGCATACGGTTCGGCTATCTGGTCGCCAACCCCTCGCTCGCGGGCAAGGTCCGCTCGATGCTGCCGAAGTGGAATCTCAACTCCTTCGCCGAGCACGTGGTGTTCATGCTGAAGGAGCACGCCTCCGAGTACCTGGAGAGCCTGCACCAGGTCCGCCGGGACCGCCTGGACATGTCGCGCCAGCTCTCCCAGCTCCCCGGCCTGACGGTCTACCCGTCGCAGGGCAACTTCCTCTTCGTGCGCCTCCCCGTCGGCGCCGAGGGCACCGTGGTCAGGGACCGGCTGCTGACCGAGCACCGGATCCTGGTCCGCGAGTGCGGCAACAAGATCGGTTCATCCAGCCGCTTCCTGCGGCTCGTGGTGCGCCCCGAGGTGGACGTGCGTCGCCTGGTGTCCGCCATGGAGCAGGTGCTCTACGGGACCAGGAGGGGAGCCGCCGTGCCCGAGCTGAGCACAGGGACCAGCTACAGCTCGGGCACGGCGGCGGTGGACCGGCTCGTCAGCCAGACGAACGGGGCCGGTGTCATGGGACTCGCCTCCCAGGCCGCGTCGATGCCGCTGGCCCCGGGCTCGGCCCCGGCGCCCGCCCCGGCCCCCATGCCCACGCCGGCTCCGCTGCCGACGCCGGCCGCCCCCGTCCCCATGCCGGCACCCGTGCCCATGCCTGCTCCCATGCCGGCGCCCACGCCGATGCCGGTACCGATGCCCGCCCCGGCAGCCGCCGTCCCCATGGCCCCCGCGATGCCGCCGGGGGTCGCTCCGGCCCCCGCGACCGGCTTGCAGCCCGTTCCGCAGACCGGTCTGCCCGGGCTGGCGGCGGCCGCGCAGAACCGGCGCGGCATGCCCGCCGCGGGCGGCCTCACGGCCGCCCAGGTCCGCGGCCGCACCCAGCCGGAGCCGGTCCCCGAGCCGACCGGCTGGCCGGCGGCGGGTGCGATGTACAACCAGGTCGGCTGAGCCACCCCTCACTCCCACCGACCCTCCGCCGTCCACCCGGCCCGAGCCGGACGGGTGCCATGTGCCCGCAGAGACGCCCCGGGCCGGTCACACTGCTCTGCCGAGGGCTTCCACCCGCTCGGCAGATCGATCTCGACGCGCACGGTCTTGCCGGGCGGCGGCTCGCGGTCCAGCACCTCCCACCGGTCCGCGAGCGCGTCGACGAGCACAAGCCCGCGGCCGCTCTCCGCCAAGGCGGCCGATGACCGCACCGCACCGGGCGCCGGCGGGTGCGGCGGCCCGCTCCGGGTGTCGCTCACCTCGATCCGGACGCTGCCGGTGACCAGGGACAGCCGCAACTCGAAGTCCCTGCCGGGTACGCGGCCGTGCGTCACCGCGTTCGCGGCCAGTTCGGCGACGATCACGGCGGCGGCCTCGGAAGTGTCCGTCCCGTGCGGGACGCCCCAGGTGTGCAACTGGTTCAGCGCGAGGTGCCGGGCCAACCGGGCGCCGCGCGGGGTGGCGCTGAGGCGCTGCGCGAACACACGTACGGTAACCGGGCCTTGGGGAGTGGGAGGTGCGGTCATGCGCCCAATCTGGCGGACAGGAGGGGCACTTCACCAGGTCGACAGCACGTACGCTGCGGCAGCGTACGCGTTCACCGACTGGACAGTACCAGTTACTTTCCGTGACCATGGCCGCGGAAGGCGACCGACGGTGGTCGATGGTGCGACGGGTACGGGCGGGGAGCCGGAGTCCTCGGACAGTCTGCGGACGTTCGGGGCGGTGGTGCAGGCGTTATGGGAGCACGCGGGGCTCAGCCGGGACCAGTTCGGCGAACTGGTGCGGTTCTCCAAGCACACGGTCGCGTCCGTGGAGCTGGGGCGCCGGATGCCGGAACCGGCCTTCGTGGAGCGGGCGGAGGAGGCCCTCGGGAACACGGGGGCCTTGCGGAAGGCGGCGGGTCATCTGGCACGGCAGCCGGGGCTGGCGGCGTGGTTCCGGCAGTGGGCACGGCTGGAGACGGTGGCGGTCAGTCTGTACACGTACGAGTGCCGGCTGGTTCCAGGGCTGTTGCAGACGGAGGGATACGCGCGTCAGTTGTTCGTGGACCAGTTGCCGCCGCTGGAGGACGAGCAGATCCAGGTGCGGTGGGAGGCCCGGGCAGAGCGGCAGCGCTTGCTTCGGGACCGGCCCAGCACTGCGTTCAGCTTCATCCTCGAAGAGCACCTGTTCCTCCGGCGCACAGGTGGGGTGGACGTCACGCGTCAGCTCATCGACCGCGTACTGGCGGCCTCCGAACTGCGCAACGTCGAGATCCAGGTCATGCCGTTGATGCGGGCGTCCCATGCCGGACTGCACGGGCCCATGCAGCTGCTGGAAACCCCCGACAACAAGTGGCTCGCCTATACAGAGGCTCCGGAAAGCGGCCGGCTCATCGCCAACTCCAAGGTGGTCAGCGTGCTCCAGCAGCGCTATGCCAGGATGCGTGCGCAGGCTCTCACCCTCGAAGACTCCGTGAGTCTGTTGGAGCAGATGCGAGGAGCGCTATGAGCACGCCCGAACTGGCCTGGTTCAAGAGCAGCTACAGCAGCGGCAGCCAGGGGGACTGCGTCGAGATCGCCCTCGACTGGCACAAGTCGAGTTACAGCAGCAGCGGTTCCGGCGACTGCGTCGTGGTCGCCCTGTCCCCCGCCACCGTCCACGTCCGCGATTCCAAGGACGCGCGCGGCCCCCGCCTCACCCTCTCCCCCGCCGCCTGGACCGACTTCCTCTCCTTCGCCGTACAGGCCTGATCTCTGCCTTTGACCCGCCGCGCCTCGCGTAGGCGACCCCCTGACCAACATGTTCGTCGCGAACTTGTTCGTGGCGAACATGTTCGTTATCGACGAGGCATGACAGCGCACTCCCCCTCCGCCCGCAGCCGCCGCGAGCGCCCGGCCAAGCCCGCCCTCACCCGGGACGGGATCGTCGACACCGCGGTCGCGCTGATGCGCTCCGAAGGTCTGGAGCGCGTCACCATGCGCCGGCTGGCGCAGGAGCTCGACACGGGCCCCGCGTCGCTGTACGTCTACGTCGCCAACACGGCCGAGTTGCACGCCGCCGTGCTCGACCGGCTGCTCGGCGAGGTCGACCTGTCCCCCGCGGACGCCACCGCCCCCGGCGACTGGCGCGAGCGGCTCGTACGGCTGCTGACCTCGTACGTCGAGGTGGTCTTCGCCCACCCGGCGCTCGCCCGCGCGGCCCTGGTGGCCCGCCCCTTCGGGGAGAACTACCTGGGGCTCGTGGAGGCCGTCCTCGCGCTGCTCGCCGAGGGCGGGGTCCCCCCGCGCGGGGCGTCATGGGGGGCTCGACCTGCTGCTGCAGTACGCGACGGCGAGCGCGGCCGAGCACTCCGGCCGGGGCCAGTCCCCCGGGGCGGAGGACGACTGGGACGCGCTGACCCGGGCCCTGCTGAGCGCCTCGCCCGCCCGGCACCCGCAGATCGCCGCGCTGGGCTCGGCACTCCTGCACGGCACCGGCGAGGAGCGTCTGGCCTGGGGCTTCCAGGTGCTGATCAGCGGCATCACCGCGGCACCGGAACCGCCCACCACACCGTGTACTCCACCTGCTCCCGCTTCGTGAGGAGGCCACCATGGCCACCGGGAACACCGCACCCCTCCACCACCCCATGGCCGTCGTCGGCGCCGGACTCGGCGGTCTCGTCGCGGCCCGCGTGCTGCACGTCCACGGCATCGAGGCGGCCGTCTACGAGCTCGACGCCTCGCCCACCGTCCGGCACCAGGGCGGCATGCTCGACATCCACGAGGAGTCGGGACAGGTCGCGCTGCGCGCCGCCCGGCTCTTCGAGGAGTTCCGGGCCGCCGTGCATCCGGGCGGCGAGGAGGTCCGGATCCTCGACCCGGACGGCACGCTCCGCTACAAGGACGGCCAGGAGAGCGGCCGCCCCGAGGTCGACCGCAACGACCTGCGCCGCATCCTGCTGGACTCCCTGCCCGAGGGGGCCGTCCGCTGGGGCGCGAAGGTGACCGGCGCGCGCCCCCTCGGTGACGGCCGGCACGAGGTGACGCTCGACGACGGCACCGTGTTCACCACGGATGTGCTGATCGGTGCGGACGGCGCCTGGTCCGGATCCGGCCGCTGCTGTCCCCGGCCGTACCCGTCTACACCGGCGTCTCCTTCGTCGAGACGGACCTGCACGAGGCGGCCGTGCGGCATCCGGCGACGGCCGAACTCCTGGGCGGGGGGATGACGTTCTCGCTCGCCGCCGGCAGGGGCTTCCTCACGCACCTGGAGACCGACGGCTCGATCCACGCGTACGTGGCCTTCAAGGCCCCCGAGGACTGGCTGCCCGGCATCGACTTCACGGACCCGGCCGCGGCCAAGGCGAAGCTGCTGGGGTATTTCGAGGGCTGGGACGACCGGTTGCGTGCTCTCGTCGCCGACGCGGACGGCACGCCGACCCCCCGTCAGATCCACGCCCTCCCGGTCGGCCACCGCTGGAACCGCACGCCCGGAGTGACCCTTCTCGGCGACGCGGCCCATCTGATGTCGCCGTTCGCGGGCGAGGGCGCGAACGCGGCGATGCAGGACGGCGCGGAACTGGCCACGGCGCTCGCCGGGCACCCCGGCGACCCCGAAGCCGCACTCTCCGCGTACGAACACGCCCTGTTCCCGCGCGCCGAGCGGGCCGCCGCCGAGTCGGCCGAGGGCCTCGCTCTCCTCTTCGGCCCGGACCCCGTACGGAACCTGGTCGCGATGATGAGCGGCGGCGCCTCGTAGTCCGGGTTCCGGTCAGGGGTTCTCCCAGGCCGCGGGTTCCTCGGCCAGTGCCCGCACCGGGGCCGGCAGCGTGCCCGTCGCGATGTCCGCGAGAGTGACGCCCTCCAGGATGCGGCGGACGTTCGCCCGGACCGCGACCCACAGCGGCAGCAGCGGCTCCGCGGGCCCGGTGTAGGCGAGCCGGTTCGGGCGTTCGCCGCGCACCGAGACGATCGGGCCGTCCACCGCGCGGATGACGTCGGCCACGGTGATCGTGTCGGCCGGGCGCGCCAGCCGGTAACCGCCGTTGCCACCGCGCCGGCTGTCGACCAGGCCACCGCGGCGCAGATCTCCGAGGATCCCCTCCAGGAACTTGTGCGGGATGCCCTGCGCGGAGGCGACCGTCTCCGCCTTCACCGGATCGCCGCCCTGGCGCACGGTCAGCTCCAGTGCCGCCCGTACCGCGTAATCCGCCCGTGCCGAGATCCTCATACGCTCATTGTGATGCCTGTCACCGGCCACAATGTCGGCAGCCGCGCCCGTGAGGAGACTGTCCTGGTGTTGAGCAGACGTACCTTCAGCGCGCTCGTCGGCACCGCCGCGCTCGGCCTTTCGCTGGGCGGGAGCGGTGAGGAGTGCGCCGCCGTCACCGCGCCGACCGGTCCCGTCCCCGAGCCGCCGGGTGCGGACGGGCGGGACCACTCGGTGGGCTTCGACAAGTACTCGATGATCGTCGACGGCGGACGGGTCGTGCTGTGGTCCGGCGAGGTGCATCCGTTCCGGCTGCCGAGCCCGTCGCTCTGGCGGGACGTCCTGCAGAAACTGCGCGCCCACGGCTACAACACGATCAGCGTCTACGTCTCCTGGAACTACCACTCCCCCGCCCCCGGCGCATACGACTTCTCAGGCGTGCGCGACCTCGACCTGTTCCTGCGCACGGCCGCCGAGACGGGGCTGTACGTGACCCTGCGCCCGGGCCCGTACATCAACGCCGAGGTGGACGCGGGCGGCTTCCCCGGCTGGCTGACCGCCACCGGGGGCACGGCCCGAACCGCCGACCCCACATACCTGAGGCATGTGGACGAGTGGCTGACCGCCGTGAACCGGATCGCCGTCCGGCACCTTTACACCAAGGGGACCGGCACCATCGTCCTCTACCAGCTGGAGAACGAGTACGCGAACCACGTCACCGAGGCGACGGGCCGCGACTACATGGCCCACCTCTACCGGAAGGTGCGCGCGGACGGCGTCGACGTGCCGCTCTTCCACAACGACAAGGGCAGGAACGGCCACTGGGCGCCCGGCACCTTCGACACAGGCGGCGGGCAAGGGCGTTGGCTGTACGCCTTCGACGGCTACCCCTCGCCGCTCCAGGCACCCCTGGACTGGGGGTACTTCGGCCCCGGAGGGACCAAGGGCGGGTCCACCGCGAGCCCCGACACTCCTGGGTTCCTGGCCGAGTTCGGGGGCGGCTGGTTCGATCCGTGGGGCGGCGCCGAGTTCGACGGCAAGGGGTACACCGAGTCGCGCCGCACCCGGGACGCGGCCTACGAGCGGCGTTTCTACCTGACCAACCTCGCCAACGGCATCAAGGTCCACAACGTCTACATGACCTTCGGCGGCACCTCGTGGGGCTGGCTGCCCGCGCCGGTCGTCTACACGTCGTACGACTACGGGGCCGCGCTGGACGAGGCCCGGCAGCCGACCGCCAAGCTGGTCCCGATGCACCAGCTCGGCCATCTGCTGCGCAGCGTGCCGGATCTGGCCAAACTCGACCGCGCCGAGGACATCGATGCCGGCGGTGGTCCGGGCCTGAGGGCCTATCACCTCGTCAACCCGGACACCAAGGCGCACGTCTACGTGCTGCGGAACGACACCTCCACCGAGGCCGTCGCCGCCGTCCCTCTCTCCGGGACCACCGTCCGCGTGGCCCTCCCCGGCCGCGACGCCCGGCTGCTGACCACCGGCCTCTCCCTCGGCCCGCGCACCCTGCGCCACTCCACCGCCCAGCCCATGCTGTGCCTGACCGCGGGCCGCCAGGACGTCGCCGTGTTCACGGGCCGCTCCGGCGAGGCGACACAGACCGCACTGGAGTGCGCGAGCAAACCGTCCGTCAGCGTGCTCGAAGGTGAGGCCCTGTACGAGTACCGGGACGGGGCGCTGCACGTGGACGCCCGGCTCGGCGGTCTCACCCGGGTGCTGGTGGAGGGCGGAGGAGTGCCGCGACCGCTGCTGCTGCTCCTCGCCGACGACCAGACGTCCGTACGGCTGTGGCGCCATGACACCCCGTCGGGCTCCCTCCTGGCGTACGGGCCCGCGCTGCTGCGCACCGCCGTCCTGCGCGGCACGGCCGCGCGCCTGACCGGCGACACCGTCGAGCAAGCGGACCTGGAGGTGTGGGTGCCGCGCGGGGTGACGGAGGTCGTCTGGAACGGGCGGCCCGTGCCGGCACTCGTCACCGCCTCCGGCAGCCTGCGCGCCACCCGGCGGCTGCCGGGTGCGGGACCGGTCCGGCTGCCCGCGCTGACCGGGTGGCGGCGGAAGGCCGAGAATCCCGAGTCGGCCCCCGGCTTCGACGACTCGGCATGGCGGACGGCCGACCGGACGTCCTCCTACAGCACGACACCCGTGCCCGCGGGAGCGCCCGTCCTCTTCGCGGACGACTACGGCTTCCACTACGGGGACGTCTGGTACCGGGGCCGCTTCGAGGACGCGGCGGATGCCGAGTCGGTCTCGCTCTCCTATGTCACCGGCACCCAGGGGCTGCTGATGGCGTGGCTGGACGGAGAGCCGCTGGGAACGCACCGGATGCCCGTGCCGGACAAGAAGACGGTGCGGCAGGCAACATGGGCGGCGACGGCGACGTTCCCGCTCCCCCCGGAGAAGGGGCCCGCGGTGGGCAAGGAGAAGGAGTCCCACGTCCTGTCCGTCCTCGTCCGCCGGATGCAGCACGACCAGGACGGCCAGGCCGACGACACCCACAAGGCGGGACGGGGACTGGTCTGCGTCACCTTCGGCGGCGCGTCGCCCAGGGTCGGGTGGCGGATCCAGGGCGGGACGGCGCCCGATCCGGTGCGCGGCCCGCTCAACAACGGCGGGCTGTACGGGGAACGGCACGGCTGGCATCTGCCCGGCTTCGCGGACGGCGACTGGCAGTCCGTCGCCCTGCCGCGGGCCGAGCGGCTACAGGGCGTGGTCTGGTACCGGACCGGATTCCGGCTCGCGGTCGATCCCGGGACGGACGCGTCGATCGGGCTGACCCTCACCGACGACCCGGCCCGCGCCTACCGGGTGCAGATCTTCCTCAACGGCTGGAACATGGGCCAGTACATCAACGACGTGGGTCCGCAGCACACCTTCGTGCTGCCGAACGGGGTGCTCGACACCCGGGGGGAGAACACGCTCGCTCTGGCGGTCCTCTGCGACGGGACGACGCCGTCGGGCCCGGGGGCGGTGGAGCTGACGCTGCTCGGCCGGGCGTCCGGAGGAGTCCCGGTCACCCGGGTGGACTCTCCCGGCCCGACGGGCGCGGCCTAGACCGCCGTCCCGCGGGGCAGCACCGCATGGGCGATGCCGGTGAGGTTGCCCTGCAGGATAAGGATCTCCCTCTGGCCCGATCCGTCGAGACCGGCGGCGTAGACGTTCCCGGCCAGGTCGGTGATGTACATACGGACGCCGTCCGGATCGAGGGCGATGCCGATGCCCTCCATCAGGTGGGTCATCAGGATCTCGGGCGTCCGCCGGCCGCCCGGCGGGTCCGTCGGAGCGCGGTTCACGGTGTTGCCGCGCGGCGGGTCCCCTCGATCCGTCCAGTACAGCATGTGCTCGGCGAGGTCGAGTTCCAGGTCGATGGGCTCCGGGAGACCGTCGAACAGCACCTCGATGTCGCCGCGTTCGGCCGGGCTCTCCCCTGCGGGCAGGTCGATCCCGGCCCGCAGGATCCTCCCGAGTCCGGCGTCGCTCGGGCCCTTCTGCGTCCAGTAGAGGTGTCCGGCGACCGGGTCGACCGTGACGCCCACGCACCACTTCGTCTCGTCGCGGCGGTCGTCCTCGCCCTGTCCTGCCTGCACCAGGGTCTCGAGGTGCGAGCCGTCGAGGTCGCAGCGCATCACGCGCATGCCCTCGCGATCGCCCCAGTACAGCTTGCGGCCGGCGGCCTCGAGGTGGAGCTGCTTCGGCGTGTGGGTGACGCCGCTGGGCACGATCGTCGTCCGGTTGCCTCCGTCCAGGTCCACTCGTTCGATCGAGCCGTCGTTCTCCGGCGGGAAGCCCATGTTCGTCCAGTAGATGTGCCCGGCCACCACGTCGACGGCGACCCCGTCGGGGATCCTGCACCCGGTGACGAGGACCTTCTTGGCTGAGCCGTCGGGGTTCACGGAGAACAGGCGGCCGTCGCTGCTGGCCTCGAGCACGAACAGTCTTTCCTGGCGCCGCGTCACGGTCCTTCCTCCGCCGGACGACCGGCCGCGGCGGACGGTTCGTGCTCGGCCCGCACGGCCAGCAGGGCGGACAGCATCGCGTCCCGCCGGGCGTCCAGTTCGTCGATCGAGCGGCCGCCCGCCTCCTCCAGGACGCCGTTCACGATCGTCTCCTTGAGCTCGGGCGTGAACTCGGGAGTGCCCAGGTGCTGCCAGGACTCCACCATCCGCGGCATGAGGGTGTCCATGAAGTGCTGGATGCCGCCCTCTCCTCCGCCGAGATGCCACAGCAGATGGGGGCCCATGACCCCCCATCTGAGCCCCGGCCCCCAGGACACCGCGTCGTCGGAGTCCGCCACGTCGAGCACTCCCTCCTGAACCAGGTAGACGACCTCGCGGTACAGCGCTTCCTGGATCCGGTTGGCGACGTGCCCGGGGAGCTCCTTCTTGAGGTGAATCGGTTTCTTGCCGATCGCGGCATAGAACGACATGGCCTCCCGGATCGTCTCCGGCGCGGTCCTCGTCCCGCCGACGACCTCGACCAGCGGGATGATGTGCGGCGGGTTGAAGGGATGGCCGATGACGGTCCGCTCCGGATGGCGGCACTCGGCCTGGATGACGCTCATCGTGATACCCGACGAACTCGACGCGATGATCGCGTCCGGCGGCGTGGCATCGTCGATGTCGGCGAACAGCCGGACCTTCAGCTCCGGGCGCTCCGGTGCGTTCTCCTGTACGAAATCGGCGTCCCCGAGTGCCTGGCGGAGGTCCGCGGTGAAGCTCAGGCGCTCCGGCGAGGCGTCGGGTGCGAGCCCGATGGAGGCCGCCGCGTCCCATTTCGCCGCCACGTACGACCGCAGGGCCGTCTCCGCGGTGGGGGCGGGGTCGGTCGCGGTGACGTCGAAGCCGCGGACGAGATAGTGCGTCGCCCAGCTCGCACCGATGGTGCCGGTCCCGACGATCGCCACGCGGCCGACGGTTCTGTGCGCATTCATGGCTGGTCACTGCTCCTGGAAGTCGTACGCGGGCTACCGGGGAAGGAATCGGCCGGCCTGGCCGGCATCAGCGGCCGTGCCAGACGGGGGCGCGCTTGTCGGCGAACGCCCGTGCGCCTTCCTGCGCGTCCTCGCTGGCGAACACCCCGCTCGTGAGCTCGTCCTGCCGCCGGAAGGCCTCGCTCTCGTTCAGGCTCTGCGTCTCGCGCACGACCTCCTTGACGGCCGCGAGCGCCAGCGGAGCGTTCCGCCCGACGCGCTCCGCCAGTTCGCGGGCCACGCCGAGCGCGGCGCCGGACGGGGTCAGCTCGTTGACGAGGCCGTGCTCCTTGCCTTCGGCGGCGGTCAGCGGCTCGCCCGTCAGCAGCACACGCATCGCCACGTGGTGCGGCAGGCGGCGCGGCAGCCTGACCAGTCCGCCCTCCGCCGCCACCAGCCCGCGCATGACCTCGGGGAACCCGAAGCGGGCGTCCTCCGCCGCGACGATCAGGTCGCAGGCCAGCACCATCTCGAAGCCACCGCCGAGCGCCCAGCCCTCGACCGCGGCGATCAACGGCTTGCGCACGGTCGTTCGGGTGAGTCCGCCGAATCCCCGGCCGGGGAGCACCGGCAGCTCACCCTTGGCGAATGCCTTCAGGTCCATGCCCGCGCTGAACACCCCGCCCGCGCCCGTCAGGACGCCGGCCGTCAGCTCCGGGTCCCCGTCGAGCAGATCCACGGCCGCCCCGAGCTGTACGGCGACCTCGTGGTCCACGGCGTTCTTCTGCTGCGGGCGGTTGATCGTGATCGTCAGCACTCCGGCGCGGCGATCGCGCAGCACCACGCCCGGCGCTCCGGACGCCGTGCTCATCGCGACGCCTCCCCTTCCGGCGCGCCGGGAACCGCTCCCTCGGCGTGCAGTTCGGCGATCTCGTCGGGGCCGAATCCCAGCTCGGCGAGGATCTCGTCGGTGTGCTCGCCCAGGTCCGGTGCCCGCTTCGCCGGGACCTTCGGCACGCCTCGCAGGTTGACCGGGCTGCTGATGGTCTCCTCCAGCCCGGTGACCCCTTCCTGCGGCACGACGATGTCGTTCACGCGCAGCTGCGGGTCCTGCACGGCCTCCTCCGGTGTCTGGATGAGGCTGAAGGTGACGCGTTCCCGGGCCAGAGCGTCCTTCCAGTGGGCGAAGGGCCGTGAGCGGAACTCGGCGTCGAGCAGCTCGGCCAGCGCGCCGGCGTACTTGACGAAGCCCTCGGTGTCCGCGAAACGCGGATCCTCGAGCAGCTCGGGGTGTCCGATGGCCCGCGTCAGTCCCGGCCAGTGCGGGGGTGAGGCGACCAGCATGAACCACTCACCGTCCGCGGACAGATAGGGGTTGATCAGCGGGTTCGCCGGCGCCTTCCGGTCGTGCAGCTCGAACGGCGTGCCGCCGGCGAGCGCGCCGGCCACGAGCGTTCCGGTGGCCCAGACGCCCGTCGCGAGCAGCGAGGTCCCGACACTGGCCCCTTGCCCCGTCCGTTCGCGGCGGTACAGGGCGGTCACGATCGCGGCGTAGATCGCGATCGCCGTCATGTAGTCGCCGCTGCCCCAGACCGGCACGGTCGGCGGGGCTCCCGCGTCCCGGGTGGAGGCCAGCAGCCCGCTGCGCGACCAGGCGGCGGTCAGGTCGAAGCCCGGCTGCCCGGCGTCGGGCCCGGCATCCCCGAAGCCCGTGATGTCGGCGTAGACGACCTTCGGGTTCCAGCCCGCGATCTCGTCGTAGCCGAGGTGCAGCTTCTCGCGCGTGCCGTGCGGAAAGTTGGTGATCACCACGTCGGCCCACTCGACGAGGCGCTTGAGGATCCTGGGGGCCCCCGGGGACTTCAGGTTGATCACCATGCCGCGCTTGTTGCGGTTGGCGAGGTGCCAGCTGTAGTTGGCCTGTGCCCGGGGGCTGGGGGGCACGGAGCTCAGCCCCCGCTGAGGGTCGCCCGCTCCCGGTGGCTCGATCTTGATGACGTCCGCTCCGAAGTCGGAGAGCACGGTGGCCGCGGCCGGTGCCGCGATGAAGCTCGACGCGTCGAGCACCTTCAGGCCGGTGAAGACGGATTCGATGGTCATGGCCATCACTTCACGAAGGCGCTGAGGCCGCCGGTGACGGCACGTCCGACGATGAGGGTCTGGATCTCCCGCGTGCCCTCGTACGAGTAGAGGGCCTCGGCGTCGGCGACGAAGCGGCCGACCTTGTAGTCGAGGACGATGCCGTTGCCGGCCAGCAGCTCCCGCGCCCACCCCACGTTCTCCCGCATGCGCACGGTGCAGTAGGCCTTCGCCAGGGCGGACTGCTCGTCCCGGTACACCCCGGCGTCCTGCAACTGGGCCAGCCGCGTCACCATCCCGCACGAGGCCGTGGCGTTGCCGAGCATCTTCACCAGCAGGTCCTGCACCAGCTGGAAGCCTCCGATCGGGCGGCCGAACTGCTCGCGCTCCTTCGCGTACTGCAGGGCGATCTCGTAGGCGCCGAACATCACTCCCACCGCCTGCCACGCCACCCCGCTGCGCGTCCGGCGCAGGATCTCGGCGGTCTCCTTGAACGAGTTCGCCTTCTGCAGCCGGTTGGCCTCCGGGACGCGGCAGCCCTCGAGCACGATGTCGGCGTTCTGCACGATCCGCAGCGCCATCTTGTGTTCGATCTTCGTCGCGGTGAACCCGGGGGTGTCCTTCTCCACGACGAAGCCCAGCACATGACCGGTCTCGACATCACGGGCCCAGAGGACGACCAGGTCGGCGAAGGTGGCGTTGCCGATCCACCGCTTGGCCCCGTCGAGGACCCATCCGTCGCCGTCCCGGCGCGCGGTGGTCTGCAGGCCGCCGGCCACGTCGGAGCCGCCGTGCGGCTCGGTCAGCGCGAAGGCGCCGATCTTCTCGAAGCGGCTCATCGCCGGCAGCCAACGGCGCTGCTGTTCCTCCGAGCCGCAGGTGAGGATGGTGCCCATGGCCAGACCCGTGTGCACACCGAAGAACGTGGCCATGGACGCGTCGGCGTGCCCGAACTCCAGCGCGATGAAGCCCGCGAGGAGGTTGCTCGGCTTGGATTCCGAGGAATCCGGGTCCGCCCAGTCCAGCAGCCCCAGCCGCCCGAAGCCCTCCACCAGCTGGAAGGGGAACTCGGCCCGGGCCCAGTAGTCGTCCACGATCGGGTCCACCTGCGTGCGCAGGAACTCCCGGATGGACTCGATCGTCCCCCGCTCCCCGTCCGACAGCAGTTCCTCGTAGGCGTAGAAGTCCGCGGGCAGCAGCCCTTTGTCCAGGTAGGGGCCGGAGGGTGTGGGCAAGGTCGTGGTGCCGCTCATCGCAATCTCCCTCAAGCGCTGCGGGGCATGGCTCGGAGATCCGCGCCCGTCAGCGCTCTCCCTGCCCGGCGTATCGGTTCTTGGCGCGTATTGAACGCGGAACCGGGGCCGCTTGCCCGGACCCTCGCCGACCGCGGGTGCCGATGTCGCCGCCGACCACCCCAGTGGCCCGCCGCCCGCCCCGTGCGGGAGAGGCCGGGGCCTTCCCGGACAGGGGGCGAGGGCTGCGCTCGGGACGGCGCTGTGGAGAACGGCGCTGATGCCGCCGTGCCGCGGCGGTCCCGGGGACCTGGCGGGGCCGGCCCGCACCGGGTCGGCGCGGGCCCGGCTTCGGTGAGCGCGAGAGGGTGCCCGGTGCGGGCCATGAGGCCCTCCCGGGGAGGGACGGAACGGCGGTGAGGCGGGGGAACGCGGCCCCGCCCCGCCGCCGCACGGGGCCCTGGAGCGGGTGTCAGCCGGCGAAGGCCGGCTGCGGCAGGCCCTTTCCGGCGCCCGGTACGACGAGCACCGAGCCGGAGAGCGGATGCGGGGCGTCCGGACCCGTGCGGGCCGTGGTGATGTAGAGGTCGGCCAGGTCCGCCCCGCCGAACGCACAGGCGGTGGGCCGGGGCACGGGCAGTTCGAGTACGCGGTCCAGCTCTCCGGAGGGGGTGTAGCGGTGGACCGCCCCGCCGTCCCACAGGGCGACCCAGACGCAGCCGTCGGCGTCGACGGCGAGCCCGTCCGGGAAGCCGCGGTCGACCCGCGCGAGCGGGCGCCGATCGAGGGGGAGCCCGTCGTCGCCGACGTCCAGGACGTCGACGCGCCGGGTCGGCGAGTCGATGTAGTACATCAGCCGGCCGTCGGGGCTCCAGCCCGTGCCGTTGCTGACGGCGACGTCGTCCAGCACCGTGCGCACCGTGCCGTCCGGGGCGATGCGGGACAGTGAGCCCCCGCCGGGCGCCTCGTCGTAGCGCATGGTGCCCGCCCACAGCGAGCCGTCGGGGGCGACGGCCGCGTCATTGGCACGGCGGCCGGGTACGGGTTCGCGGAGCAGCCAGCGGAAGTCACGGCCGCCCGGCCCGTAGAGGCCGACGCCGTCCCGGAGGTTCACCACCAGGCCGCCGCCCACACGCGGCTTGGCGGCACCCACGTGCTGCTCGGTCGCCATGACCGTGCGGTGCCCGGAGGCGGGGTCGTACGTGTGCACGCGCGAGCCCAGGATGTCGACCCAGATCAGCCGCCGGGCGCCGGTGTCCCAGGTCGGCCCCTCGCCGAGGGCCGCCTCAGCGCGTACGGCGACCTCGAACCCCCTCATGCGGCACCCCGGTGGCCGAGCCGCTCGGAGAGTTCCCCGGCACCCTTCCTGGCGAGCTGCTCCAGTTCGCCGCGGCGCTCGTCGCTCCAGCGGATCATCGGAACGGAGATGGAGAGAGCGGCCACCACCTGCCCGGTGCGGTCGCGCACCGGTGCCGCGACACAGCTGACGTCGGGGTTGGACTCGCGGGTCTCCACGGCGACGCCGCGGGCGCGGATCTCGCCCAGGGCCTCCCGCAGGACGGTCGCGTCCGTGATGCTGTTCGGGGTCATCGCGGCGAGCTCGGCACCGTCCGGGATGCGCGCGGCCAGTTCCTGCTCGGGAAGGGACGCGAGGAGCATCTTGCCGACCGAGGTGCAGTGGGCGGGCAGCCGGCGGCCGGCCGCCGACACCATGCGCACCGCGTGCGTGGAGTCGACCTTGGCGATGTAGATGACGTCGGTGCCCTCGAGGATCGCCACGTGCACCGTCTCGTCGCAGGTCTCGGCGACGGACCGGGCGACCTGCTGGCCCTCGGCGGCGAGGTCCAGCTGCTCGGCGTAGCGGCTGCCGAGTTGATACGGGCGCACACCGAGCCGGTAGCGTCCCGGCTGGCCCGGCACCGGGACGACGTACGAGCGGGCGGCGAGCGTGGTGACGAGCTCGTGCACGGTGGTGCGCGGCAGCTGGAGCTTGCGCACGATGTCGGGGGCCGAGAGCGTCCCGTCCCCGTCGAGGAAGAGCTCCAGTATGTCGAGAGCCCGGGTCACGGCAGGTACGAGGCGTCCCACGACCGGCCCCCTCTCCTGTGTTCGAAATTTCAACTGGTGATCGGCATGGCGAACACAGGCTAGTCACAGTGGGCTTGGCCGGGCAATGGCCGTGCGGTGCGTGCGACGGTGGTCCGGGGCCGCCCGCCCACGGGTCACGGGGTGCCGGGGATGGGCCCGAAACCCTTCTCGTGGGCTTCGTCCGGCACTGCCGCCCGGAAGGCCGGGCGGGCAGTACGGTGGGGCGCGTAGACCCTCGACCGAGACGCAAGGCTGTCGGCAACGCTCGTGACCCGGACCTCACACCCCTTCGGCGCCCTGGACTTCCAGCTGGTCCTGCTGCGCCGTATGGCCGACCACAATCCGGACCTGGTCGAGAACGCCCGCCGCACGCTGGGCGTGTCCATCGCCGACATGCGTGAGGCCAACAAGCGGTGGCAGGCGATGGTCCGCTCGCCGCGTCCCCGGCCGGCCGCTTCCCGGTACCGCTCGGTGCTCGGCGAGCCCGAGTCGACGCAGCCCCGCCGGATCGGCGACCTGGACTGCGAGGCCGTGCTGTGGCCGGTGCCGCTCTGGCCGGACCTGCGCTTCGAGATCCTGGTGGCACCGAACGGGGTGGTGTGGAACGAGTGGCTGGTGCGCGCCCCGGGCGCCACCGCACCGGCCCTGGAGAGCGTGCGGGACCTCACGCCCTGGTCCTGCACGGTCGACGAGGTGGCCCGCGCCTTCGCCCCGGCCCGCCCGCTGGAGGGTACGGCACCCACGCGCTGGGGGCTGGCCTTCACCGCGCCGGACGCGTCGGGCGAACGGCGGGCGTGCGCCGCGGAGTTCACCTGGGGTCTGCTGCAGCGGGTCGGTGTCCGCGGGCAGCCTTGAGTATCTCCGTCACGACCACGGGCACCGATCCGGGGTGCAGGTCGAGGAACAGGTTCGGCTCGACCAGTTCGAGCTCCATCACGCACGGCCCCCCGTCCGCCCCGTCCACGAGGTCGACACGGGCGTAGAGCAGCTCGGGTGTGCCCGGTACGGCGGCCAGCGCGCGCCGGGCGACGTCGAGTTCGGCCGCGGTCGGGTCCCAGGGTTCCACGCCGGGGTGGGCCACCTTCTTCTCGTCGTACGGAGAGCCGGGCACGAGGACGGCGCCCTTCCGGCTCGCGTGCAGGAACCGTCCGCCGAAGAACAGCAGCGCCCGTTCCCCGCCGGCGTCGATGCCCTTCACATAGGGCTGCACCATCGCGGTGAACCCCTCCGCGTGCATCCGCTCGAGCTGCCGTACGGCGGTGGCGTGCTCCCCGGGCGTGTACCGGGCGGCGAACCGGGCGCCCGCGCCGGAGGTGGGCTTGACCACGTACTCGTCGTCCCCGGGCAGGTCGAGGGGGTCGCCGGGAGCGACATAGCGCGTGGGGACGACCGCGACGCCCGCGGCGGCCAGCTCCCCCAGATACCGCTTGTCGGTGTTCCAGCGCACGACCTCCACCGGATTGACCAGCCGTGTGGCCTTCGCGCACCGCTCGGCCCAGCCCGTGAACTCCGCCGCCCGCCAGCTGTAGTCCCAGGTGGAGCGGATCACGGCCAGGTCGTACGCCGCCCAGTCGACGTCCGGGTCGTCCCAGTACACGGCATCGGCCCCGGCCCCGGCCGCCCTCAACTCCGTCACCAGGCCGGGCAGATCGCGGTCCGCAGAGACGTCCGGCCCGGGGCGGCAGGTGACGAGCGCGACTCGGGCGGCATCGGTGCGGGGCACGTCTGGACTCCTGTTCGGGCGACGATTGCTGCGCGCAGGCTAACAACGGGCCGGGGAGCCGCGGCACCCCATATGGGCGGCGGCTGTCAGGGCACGACCCCTGGGTGGCTCGCCCACGTCGGCCGGGACCGGGCGAAGTGAGGTGTCCATCACCACCCGAGCGGGTTTTCGCTCACTCTGGTGTAGGAACGGTCCTTGAGTCCGTACGTCCGCTTCGACCCCAGGAGTGCTCCGCGTGTCCTCCCTCTTTCCGGTCCTGACCGAATCCTCGGCCGGGCGGCGGCCCGCCCTGCGCTTCGGGGAAAGGGCCCTGACGTACGCCGAGCTGGCCGCGGCGGCGGGTGCGCTCGCCGGGCGGATCGGCGGGGAGGCCAGGGTGGCCGTGTGGGCCACGCCCTCGCTGGAGACCGCCGTCGGTGTGGTGGCCGCGCTGAGCGCCGGTCTGACCGTCGTACCGCTCAACCCGAAGTCCGGGGAGAGCGAGCTGCTGCACATCCTGTCGGACAGTGCGCCCTCGCTGGTGCTGGCCGCCCCCGGCGACGAACTTCCCGGGCCGGTGGGCGAGTTGGAGCGCGTCGATGTCGATGTGCGTGACGCCGGCGCGTACGCGCCCGCCGATGCCGCCGACGAGGACCCCGCCCTCGTCGTCTACACCTCCGGGACCACCGGCCCGCCCAAGGGCGCCGTCATCCCCCGCCGCGCCGTGGCTTTCACGCTCGACGCGCTCGCGGACGCCTGGCGGTGGACCGGGGACGACGTGCTCGTGCACGGGCTGCCCCTGTTCCATGTGCACGGGCTGGTTCTCGGCATCCTCGGCCCGCTCCGGCGGGGCGGGTCCGTCCGGCACCTGGGACGCTTCAGCACCGACGGTGTGGCACGCGAGCTCGGCGGCAGGGCGACCATGCTGTTCGGCGTGCCGACGATGTACCACCGGATCGCGGAGGCGCTGCCGGGCGACCCGGGGCTGGCCAAGGCGCTGGCCGGCGCCCGGCTGCTGGTCTCGGGGTCCGCCGCGCTGCCCGTGCACGACCACGAACGGATCGCCGCCGCGACCGGCCGCCGGGTCATCGAGCGCTACGGGATGACCGAGACCCTGATGAACACGAGCGTCCGCGCGGACGGGGAGGCGCGCCCCGGCACGGTCGGTGTGCCGCTGCCCGGGGTCGAGCTGCGGCTCGTCGAGGAGGACGGCTCGCCGATCGCCGCGTACGACGGGGAGACGGTCGGCGAGATCCAGGTCCGCGGCCCGAACCTGTTCACCGGGTACCTCAACCGGCCCGACGCCACCGCCGCCGCGTTCACCGCCGACGGCTGGTTCCGCACCGGCGACATGGCGGTCCGTGAGGCCGACGGGTACGTACGCATCGTGGGCCGCAAGGCCACCGACCTCATCAAGAGCGGCGGGTACAAGATCGGGGCCGGTGAGATCGAGAACGCCCTGCTGGAACACCCGGGGGTACGGGAGGCGGCCGTCACCGGGGAGCCCGACGAGGATCTGGGGGAGCGGATCGTCGCCTGGGTGGTGCCGGTGGATCCCGCGACCCCGCCCGGCGCCGACGAGCTGGCCGACCACGTGGCCCGCCGGCTCGCCCCGCACAAGCGCCCGCGGGTCGTGCGGTACCTGGCCGCCCTGCCCCGCAACGACATGGGCAAGATCATGAAGCGGGCGCTTGGCGATGCCTGAGCGCCCGACCGCGCGGGAGGCCCTCGCCCTCGTCACCGAGGACTTCGGCGAACTCCCCCACCCCGTGCGGGAGTCCAAGCCGGACGGCCCCCTGGAGTGGGCGGGCTACGACGCCTCGCGCGCCCGCGCCACCGCACGCACCGGCGAGGCGGAGTCCGTCGTCTGCGGCCGGGCGACCGTCGGCGGCACCCCGGCCGTACTGATCGCGTTCGAGTTCGGCTTCCTCGGCGGGTCCCTCGGCGAGCGCACCGGGGACCGGCTGGAGGCGGCGCACAGGTACGCCCGTGAGCACCGGCTGCCGGTCGTCTCGCTGGTCGCGACGGGCGGCAGTCGGATGCAGGAGGGCATGCTCGCGCTGACCCAGCTTCAGCGGGTGGCCCGGCAGTCGGCGCTCACCCGTGCGGCCGGGCTGCCGCAACTCGCCGTCCTGCGCGACCCGACGACCGGCGGCGGCTGGGCCACGCTGGGCGCAGGCGCCGATGTGGTGCTGGCCCTGCCGGGCGTCCAGGTCGGCTTCGCGGGCTCCCGGGTACGCCCGCCGGACGCGGACCCGGCGGCGTACACCGCGGAGGCCCAGCTGGCGGCCGGCACGGTCGACGCGGTCGTACCGCCCGAGCAACTGCGTGAGACGGTCGCACTGTGGCTGCGGCTGCTGACGGCTCCCTCGGCCGAGCCGGCGCCCGTACCCGCCGCGCTCGGTGCGCCGAACCTGCCGGCCACCGGCTGGGACGCCGTGCGGCGCGCCCGCGACCCGGAGCGCCCGCGCGCCGGGGCCTACCTGGACGCTTACTTCACCCGCCGGGCGGCCCTGGGCGGCGACCGCAGCGGTGGCAGGGACGCGGAGGGCATGCTGTGCGGTTTCGGCATCCATGACGGCCGAACGATCGCGTACGCCGCCCAGACCGGCACCGCGACCCGCCCCGCGGGATACCGCACGGCCGCCCGGCTGATCCGCCTGGCCGACGCCCTGTCCGTGCCCGTACTGACGCTGGTGGACACCCCGGGCGCCGCCAACGACGCGGAGGCCGAACGGCAGGGCGTGGGCGCCGCCATCGCGGATCTGTTCACCGCGGTCGCCACCGCCCGTACGCCCGTGACCACGCTGGTGATCGGCGAGGGCGGCTCGGGCGGCGCGCTCGCCCTGGCCGCCCCCGACCGCACCTGGGTCGTACCTGACAGCTATTTCTCCGTCATCGCACCGGAGTTGGCGGCCGCGATACTCAAGCGCCCGGCCGACCAGGTGCACGCCACGGCGGACCAGCTCCGCCTGCGCCCCCAGGACCTGGTGGAGCTGGGAGTGGTACGGGGAATCGCAGCCGCCGAGGCCGCCCCACCAGGGTGAACCACGGAACACCGGCGCGGGCGGGCAGGGGGGCGCCACTTGCGAGTGGACGCGGGGGCTGCACGGCGGGCAGGCGCGGGGCTCCGTTGAGGGGCTCGGCTTGCAGGCCCGGGAGCTCCGCTTGCGAGCGGGCGGGGGTGTTCCGCTGCGGGCGAGCGCGGGTGTTCCGCTGGGGGCGAGCGCGGGAGGCGCCACTGCCGGCGACCGCGGGGGCCCCACCGCAAGCAGGCGCGAGGGCCGTTGCGGGGCACCGCTTGCGGCCCGGGGGCTCCACACTGCGAGCGGGCGGGGGTGTTCCGCTGCGGGCGAGCGCGGGAGGCTCCACTGCCGGCGACCGCGGGGGCCCCACCGCAAGCAGGCGCGAGGGCCGTTGCGGGGCACCGCTTGCGGCCCGGGGGCTCCACACTGCGGGCGGGATCGGGAGCCCGACAGCGGGGAGGCATGGCGGCTCCGCTTGCGGGCGGGCGGGGGTGTTCCACGGCAGGCAGGCGCGGGCGGGGACTCCTTCGCGGAGAGTCGCGAGGACCCCTCCGTAGGTACCCACGCAGCTCGGCTTCCAGGCGGCCGTGGGGACTCCTCCTCGGGCTCCTTCGCCGGCAGGTTCGGCAGCTTCTCTGCGGGCGGGCGCGGGACTCCGCTAGCGGGCGGGTGCGGCGGCTCCACGGCGGGTTGGCGCGGAGACTCCTCCGCAGGGAGACGCAGGAACTCCTTCGCCGGCGGGCACGGGGCTCCGTAGCGGGCGGGCACGGGTGTTCCACTCCAGGCAGGCGCGGGACTCCGCGGGCAGACGCCGGAACTCCTCCGCGAAGAGTCGCGAGGACCCCTCCCTAGGCACCCGCCGCGGCCCCGCTTGCAGACAGACGCGGGGACTCCTCCGCGGGCAGGCGCCGCGACTCCTCCACCGACAGACGCGGAGACTCCTCCGCAAGCGGCCGCACAGGCTTCGATGCCGAGGTCAGCGCGCGGTGGCAGGGGAGCGCGGGCACAAGCTTCCCAGGGCGCGACGCACCCCAGTTCACCCGTCCGGGTGAACCCGCCCGGCCCCTCTCAAGGGGCGAGGTCCTTCCGTCCGGCGCACGATGCTGAAGGAGAGGCCCGCCACCCGGCGGCCACCCGCGGTCTGTTCTCGGAAGGTACCGCCATGACCGTCAGTCTGGACCAGCTGCGCCGTTGCCATTTCGCCGTCGACCTGGGAGCGGCCCGGACCCGTGTCTACGTCAAGGGGGCCGGGCTTGTGGTGGACCAGCCCAGCGCCGCCGCCGTGAACACCCGGACCGGTGCGCTGATAGCGGTCGGTGAGCTCGCCGAGAAGATGACGGGGCGTACTCCCGCCTACATCCGCGTGGCGCGGCCCGTGTCCGGTGGCACCGTCGTGGACATCGAGATGGCCCAGCGGATGCTGCGCCATCTGCTGGGCGAGAAGCTGCGCCGGAGCCTGCGTCGCAAGCCCCGGCTGCGGGCGGCGGCCTGCACGCCCCACGACGCGGACCCGCTGGCGCAGCGCGCGGCCATCGAGACGCTGGTGGGCCTGGGCGCCCGGCGGGTGGAGCTCGTCGACACGCTGGTCGCGGCCGCCGTGGGGTGCGGGCTGCCGGTGGAGCAGCCCGAGGCCTCCATGATCATGGTCTGCGGGGCGGCCGCCACACAGATCGCCGTGCTGTCGCTCGGGAACATCGTGACCGCGGAGCGGATCCCCGTCGGAGGCGAGGCGGTCGACCACGCGATCGTGCAACATCTGCGGCACGAGCACGCGTTGATGCTGCCGAGCCAGTCGGTCCGGCCGCTGCAGCTCGCCCTCTCCGGCAACGGGCTCACCCCGCACGGACCCGCGGCCACCGAGATCCTCGGGCGCGACGTGGCGACGGGACTCGCGCGTTCCGTGCTGGTCGACACCGCCGCCGTACGGGACGCCATCCAGACCCCGCTGACCGCCGTCCTCGACGGCATCGGCAAGGTACTGCGGGACTGCCCGCCCGACCTGGTGGCCGACCTCGCCGACCGCGGCATCATGATGGTCGGCGGCAGCGCCCTGCTGCCGGGCCTCGACCAGATGCTGCGCCAGGCCACCGGTATGCCCGTGCACATCGCCGAGCGACCGGACATCTGTGCGGTCCAGGGCCTGGGAGAGATGCTGGAGGGCAGGATCCAGCCACTGCTTCTCAATCCGCTGGCGGCCTGACCCGAAGGGGGGCCCGCGCCCCGGTGCCCGTACGGCACCCCTTCGTGGACCGTCGCCGTACCGCGCCGTCCTCCGCCACGGCGTCACAGGGCCTGCTCAGCCCAGACGATCTTGCCCTGTGAGGTGTAGCGCGTCCCGACCGCCTCGGCGATCTCGGTGACGATGAGCAGGCCGCGCCCGCCCTGGTCACCGGCCTTCGGATGCCTGGGGTGCGGGGCCGCGCTGCTGGTGTCGGACACTTCGCAGACCAGGGCGCGGTCCCGGATCAGGCGCAGTTCCACCGGGCCGGTCGAGTAGCGGATGGCGTTGGTGACCAGCTCGCTGGCCAGCAGCGCGGTGCTGAAGTCGAGGCCGTCGAGGTCCCAGGCCTGCAACTGCCGCCGGGTCCAGGCACGGGCCACCACGACGGCCGCGAGGTCGTGGGGCAGCCGCAGACTGGCGATGTCCTGGGAGTCCAGCGCCCGGGTGCGGGCGGCCAGCAGCGCCTGGCAGTGGTCGGGGAGCAGCACGCGCGCGTAGTCGTCGAGGACCGCCTGGACCGGGTGGCCGGACCAGCTCGGCACCGCCCGCGAGGTCGGCCCGAAGCGTGTCTCCGGAGCGGGCTCGGGTGCCTCGCCGCTGCTGCCCAGGAGCAGGACGCTGTCCGGATGGACCTGGAACTCCCACTCCTCGAAGAGCTCGTCCGAGGAGCCGAGCGGCCGGTGCTCGGGCAGGTAGGGGGTGCTGACCCTGCCCTGGGCGGTGACGACCTGAAGACAGACGTTGCCCGCCCGTGAGACCGTGCAGCGCCCGTTGACCGGGTCGTAGACCAGGAACAGACAGTGGTCCCCGGCGCCCGCCGGCTCGTCGTCGGCGGCCGTGGAACAGCCCTGCGGCGAGGGTGGCGAGGGACTGTCCGCGGCGATGCCGTTCACCCGCGCCAGAAGCTCCGAAGGCGCCATGTCCAGCCTGGCGAGCGCACCGATCACCGCCCGCAGCCATCCCATCCGGGCCGCCGCGCCGAGGCCCTCGTCGCCTGCCACGCCCACCACGAGGGCGAGACGTGCGCCCGGGAGCCGGATGGCGTCGAACCACGCACCGGCGGATCCGCCGGACGAGACCTGTCCGCCGATGGCGGGCGCCGCGGTCACCGAGGGCATCTCCTCCGGCAGCAGAGAGCGCTGCAGCTCCCGTCCGGCGTCCTCCCACTCGATGCGGCGTCGCATCAGGTCGAGACCGCGGGCCGTGCGCTCCGCGAGTTCGGTGGCCGCCCGCAGGTCGTCCTCCCGGAACGGCGGAGTACCGGCGCGCCGGTAGAAGGTCGCCAGTCCGAGAACCAGGCCCTGGACCGTCAGCGGGACGACCATCATGCAGCGCAGCCCGGCTTCCTCGATCCGCCGGGCGCGGTCCGGGTCACGTGCCAGCCACCGGGGCTGGGAGCCCAGGTCGCGGACGATGCGAGGCCGCAGGTCCTTGACGCACTTGCGGTACGGAGTCTTGGCGGGCAGCCTGCTCGCGTCACCGACCGCATAGGCCGGACGGCATCCACGGCAGTGCACCGAACGGAAGGCGGCGCGCCGCAACGTGGGTCGTGCGCTCTGCGCTCCGTGCCAGGCCCGTTCCCCGCACCGGACCGTGTCCGAGAGCTCGACGGCAGCCAGGTCGGCCAGACCGGGCACCGCCGCGTCCGCGAGGCCTTGAGCGAGCTGGAGCGGGTCCCCCGCGGGCCTGGCCGGGCACCCGTCGGTGTGTGGAGGAGTGAAAGGGGTCATGGTGGCCGTCCTGAGGATGTACCTGGGTGGCTGTGCTGTCATCCAGGTTCCGCCCGCACCGTGGCGTGCCGCATCCGCGCCGTACCGCAGTGAGGGTCCGCAATGCGCACCCGGGGGCTCGCGGGGATCCCGCAGCCCCTTGCGGGTTTCCCGCACACTCCCGCCCGAGGGCCGTATGGAGCGGCCGGAGGGGCGACCGGAGTCCTACCGTTGCTGTTATGAACGTCCAACGTCACGGCCCCGCTCCCCCGGCCGACCCGCGAACGACCGTGGTCCTCGCGGACGACCATCTGGTGGTCCGGGCAGGTATGCGGCTGCTGCTCTCCCAGGACAAGGCCTTCCAGGTCGTCGCCGAGACCGGCACCGTGCCCGAGACCCTGCGGGTCGTGCAGGACCGCCGTCCGTCCGTGCTGGTCCTGGACCTGTCGATGGGAGGACAGTCGAGCCTGCCGGTCATACCCGAGATGCTGGCCGCCTCCCCCGAGACACGGATCCTGGTCCTCACCATGCAGGAGGATCCCGCGTTCGCGCGGGCCGCGATGAGATCGGGAGCCACCGGCTACCTGCTCAAGGAGGCCGCCGGCGAGGAACTGGTCGCGGCGACCCGCCAGGTCTCCACCGGTGGCACCTACGTGCAGCCCGCCATGGGAGCCCGCCTGGCGACCGCGGACAACGGGAACGACGGCGGGAACGTGCTGACCGGCCGCGAGGTCGAGGTGCTGTCCCTGCTGGCGGCCGGACACACCAACCAGGAGATCGCCCGGCGCCTGTATGTCTCGGTGCGGACGGTCGAGACCCACCGGGCCCGCATCCGGGACAAGCTCGGTACGGAGACACGGGCCGAGCTGATCGCGGCGGCACGCGAGCGCGGGCTGCTCACATGACCTGGGGGCTGCCACCGCGGTTCCGCCTCGTCACCGAGGCGGCGGCCACCGCACTGCTGGTGGCGGCCCTGGCACTGGAGGTCACCGACCAGCCGCTGCAGTCCGAACTCGTCCTCTCCCTCGCCGCGGCGATCCTCTTCTTCACCGCCGCCTCCCTCTCCACCCTGGCGCGCCGGACCTGGCTGATGGTCGTGGCCGGGATCTCGATGATGCTCGCGGTGGCGGGGCTGGTCCGCATCGCCCAGGAGCCGCTTCTCAACGCCCTGCACGTCCTGCCCCTGCTGCTGATCGCCTACGCGGCCTCCACCGGACGCGCCACGGCTCTGCGTCAGCGCAGACTCGAGCGGATACGGGCCTCCGCGCGCCGCGACGGTGAGGAGCGGGAACGCCACCGCTGGGCCCGTGAGCTGCACGACGACACGCTCCAGGAACTGGGCGCGGTGCAGATCGTGCTGGCCTCCGCGGCCGTCGGCGGGCGGCCCGAGGCCATGCGGGCGGCCATCGACCAGGCGCGCAGCCTCATCAGCAACCAGATCGCCTCGCTGCGCCATCTGATAGCCGAGCTGCGCCCGGCCGCCCTCGACCAGCTGGGGTTGCGGCCGGCCCTCCAGACGCTGTGCGAGCGCGCCTCGGAAACCTTCGGCATCGCCGTCGAGTTCCGCGGCGACCCGGACGGGGACGGGGTCGGCGACAGCCGGCTCAGCCCCGAGGCGCAGGCCCACGTGTACCGCATCGTCCAGGAAGCGGTCACCAACGCGGTGAAGCACGCCCAGCCCCGCACCATCCGGGTGGAGCTGCACGAGCACGGGCGCACGGTCACCGCGACGGTGACGGACGACGGCTGCGGGATGCCCAACCCGCCCGGCGCCCGCACACCCCATCGCGCCAGGGGCGCCGCGTCCCAGGGCATGGGCCTGGCGGCCATGCAGGAGCGCGCGGACCTGCTGGACGCGTATCTCGCCTTCTCCAGCGTGCCCGGCGCGGGGACCCGGGTGAGGCTGCGGGTGCCGTACGACCGGTGACGTGGCGTGCCCGGCGCCGAGCGGACCCGCTGGACGGAACCTGCCAAGTGGCGTACCCACGGAAAGATCCCCCGCGCCCGTGCGTCCGATCCGGGGGGCATGGCCGGCCTGATGAGAGAGAACCTCTGCGTCACGCGGGACATCGAGCCGGCCTCGGGGGCCCGGACCGACCGTCCTCCGGCACGACTGGGGTGCCGGCGGATCGCCGCAACCCGGGCGCGACGGTGCTGGTCCTGCAGAGGACCCCGGCACGCCCACGAGCGGAGCGCATCCGGGAGGCCGAACTCCGCATCGGCTGGGGCCAGTTGGTGTCCTGATCTTCCGCCACTCGGGCGGGCGGCGGGCCGACTGCCGATCCCTGACGTGTCGTTACCGCCATCCGTGGCAGAGAGGGTGCACAATCGGTGCAGGTGAAAACATTCCTGCACCGACAGGCCTCGGTGGGGCGGGTGGGACTCGAACCCACGGCCGACGGATTATGAGTCCGCTGCTCTAACCGGCTGAGCTACCGCCCCGTTACGGCGCGTCGCGTACATGTGTGCGCGCCGTCTGCCGCAGCATAGCCGCTCATACGATCTCCTGCTTCGGATGGTCGGCTACACGTGACCTTGAGGAGCCCACCAAAGGTGCGGCGGTTCCCGCGGACATGAAAAAGGACCCCAGCGGGGTCCTCTTCAGCGCTCCCCCGACTGGACTCGAACCAGTAACCTGCCGGTTAACAGCCGGCTGCTCTGCCAATTGAGCTACGGAGGATTGAGCTCCCCCGACTGGACTCGAACCAGTAACCTGCCGGTTAACAGCCGGCTGCTCTGCCAATTGAGCTACGGAGGAATGCCTCGTTGCATCGAACGTACCTACCTGGGTATCCGCCAGGGGGCGCGCGCTCGCTGCGACACATACATTAGCGCAAGCAGGGGGGTGCTCCGCCAATCAGTACTCCCCCGCGCCGATGCCCACGCAAGGGACGACGCAGACGCAAGGGAAGGGTGGCCGCCATGCGCTATCGGCTCACGTTCGTCGCCGGACTGGTTCTGGGCTACGTGCTGGGCACGCGAGCCGGACGTGAACGGTACGAGCAGCTGAAGAAGTCCGCCCGTCAGGTCGCCCAGAACCCCGCCGTCCGCAACACCGCCGAAACCGCTGCCCAGCAGGGACGCGAGATCGCCGGGAAGGCCTTCCACGTCATGAGCGACAAGGTCGGCGACCGCATGCCGGCCTCGGTCGCCGGGCGTGTCCGCTCCCTGCGTGACCGGAACGCGAACGGCAGCGGCGGGGACGACTGGGGAACGAACAGCACCTGACGGCCCCGGCCGACGGCACCCGTCCGGCGGCCGGCAGGCTTCCGTTCGCGCCGGGAGTGTCGTGAAGCGCTCCCGGCGCGGCGCGGCCACCCCCCTCCGTACGGCAGAATTCCGCCATGGGGATAGTCGCCGGGTTGGACAGTTCGCCCGATTTCACTCGTATCGTCGTCTGTGACACGGACACGGGTGCCGTGCTCAGGCAGGGGTATGCACCGCATCCGGTGGAGAGCCCCGAGGCCGGCGCCGCCGGCGGAGGCCGTCCCTCCGACATCGATCCGCAGGCCTGGCTGCTGTCCCTCGGGGAGGCGGCCGGCGGCGGACTCCTCGAAGGCGTGCAGGCCATCGGCGTCTCCGCCCAGCAGAACGCGCTGGTCCCGCTGGACGCCCAGGGCGCCACCGTGCGGCCCGCGCTGGTCGGCGGCGACAAGCGGGCGCAGGTCGCGGCGGCCGACCTGATCGAGGCCCTCGGCGGCCGGCAGGCCTGGGCCGAGGCCGTCGGATGCGTACCCCAGGCCGCGCGGCCCGTGACCAAACTGCGCTGGCTCGCCAAGAGCGAACCCGACAACGCCCGGCGCACCGCCATGCTGCTGCAGGCCCACGACTGGCTCGTGTGGCAGCTGCTCGGGCGGCCGTTGCGCAGGACCACCGATCGCGGCGGGGCCTCCGGGACCGGGTACTGGTCGGCGGCGACCGGCGCCTACCGCACCGACCTGATCGAGCTGGCGCTCGGCCACCAGGCCATGGTGCCCGAGGTGCTGGGGCCCTCCGAGGCGGCGGGGACGACCCCGGAGGGGCTGCTGATCTCCGCGGGCACCGGCGAGACCATGGCGGCCGCCCTGGGTCTCGGCATCGGGCTCGGCGACGCGGTCGTCTCACTCGGCGCCTCCGGATCCGTCATGGCCGTGCACCCCGAGGCACTCGTCGACTCGACCGGGATGATCACCTCGCTGGCGGACGCGACCGGCATGCATCTGCCGGTGGTGACCACGCTCAACGCGGTGCGCACCCTGCGCGGCACCGCCGAACTGCTCGGCGTGCCCGACCTGGAGGCCCTGTCCGAGCTCGCCATGAAGTCGACACCCGGCTCCCACGGGCTCGTCCTCCTGCCCTACCTGGAGGGCGAGCGGACCCCCAACCTGCCGCACACCGCGGGCACCCTGGCCGGACTGCGGCGCGAGTCGATGCGGCCCGAGCACCTGGCGCGCGCCGCGTTCGAGGGGATGCTGTGCGGACTCGCGGACGCGCTGGACGTACTGCGCGGGCGCGGCGTCGAGGTGCGGCGGATCTTCCTGCTGGGCGCCGCCGCGGAGCTGCCCGCCGTGCAGGCCGCGGCGCCCGCACTGTTCGGCGTGCAGGTCGTGGTGCCGCAGCCGGCCGACTACGCGGCGGTCGGTGCGGCCCGGCAGGCGGCCTGGTCTCTCGGCGTGTCGCGGGGCACGCTCGACCCGCGCACCCCGCCCGCCTGGCAGGGACCGGCCGGCCAGGTGCTGGACCCGGGCGACGAACTGGCGGTGGGGCAGGCGGTGCGTCAGCAGTACGTGTCGGTGCGCGAACAGACACATCCGGGGGCATTCCGCTCATAGGGTCACAAACGCCCGCACCTTCGAACGCTCGCTCGGTGCCGTACACGTGCGGGCGTACCGGTACGGTGCCTTTTCCGGCTCCTTGCCTGTCCACGTCCGGTGGCTGAATCCACGTCAGCTTTTCCGCCCGCCGCCGCATTATTCAGTTGAGGTAACGCGGGTGGAGTGTCGGACGATAGTGGGTGGTGCATCACCGACCGCGATGCCGTCCGTCGACGACTCCGAGAGATCTCGCGTGCTCATACGACTTCTGAGGGCCCACCTGCGCCCGTACAAGAAACCGATCCTCCTGCTGGTGCTGCTGCAGTTCCTGCAGACCTGCGCCACGTTGTACCTGCCCACCCTCAACGCGCACATCATCGACAACGGTGTCGTGAAGGGCGACACGAACTACATCCTGACCTTCGGCGGCCTGATGATCGGGGTCTCCCTCGGCCAGGTCGTGTGCAACATGGGCGCCGTCTACTTCGGTGCCCGCACCGCCTCCGCCGTCGGCCGGGACATCCGGGGCGCCATCTTCGACCGGGTGCAGTCCTTCTCCGCCCGTGAGGTCGGCCATTTCGGGGCGCCGTCGTTGATCACCCGCACCACGAACGACGTGCAGCAGGTGCAGATGCTCACCCTGATGACGTTCACCCTGATGGTGTCGGCGCCGATCATGTGCGTGGGCGGCATCGTGCTGGCGCTCGGCCTGGACGTGCCGCTGTCCGGCGTACTGGTCGCCGTCGTGCCCGTGCTCGGCATCAGCGTGACGCTGATCGTGCGGAGGCTGCGGCCGCTGTTCCGCAGCATGCAGGTCCGTCTCGACACGGTGAACCGGGTGCTGCGCGAGCAGATCTCCGGCAACCGCGTCATCCGCGCCTTCGTCCGCGACGACTACGAGAAGGGCCGCTTCGGGGAGGCCAACACGGAGCTCACCGAGGTCTCCCTGCACACCGGCCGGACCCTCGCGCTGATGTTCCCCATCGTGATGACCGTGGTGAACCTCTCCTCGATCGCCGTGGTCTGGTTCGGGGCGCACCGCATCGCCAGCGGCGGCATGCAGATCGGCGACCTGACCGCGTTCCTCGCCTATCTGATGCAGATCGTGATGTCCGTGATGATGGCCACCTTCATGTTCATGATGGTGCCGCGCGCGGAGGTGTGTGCCGAGCGCATCGAGGAGGTGCTCGACACCGAGTCCAGCGTCGTGCCGCCCACCGCCCCGGTGGTCGAGCTGCGGCGCCACGGCCATCTGGAGATCCGCAACGCCGGGTTCCGCTACCCGGGTGCCGAGGAGCCGGTTCTCAAGTCCATCGACCTGGTGGCGCGACCCGGCGAGGTCACGGCCGTCATCGGGTCCACCGGCAGCGGCAAGTCGACCCTGCTCGGGCTGATCCCCCGCCTCTTCGACGCCACTGAGGGCGAGGTGCTCGTGGACGGCGTGAACGTCCAGGAGGTCGAGCCGCGGCTGCTGGCGAAGACGGTCGGGCTGGTCCCGCAGAAGCCGTACCTGTTCGCGGGCACGGTCGCCACCAACCTGCGCTACGGCAATCCTGATGCGACGGACGAGGAGCTGTGGCAGGCGCTGGAGGTGGCGCAGGCCAAGGAGTTCGTCTCGAAGCTGGAGAACGGGCTCGACTCCCCCATCGCGCAGGGCGGCACGAACGTCTCGGGCGGCCAGCGCCAGCGTCTGGCCATCGCCCGCACCCTCGTCCAGCGGCCGGAGATCTACCTCTTCGACGACTCCTTCTCCGCGCTCGACTACGCGACCGACGCGGCCTTGCGGGCGGCGCTAGCACAGGAGACCGCGGAGGCGACGGTCGTGATCGTCGCCCAGCGGGTGGCGACCATCAGGGACGCCGACCGGATCGTGGTCCTCGACGAGGGCCGGGTCGTCGGCACCGGCCGGCATCACGAGCTGATGGCAAGCAACGAGACCTACCGGGAGATCGTGCTCTCCCAGCTCACGGAAGCGGAGGCTGCCTGATGGCCGGGCCCATGGGACGCATGATGGGCGGGGGCGGCCCCGACCAGCGCTCGATGGACTTCAAGGGATCCGGAAAGCGGCTCCTCGCCCAGTTCAAGCCCGAACGCACCCTCATCGTCGCGATGTTGGTCTGCGGCGTGCTCAGCGTGGGGCTCTCCGTGATCGGGCCGAAGATCCTCGGCAGGGCGACCGACCTCGTCTTCGCCGGGATCATCGGCCGGCAGATGCCCGCGGGACTCACCAAGGAGCAGGTGCTCGAGTCCATGCGGAAGCGGGGCGAGGGCGGCATCGCCGACATGCTCTCCGGCACGGACTTCACCCCGGGCAAGGGCATCGACTTCGATGCCGTGGGGAACGTCCTGCTGGTCGCGCTCGGCACGTTTCTGGTGGCCGGCCTGCTGATGGCGGTGTCCACCCGGCTGTCCAACCGGGCCATCAACAAGACGGTCTACCGCATGCGCGAGGACGTGCAGGCGAAGCTGTCGCGGCTCCCGCTGTCGTACTTCGACCAGCGGCAGCGCGGTGAGGTGCTCAGCCGCGCGACCAACGACATCGACAACATCGGGCAGACGCTCCAGCAGTCGATGGGCCAGCTCGTCAACTCCCTGCTCACCATCGTCGGTGTGCTCGTGGTGATGTTCTGGGTGTCGTGGGTGCTGGCGCTGGTCGCACTCGTGACCGTGCCGCTCTCCTTCGTCGTGGCCACGCGGATCGGCAAGCGCTCCCAGCCGCACTTCGTGCAGCAGTGGCGCACCACCGGCAAGCTGAACGCGCACATCGAGGAGATGTACACCGGGCACACCGTGGTCAAGGTGTTCGGACGCCAGGACGAGTCGGCGCAGCAGTTCGCCGAGCAGAACGAGCAGCTGTACGAGGCCGGTTTCAAGGCGCAGTTCAACAGCGGTGTGATGCAGCCGCTGATGATGTTCGTGTCGAACCTGAACTATGTGCTGGTGGCCGTCGTCGGTGGACTCCGGGTCGCGTCGGGCTCCCTGTCCATCGGTGACGTCCAGGCCTTCATCCAGTACTCGCGGCAGTTCTCGATGCCGCTGACGCAGGTGGCGTCGATGGCGAACCTGGTGCAGTCCGGGGTCGCCTCGGCGGAGCGGATCTTCGAGCTGCTGGACGCGGAGGAACAGGCCGCCGACCCCGAGCAGGGACAGCGTCCGGAGGAACTGCGGGGCCGGGTGGCACTGGAGCACGTGTCGTTCCGCTACGACCCCGACAAGCCGCTGATCGAGGATCTGTCACTGAAGGTCGAACCGGGGCACACGGTCGCGATCGTCGGCCCGACGGGTGCCGGGAAGACCACGCTCGTGAACCTGCTGATGCGGTTCTACGAGGTCACCGGCGGGCGGATCACGCTCGACGGGGTCGACGTCGCCAAGATGTCCCGGGACGAACTGCGGGCCTCGATCGGAATGGTGCTCCAGGACACCTGGCTGTTCGGGGGCACGATCGCGGAGAACATCGCGTACGGGGCCGTGCGCGAGGTCACGCGCGGGGAGATCGAGGAGGCGGCGCGGGCGGCGCACGCCGACCGGTTCGTCCGTACGCTGCCGGACGGCTACGACACCGTGATCGACGACGAGGGCACGGGGGTGAGCGCGGGTGAGAAGCAGCTCATCACCATCGCGCGGGCGTTCCTGTCCGACCCGGTGATCCTGGTGCTGGACGAGGCGACCAGTTCGGTGGACACCCGCACGGAGGTCCTGATCCAGAAGGCGATGGCGAAACTGGCGCACGGACGGACGTCCTTCGTCATCGCACACCGGCTGTCGACGATCCGGGACGCGGACACGATCCTGGTGATGGAGAACGGGTCCATCGTCGAACAGGGCACGCACAGCGACCTTGTGGACGCCGACGGTGCCTACGCACGGCTGTACAAGGCGCAGTTCGCCCAGGCGGTTGCCGAGGTCGACTGAGTCCCTGGGGGCCGCTCCCTGCGAGCGGCCCCCTTTTCAGTCCAGGTAGCCCCTCAACTGGTCCGCGAACGCGTGGTCCCGGAGCTTGTTCAGGGTCTTGGACTCGATCTGGCGGATGCGTTCACGCGTCACGCCGAAGATGCGGCCTATCTCCTCGAGGGTGCGGGGACGGCCGTCGGCGAGGCCGTACCGGAGCTGTACGACCTTCCTCTCCCGTTCGCCGAGAGTGGAGAGAACCGCTTCCAGGTGCTCCCTGAGCAGCAGGAACGCCGCGGACTCGACCGGGCTCGCGGCGTCGCCGTCCTCGATGAGGTCGCCGAGGGCCACGTCGTCCTCCTCGCCCACGGGGGCGTGCAGCGAGACGGGTTCCTGGGCGAGCCGCAGCACCTCGCTGACGCGCTCGCTGGGCAGCTCCAGATGGGCGGCGACCTCTTCCGGCGTCGGCTCGTAGCCGCGCTCCTGGAGCATACGGCGCTGGACGCGGACGACGCGGTTGATCAGTTCGACCACGTGGACCGGGACGCGGATGGTGCGGGCCTGGTCGGCCAGGGCCCGGGACATGGCCTGACGGATCCACCAGGTCGCGTACGTCGAGAACTTGTAGCCGCGGGCGTAGTCGAACTTCTCGACGGCCCTGATCAGGCCGAGGTTCCCCTCCTGCACGAGGTCCAGCATGGTCAGTCCGCGGCCGACGTACCGCTTGGCGACGGAGACGACGAGCCGCAGGTTGGCCTCGATGAGCCGGCGCTTGGCCATCCGGCCCATGACCACCAGCCGGTCCAGGTCCAGGGCGAGCCGGGTGTCCAGGTCCGGGGTGTTGACCAGCTTCTCCTCGGCGAACAGGCCGGCTTCGACACGGCGGGCGAGTTCCACCTCCTCGGCGGCCGTGAGCAGGGGGATGCGGCCGATCTCGCGCAGATACTGGCGGAACAGGTCCGAGGAGGGGCTGCCGCTTGTCTCCGCGGGGGCGCGCAGCGGTTCGACGGGCTCGGGCTCCTCGGTGGCCTCACCCGCGGGCGGCTCGTCGAGTTCGGGCGGGTCCTGGGGCTCGGCCTCCGTCCCGGGGTCCTGCGCGAGCCCGTTGTGCGTGGACACCGTCGTGAGGACGCCGGTATCCATGCCCGGCTCGTCGCTGACGACGTCGGTCTGTGTGAGGGTCTGGGTCTGCACCGGGGCGACCTCCAGGAATGTCGCTGCTGAGACATGCGGCAGCGGTATGTCGGGGATGGGTCCGGTGGTTCGCCCGCCGGCCATCCCGTAGTCGATGAGCGGAACCGCGGGGATGCCGGACCCGCTGTGGGCGGGTCGGCCGCGCTCCGAGGACTCAGGCACCGGAACCCAGTGTGGAGTACGACACATCGCTCCCACGAGGGGCGTGCGTCCACTTTTTGAGTCCGGTGCGTGACCGGGCGGTTACTCAGTTCGTTCGACCATCTGACCGGAGGACCGGGACCATAGGGGAAGGGCCGATCGGGCTGGACGGGGAACATGAGCGAGAACGAGGAGCTGCGACGTCGCCTCGAGGCACTCGAGGCGCGCGTGGACGAGGTCGTGGAGCAGCAGGCCACGCCCCTGCGCGGCGGCGCTCACAGCGCGGCCGCCCCGCGTTCGCGCAGCGCCTGGTCGTACTGCTGCAGGACCCACAGCTCGTTCTGCACGGCGGAGAGGTGGGCCGGGTCCGCGTGGGAGCCGAGGCGGGTCAGGGTGCTCTGGATGTCGCGGACACGTCGCTCGACCGCACGGCGGCGGACCGTGACGAGCTGGGCTCCCGCGTAGGTGTCGTCCACCTCTTTGCGCAGCATGATGGCCTCGACCGCCAGCTCCGTCACCATGGCGCGGACCGTGTCGTCGGGGGCCGCCTCGCGAACCCGGACCAGGTACTCCTGCGGGTCCTGCGCACCGTACTCCGCGCCCCCCGCCTCCAGGATCGCCTGGCGCACCGCCGCGTACGGCGGTGCGGTGAACTCGTCCATCCCGTACGCGTCGAACGCCGGGGAGACCAACTCCGGCCGCTGGAGGGCGAGTTTGAGCAGCTCGCGCTCGGTCGCGAAGACCGGGTTGCGAAGGTTCAGTGCCGGGCCGGAGACCGTCGGGCGGGGAGCTGCCTGGTAGGGCTGCTGGGGGTGGCGGCCGGCGGGCGCGGGTCCCCTGCCGCCCCGGTCGCGTGCCCAACGGGCCAGTTGCGCCACCCGCTTGACCACGAACTGGGTGTCGAGGATGCCGAGCATGCCGGCGAGCTGGACCGCGACCTCGTGCTGGGCGCCGCTGTTCTTGATGCGGGCGACGATGGGGGCCGCCTCGTCAAGGGCTGCGGCGCGGCCGGCGGGGGTGTCGAGGTCGTACCGTACGACGATCTGGCGGAGCGCGAACTCGAAGAGCGGAGTGCGGGGTTCGACCAGGTCGGATACGGCCTCGTCGCCCTTCGCCAGGCGCAGCTCGCAGGGGTCCATGCCGTCCGGCGCGATCGCGATGTACGTCTCGGCGGCGAACTTCTGGTCGTCCTCGAAGGCGCGCAGTGCAGCCTTCTGTCCGGCCGCGTCACCGTCGAAGGTGAAGATCACCCGCGCCGAGCCGTTGTCCATCAGCAGCCGTCGCAGGATCTTGATGTGCTCGCCGCCGAAGGCCGTGCCGCAGGTCGCGATGGCCGTGGTGACTCCCGCGAGATGGCAGGCCATGACGTCCGTGTACCCCTCGACGACCACCGCCCGGCTCGACTTCGCGATGTCCTTCTTCGCCAGGTCGATGCCGTACAGGACCTGTGATTTCCGGTAGATGGCCGTATCGGGCGTGTTGAGGTACTTCGGCCCGTTGTCCGCCTCGTACAGCTTTCGTGCGCCGAAGCCCACCACGTCGCCGCCGATGTCGCGGATCGGCCACATCAGCCGGCCCCGGAAGCGGTCGATGGGGCCGCGGCGGCCCTCCTGGGAGAGACCGGACAGCAGCAGTTCCTTGTCGCTGAAGCCCTTGCCGCGCAGAAAGCGGGTGAGGTGGTCCCAGCCCTGGGGGCTGTAGCCGACGCCGAAGTGGAGCGCGGCGGCCTGGTCGAAGCCGCGCTCGGCCAGGAACTTCCGCCCCGTCTCCGCCTCGGGGCCGGAGCCGAGCTGCTCCGCGTACCACTCGGCGGCCAGCTTGTGGGCCTCGACCAGGCGGATGCGCTCACCGCGCTGATGGGTCGGGTTGTACCCGCCCTCCTCGTACCGCAGCGTGATGCCCGTCCGGGCGGCGAGGCGCTCGACGGCCTCGGAGAACGAGAGGTGGTCGACCTTCATCACGAACGTGATGGTGTCGCCGCCCTCCTGGCAGCCGAAGCAGTGGAACAGGCCCTTGCTCGGGCTGACCTGGAAGGACGGGGACTTCTCGTCGTGGAACGGGCACAGGCCCTTGAGGTTGCCGCCCCCCGCGTTGCGCAGCTGGAGGTATTCGGACACGACGGAGTCGATCGGGACCGCGTCCCGTACCGCCTTCACGTCCTCGTCGTTGATCCGTCCTGCCACGAGGAGATTCTACGGTGGCGCACCGACAGCCACGGGGCTCGTGCGGCGCCCCGGCGAAGACGCGGGGCGCACGCGCGGGCACCTAGGCGGACAGGCTCTCCAGCGGCACTCCGGGGTCCGCCAGCGCCTCCGGGCTCACCACGGTCCTGGCCCGGATCAGGTCCTGGATGCGGTCTGTGACGTCCCACACATTCACGTTCATACCGGCCAGCACCCTCCCTTCCTTCAGCCAGAAGGCGATGAAGTGCCGCTTTCCGGCGTCGCCCCGGATCACCACCTCGTCGTACGACCCCGGCGGCGCCCACCCCGAGTACTCCATCCCGAGGTCGTACTGGTCGGAGAAGAAGTAGGGCACGCGGTCGTACGTGATGTCCTTGCCCAGCATGGACCGGGCGGCCGCAGGGCCACCGTTGAGGGCGTTGGCCCAGTGCTCGACCCGCAGCCGGGTGCCGAACAGCTCGTGCCGGAAGGACGCCACGTCCCCCGCCGCGTAGATGTGCGGGTCGGAGGTGCGCAACCCCGCGTCCACCGCGACGCCGCCCCCTTGCGCGCGGTCGGCCAGCTCCAGCCCCGCCGACTCCGCCAGGGCGACCCGCGGCGCCGCGCCGATGGCGGCGAGCACGTCGTGCGCGGGGTGCTCGTCGCCGTCGTCGGTGCGGGCGGCCAGCACCATGCCGTCCTGGCCGACGATCTCGGTGAGCCGTACGCCGAAGCGGAAGCGGACGCCGTGCTCGCGGTGCACTTCGGCGAAGAGGTTGCCCAGCTCGGGGCCGAGGACCGCGTGCAGCGGGGTCGGCTCGGCCTCCACGACGGTCACCTCGGCGCCGTACTCGCGGGCCGCCGCCGCGACCTCCAGGCCGATCCAGCCGGCGCCCGCGATCACGAGGTGGCCGTTGTCCCGGCCGAGCGAGGCGAGGACGCCCTTGAGCCGCTCGGCGTGGGCGAGCCGGCGCAGATGGTGGACGCCGGCGAGATCGGTGCCCGGGATGTCGAGGCGCCGGGGCTCGGCTCCGGTCGCGAGCAGCAGCTTGTCGTAGCGGACGAGGGTGCCGTCGTCACCGAACCGGACCGTCCTGGCCTCGCGGTCGAGGGCGACGACGGTCTGGCCGAGGTGCAGCTCGATGTCGTTCTGCGCGTACCAGGCGGGCTTGTGGACGAAGACGCTGTCTCGTTCCTCCTTGCCCAGGAGGTACCCCTTGGAGAGCGGGGGCCGCTCGTAGGGGTGGTCGCGTTCGTCGCAGATCAGTATCACCCGGCCGGTGAAACCCTCCGCGCGGAGTGTCTCGGCCGCTTTCGCACCGGCGAGACCTCCCCCCACGATGACGAACGTCTGATCCGCGTCGACCACTTGATGCCTCCTCTTAAGGATGTCGCCATATGCGAGCCTCTCGCATGGAGCGTGGTGCGGGAAGAGGGAGTGCCCCGATCAGGCCGGGTCAGGTCACCTTCGGCTCATGTCCGCCGGGTCAGCCGTGCGTGCAGGGAGCGCGCCGAGGCGTCCGTGAGCGAGGCGATCTGGTCGACGATCACCCGTTTGCGGGCGCGGTCGTCGGCCGCCTCGGCGAACAGGGCCCGGAACTGCGGGTCGAGTCCTTCGGGGGCCCGGGCGGTGAGCGCCTCGGCCAGCTCGGCGACCACGACCCGCTGGTCGGCGCGGAGCCGCTCCTGCTCGGCGCGCTGCATCACGTACCGGTCGGCGACCGCCTTGAGGACCGCGCACTCCATGCGGGCGCCGTCCGGTACGACGAGTTCGGCGGCGTACCGCGTGAGGCGCCCGCTGCCGTAGGCCGCCCGGGTGGCGCCCTCCGCGGCCAGGCAGAAGCGGCCGATGAGCTGGCTGGTGGCGTCCTTCAGCCGGGCCTGGGCGACCGCGGAGCCGTCGTAGCCGCGCGGCCACCACTCCTGGGTGAGGAGCCGGTCGAGGGCCTCGGCCAGTTGCTCGGGGTCGGTGTCCGCCGGCACGTACCGCCCGAGGGCGACCGCGAACACCGCCTGCCGCTCCGGCTCGGCGTGCAGGCAGCCGGGGTCGATATGGCCGGCGTGCAGGCCGTCCTCGAAGTCGTGCACCGAGTAGGCCACGTCGTCGGACCAGTCCATGACCTGGGCCTCGAAACAGGTGCGGTGGCCGGGGGCGCCCTTGCGGACCCAGTCGAAGACGGGGCGGTCGTCCTCGTAGACGCCGAACTTCCGGGACGTGGGATCGGTGGGGTGGGCGCCGCGCGGCCAGGGGTACTTGGTGGCGGCGTCGAGGACGGCCCGCGTCAGGTTGAGGCCCACGCTGACGAGTTCACCGGTGTCGGCCCCCACGAAACGCTTGGGCTCGATGCGGGCGAGCAGCCGCAGGGACTGGGCGTTGCCCTCGAAGCCGCCGCAGTCCTCCGCGAACTCGTTCAGCGCCTGCTCGCCGTTGTGCCCGAAAGGCGGGTGGCCGAGGTCGTGGGAGAGACAGGCCGCCTCGACGAGGTCGGGGTCGCAGCCGAGGGCGGCGCCGAGCTCACGGCCGACCTGGGCGCATTCCAGCGAGTGGGTGAGCCGGGTGCGGGGGCTGGCGTCCCAGGCGTCGGTACTGGTCTCGCCCGCGGCCGCGGAGCCGAGGGCCTGGGAGATGCCCGGGGCGACGACCTGTGTCTTGCCCGCGAGCCGGCGCAGCGCCGCCGAGTGCAGCACCCGCGCGCGGTCGCGCTGGAAGGCCGTGCGTCCCGGGCGTTTGTCTGGTTCGGGTGCCCAGCGCTCGACGGCCGCCGCGTCGTACGCCGAGCCGGCCGCGCCGTTCTCGTACCGCGCGCAAGTGTCGTAGGCCTTCGGTGCAGTCCCGTCCATGACCCGACAGTAATCGCAGCGGATGACAATCGGGATGCGGGCGTCCGTCTACCGGCGGGCCGTTTCGCGGGCGCACGGGTGAAGGGCGGCCTCGGGTTCTGCCGGGCGAACGCGGCCGGATTCGGGGCGGGAGAACCGAGGGTCGTGGGCGCGGACGGGCCCCGGAATCGGCCCGCCGGAGTGGAGCCGGTGGGTTCAGGCCGTGGCCAGCGCGGGCTCGGCGATCGGCTCGGCGGGCGCGAGTGCCTGGTCGTAGCGGTGCAGGACGAGCCGGGCCATCGCCGGGTGGGCGCCGAGCGGGGCCGCGGCGATCCCGGGGGCGGCCTCGGCGCACTCGGTGGCGAAGCGGCCGGGCGCGGCGAAGCAGGAGGCGACGGCGATCCGGTGACGACCGCGGGCGGCGAGCGCGCGCACCGCCTCGGACACGGTGGGCGCGGCGGCGGAGGCGTAGGCGGGGACGACGGGGACGTCCAGGCGTTCGGCGAGGAGCTCCGCGATGCGACGGGTGCCGCCGGCGGAGTCCCGGTCGCGGGAACCGGCGGCGGCGAGCACGACGGCGCTCGCCCGGCGCCGGCCGTCGCTGAGCGTGGTGCGCCAGCCCGCCTCGACGAGCCGGGCGTAGAGGGTCTCCACAAGGAGGGGGTGCGGTCCGAGCGGTGCGGCGATACGGATGTCCGTCCGCGCCGCCGCGACGGCTTCGGGGATGTCCCGCTTGACGTGGTGGCCGCGGCTGACGAGCAGCGGTACGAGGACGGCGCCGGGGTCGCCGAGCGCGGCGAGCGTGTCGGGCAGCAGGGGCTCGTTCAGCTCGATGTGCCCGAGGTGCACGGGCAGGTGGGGGCGCAGTTCGCGGACCCGTTCGGCGAGGGCGCGCACGGTGGACAGGGCGCGCGGGTCGCGGCTGCCGTGTGCCACGAGGACGAGCGCGGGCGGGGCCGGGCGCCGGGAGCCGTTCATGCTGACCAGGCCGAGCCGGCTGCCGAGCTGACTGGTGATCCGGTCCATCAGTTGCGCCGTGCTGTCGAGGTGGGCGCCCTGGAGCGGCCGGCCGCCGGGGCTGGGCTGGGACTCGTCTCGAGGAGGGTTCGACGCCGTCATGGACCGATCCTGACGGCAGCAGATTGCCGGGCTGTTGCACCACCGTGACCGCGCTGTTTTCCGGGACTTCACCTCGCGGGGGCGAACGGGGTGAGAAGCGCGGGGCCGTCCGCAGCCCCTCGCGGGGAGCGGGGCCGTCGACCGCGGGCCCGTCCTAGTCCGGCGCGAACCGGATCACCGTACGCTGCGTCCTCACTGGTGACACTGGTGAGAGCGAGCGACCCGGGGGGACGCGCTTCGATGGGCCTGCCGCGCCTGAGGATCCGCAGACCGAAGCTGCCGCGTACGCGTGCGGGACAGCGGCGGGCCGTACAGGGTCTTGTGCTGCTGTGTGTGCTGGCGCTGCTGCCGGCGACCTGGATGTTCCTGACCACGGGCAGCCGGCTGCGCACGACCGCGGATGTGCCCCGCACCGATGTGGCCGTCGTCTTCGGCGCCGGCCTGTGGGACGGCGAGCCGTCGCCGTACCTCGCCCACCGGCTCGACGCGGCCGCGCAGCTCTACCGGGCGGGCCGGATCAAGGTCGTCCTGGTCACCGGCGACAACAGCCGCGACGACTACGACGAGCCGGACGCCATGCGCGTCTATCTGACGAAGCACGGTGTACCGGGCGGCCGGGTCGTGCGCGACTACGCCGGGTTCGACACCTGGGACTCCTGCGTCCGGGCGAAGAAGATCTTCGGTGTGGACCGGGCGGTCCTGATCAGCCAGGGCTTCCACATCCGGCGCGCCGTCGCCCTGTGCCGGGCGGCGGGCGTGACGTCGTACGGCGTCGGCGTCGACGACAAGCACGACGCGACCTGGTACTACGGCGGCACCCGGGAGGTCCTCGCGGCGGGCAAGGCCGCCGTGGACGCGCTGTTCCAGCCGGACCCGACCTTCCTCGGCCCCAAGGAGCAGGGGGTCGTGAAGGCACTCGCCACGGCGCGGGGCTGAGGGCGCGGAGCACGGGCGGACGGGACCTCACCGCGCCGGGCGGCCCGCGGGGAGGCCGCCGTCCCGGCCGTGTAACCGGCGGCCGCCATGGCACGTAACACCGCCGACGCAGGCTGGGCGGTATGCGGAACACCTCGACGCCCACCCATTGCCCGTACTGCGCGCTCCAGTGCGGGATGAATCTCTCGCCCACCCCGACGGGAGGCGTCGAGGTGAGCGAGCGCGGGGACTTCCCGGTGAACCGGGGCGCGCTGTGCGGCAAGGGCCGGACGGCACCCGCGCTGCTGTCGTCGGGGGTCCGGCTGACCTCGCCATTGGTGCGCCGCGCAGGGGTCCTCAGGCCCGCCGGGTGGGAAGAGGCCCTGGACCGCGTCGCCGGGGAGCTCGCCCGGGCGCGGGCGGAGCACGGCCCGGACGCGCTCGGGGTGTTCGGCGGGGGCGGCCTGACCAACGAGAAGGCGTACGCGCTCGGGAAGTTCGCCCGGGTGGTCCTCGGCACCTCGCAGATCGACTACAACGGGCGGTTCTGCATGTCGTCGGCGGCGGCCGCGGGCGTACGGGCGTTCGGCCTGGACCGGGGGCTGCCGTTTCCGCTGGAGGACGTGCCGCGCACCGGATGCGTGATCCTCGTCGGCTCCAACCTGGCGGAGACGATGCCGCCCGCGCTGCGGTATCTGACGGAACTGAAGGAGAACGGCGGCAGGTTGATCGTCGTCGACCCGCGCCGTACCCGGACGGCCGAGCAGGCGGACCTGCATCTGGCGCCCCGCCCGGGCACGGATCTGGCGCTGGCGCTCGGTCTGCTGCACCTGATCGTGGCCGAGGGGCGCACGGACGAGGCGTACATAAGGGAGCGCACCAGCGGCTGGGAGGAGGCGCGGGCCGCGGCGATGGCGCACTGGCCGGAGTACGTCGAGCGGATCACCGGGGTGTCCGTGCCGGAACTCCGGGCGGCGGTACGGCTGTTCTGCGACCCGAAGGCCGCGATGGTGCTCACCGCACGCGGACCCGAGCAGCAGTCCAAGGGTACGGACACGGTGGGTGCCTGGATCGACCTGTGCCTGGCGACCGGCCGCGCGGGCCGACCGCTGTCCGGCTTCGGCTGCCTGACCGGCCAGGGCAACGGGCAGGGCGGCCGCGAGCACGGCCAGAAGGCGGACCAGTTGCCCGGCTACCGCAATCTGACGGACCCCGCGGCGCGGCGCCATGTCGCCCGGGTGTGGGGGGTGGACCCGGACGCGCTGCCGGGCCCGGGCCGCAGCGCCTACGAACTCCTCGACGCGCTGGGCACGGACGTCCGCACGCTGCTGCTGATGGGGTCCAACCCGGTGGTGTCGGCACCGCGCGCGGCGCACATCGAGGACCGGCTGCGCTCACTGGACTTCCTCGCCGTGTGCGACGTGGTCCGCTCCGAGACGGCGGAACTGGCCGACGTGGTCCTGCCGGTCACGCAGTGGGCGGAGGAGACGGGCACCACGACCAGCCTGGAGGGCAGGGTCCTGCTGCGCCGCCGGGCGCTCGCCCCGCCGCCCGGAGTCCGCAGCGATCTGGAGGTCCTGCACGAACTGGCCGCCCGGCTGGGCATGGAGAAGGGCTTCCCCACGGACCCGGAGGAGGTCTTCGGCGAACTGCGCCGCGCGAGTGCGGGCGGTCCGGCTGACTACTCCGGGATCACCTACCGGAGACTGGCCGAGGAGAACGGTGTGTTCTGGCCGTGCCCGGCGCCGGCCGCCGGGGAGGACGTACTCCCGGACGATTCCGGGCTCGACGGGCCACCGGTGGCCGTTCACCCCGGTACCCCCCGCCTCTTCCTCGACCGTTTCGCCACCGGCGACGGGCGGGCGCGGTTCGCCGCCGTGTCGTACCGTCCCGCCGCCGAGGAGCCCGACGACGACTATCCGGTACTGCTGACCACCGGCCGGGTCGTCGCCCAGTACCAGTCGGGGGCGCAGACGCGGCGCGTGGAGGAGCTGAACGCCGCCGCGCCGGGCCCGTATGTGGAGATGCATCCCCGGCTGGCCGAGCGGCTCGGCGCGGCGGACGGGGAGGCGGTGGCCGTGGTGTCACGACGGGGCCGGGCCGTCGCGCCCGCGCGGATCAGCCGTGCCATCCGGCCCGACACCGTCTTCATGCCTTTCCACTGGCCGGGCGAGGGCCGCGCCAACACGCTGACCAACCCGGCGCTCGACCCCACCTCCCGGATGCCGGAGTTCAAGGTGTGCGCGGTACGGCTGGAGCGGGTGACCGGCGACCCCGGAGAGTGACTCAGGGAGTGGGCGTCCGTGAGGCGCTCGCCGCGCTGTCCGGTGGCGGGGTGCTCGTTGTCGCTCCGCCGGACGGCACGCCCGGCTGCGGTGCCCCGGACGTCCCGCCGGACGATCGGGACTCCGGGAGCGGGGAGCCGTCGCCGCCCGTGCTCTCCCCTGTGTTCTCCCGCGTGGGATCGATCCCGACGGTCAGCGTCGCCAGCAGCCCCTTGTCCGCGTCCCCGGTGACGTGCATCAGCCCGTCCCTCGTGCCGCCTCCGACGTACACCGGGTCCTGAGCGAGCCGGGTGCGCGTGCCGGTGTGCCGGGTGTAGGGGGCTCTCGCGCCGACCTCGTCGGAGTACCGGTCCGCGAAGAAGAGCTGGCCGGTCCAGTTGACCCTGCCGCCCGCGTAGGTGCCGCCGGTCGCCCTGCCTCCGGTGTGCACCCTGACGTGGATGTGCGGGGCCCGCCGCGCGTACCAGCCGGGGAAGACGGTCGCGAACTCGGCGGTCCCGCCGGCGTCGGTCGTCTGGAAGCCCCGCAGATACGTCCGTGGGTTTCGCGCCGCTGTTGTCGCTGCCCGCGGCGGGCGCGGTGCCGCCCGGCCGCGCGGTCGGGTAGCCGGAGTAGTAGCCCAGGCGTCGCAGTGCCAGACCTCCACGGCGGCGTCTTTCAGGAGCGCACACGCGTGCGGCTCGTCGCGCACGGTCAGCCGCAGCGTGAGCGGGACGCCCTTCTTGCCCTCGGTGATGTCCCTGCGGAACGGGGCGCCGGCGAGGTGGTAGGGCCCCACGGTGACGCTCGGGTTGAGGACGCACAGTCCGTCGCCGGGAGCGGGGCTCGGCGCCTTGCCGGGACCGGGGCCCCGGGAGACCTGGGACGGGGAGGAGCACGAACTGAGCACGGGCCCCAGGACGGCACCCACGGCGCGCCGCCCAGCGCGAGCGCCCGCCGCCGGGTGAAGTCGCTTTCGCTCATGGCCCGGACCCTAGGCGCAGTGGCCCGGCGGCAGGAGGGGGCACACGGGGCGGTCGCCCGCACGAGCGATGCGGTCCCGCCCTCTTATCCGGCTCACTCGAAAGCCGGACATCCCGGGTCTCAGCGGCGCGCCGACCAGTCCCCGCTCTCGATGGGCCTGCCGTGCGCGCGCAGCCGTACGGCGACCGCGGGCCCCGCGACATAGACCCAGGCGTGCACGGTCCTGCCGTCGGCGGCCGTGACGTCCCGGCGCACCCGCTCGTACAGGGTGTGGGGATCGCCCGGCACGTACTCCTCCAGCCGGTCGAGGGCGGCGCGCAGTTCGCCGTACGCCTCGGGCAGCGCGGTGACGATCTCACCGGTGACCGTGCCCCCGTCCTGCTCCACCGCGTACGGGTATCCGGGGCCGTCGTACAGCACGGCGCCGGGCAGCAGGCCGGGCTCCTCGCGACGGGTACGGCCGCGCAGGAAGAGGTCGTGGTTGTGCTCGCCGGGGCGCAGCGTCCCGTACACGAAGAACGGCAGTCTCACGCGTCCGCTCCCTCGTCCGTCCTGTCGGCCGCAACCATGCGTCGTCTCACCTTCGCACCTCTGACCGCGCCTGCCGAAACGATCCTCACCCCCCACACACATCTCCCCGACCGCGCTATGGACATGACATGTCATGAACCCTTAAATCAGGGGAACGCCTGAGGTCCCCGCCTCCGGCCCCCCTATGCGCCCCCACGCGCCTTCCCGAGGAGACCGATGAGTCGGATACGGCACATCCGAGGTTCCCGTCTCACCGCGGCCGGTACCGCCGCGACCACCGCCGCCCTGCTGGCCGCCGCTCTCGCCCCCGCCCCCACCGCCGGCGCCACCGACAGACCCAGCCGGGCCACCGCGATCGACAACGCCGCCGCGGCACTGGTGCACCAGGCCACGCGCCTGGGCCTGACCCCGGCACAGGGCACGAGCGTACGCGACGTCGTCGTGGACGCCGACGGCAGCCAGCATGTGCGCTACGACCGTACGTACCGTCAACTCCGCGTCCTCGGCGGCGACTTCGTCGTCCACATGAGCCCGAACGGCTCCTACCGCAGCTCGGACCGGGCCACGAAGCGTGCCATCACCGTGCCGACGACCACTCCCTCCGTCAAGGCTCCCGAGGCGGCCGACCTGGCGACCACCGCGCTGCGGGCCGCGAACGCCGGCGAGCTGCTGAAGAAGGTGACCGCCAAGCCGCAGCTCGTCGTCGACGCGCTGCACGGGGCGCCGCGGCTCGCCTGGCGCACCGACGTCGTGGGCCAGGACTCGCTCGGCAACCCGGTCGCCCGCACGGTCCTCACGGACGCCCGCACCGGGAAGCAGATCGACGCGTGGGACAGCATCGAGACGGCGAGCGGCGACGGGCAGTCCCTCTACAGCGGCACGGTCGGTCTTGAGACGACGCAGTCCGGGTCGACGTACCAGCTCAAGGACCCGACCCGGGGCAACACCTACACCGGCGACGCCGCGAACAAGACGGACCTGTGCTTCCTCGGGATCTGCTTCAGCCGTGCGCCCGCCACCCTGTTCACCGACTCCGACAACCACTGGGGCACGGGCACGGCCTCGGACCGCTCCTCGGCGGCGGTGGACGCGCAGTACGGCACCGACGAGACCTGGGACTACTACAAGAACGTCCACGGCCGCAACGGCATCGCGGGCGACGGCAAGGGCTCGTACAACCGCGTGCACTACGGCACCAACTACAACAACGCCTTCTGGGACGACAGCTGCTTCTGCATGACGTACGGCGACGGCGACGGGACGACCTTCGGCCCGCTGGTGGCGCTGGACGTGGCGGGCCACGAGATGTCGCACGGCGTGACGTCGAAGACGGCGGCGCTGACGTACTCGGGCGAGTCGGGCGGCCTGAACGAGGCGACCTCGGACATCTTCGGGACCCTGGTGGAGTGGTACGCCAACAACTCCTCCGACCCCGGTGACTATCTCATCGGCGAGAAGATCGTCCGCTCGGGCTTCGGCAAGTCGGCGCTCAGGTACATGGACAAGCCGTCGAAGGACGGGAACTCGGCGGACTGCTGGAGCTCGTCGGTCGGGAACCTCGACGTCCACTACTCCTCGGGCGTGGCCAACCACTTCGCGTACCTGCTGGCGGAAGGCAGCGGCGCGAAGACCCTCAACGGTGTCTCCTACGACTCCCCCACCTGCAACGGCTCCACGGTGACGGGCATCGGCCGCGACAAGCTCGGCAAGATCTGGTACCGGGCCCTGACGGTCTACATGACGTCCTCGACGAACTACGCGGGGGCGCGCACGGCCACGCTGAACGCGGCCAAGGACCTCTACGGCGCGGGCAGCACCGAGTACAACGCGGTGGCGGCGGCGTGGAGCGCGGTCAACGTGAGTTGATCGCCGCCGTGCCGCGGCGGGCGTAAATCCGTGGCGGGCCGGGTCCCGGTGCGTCTACGCTCCGGCACCCGACCCGCCCACGGCCTCACGGAGACCCATGCCCGCCGCGAAGATGCACGCCGACGAACTCGACGTCGACAGCGCCCTGGTGCGCCGGCTGATCGCGGAGCAGTTCCCGCGGTGGGCGGGGCTGCCCCTCGCCGACGTCCCGTCCGCCGGGACCGACAACGCCATGTTCCGGCTGGGCGACGACATGGTCGTACGGCTGCCGCGCCGCCCGGGCGCGGCCGGGCAGGTGGCCAAGGAGCAACGCTGGCTCCCGCTGCTCGCCCCGCACCTCCCGCTGCCGGTCCCGGTGCCGCTCGGCCGGGGCGAGCCGGGGCCGGGGTACGGGCAGCCCTGGTCGGTGCTGCGCTGGCTGGACGGCGAGAACGCCTACGACGCGCCCCTCGTCGATCTCACCTCGGCAGCCGAGGAGTTGGGCCGCTTCGTGGCGGCGCTGCGCAAGGCCGACGCGACCGGCGGCCCGGCCTCCTGGCGCGGCGGCCCGGTCGGGGCGAACGACGCACACGTCCGCGCCGCGATCCGCGATCTGGGCGCCGAAGGCCGGGTGGACGCGGCCGCGGCGACCGCGCTGTGGGAAGAGGTCCTCCGGCTCCCCCAGTGGGACGGTGATCCCGTGTGGCTGCACGGCGACCTCCTGCCCGGGAATCTGCTGACCGGGGCCGGCCGGCTCACCGGGGTGATCGACTTCGGCGGCCTGGGCGTGGGCGATCCGGCGGCCGACACCCTGGCCGCGTGGGCTGTCTTCACGACCGGCACCCGCGAGGCGTTCCGCGAGGCGGCCGAGTGCGAGGACGCGACGTGGGCGCGGGGACGGGGGTGGGCCCTGTGCTTCGGGCTGACGGCGGAGCACTACTACCTGCAGACGAACGCGGTCCTGGCGGCGGTGGGCCACCGGACCGTGGCGGAGGCGCTCGCGGGCTGAGGGGCTCGCGGACGGGCGCCGGCGGAGCAACGGGCGCTTCGGACACAGCGGTCCTCCGGGACCCCCGCACCGCCACCGCCCTGCCCGACCAGAACGGCCGACTGCTCCTTCGCACGAATCCGCGCAGGTCAGCGGCGGATCCGGAGATGCCCGGAAAAAACTTCCGGCGCGGTGTCGAGAAAGCGTCGACGGCTCCGACGTCCCCTGTGAAAGTTGCCCACAAGGGGCGGCACGCACCCAGGGAGCGGAATCATGAAGTATCTGGTGATGGTCCAGGGCTCACAAGCCGACTACTACGCGATGCAGGGGAAGGGCTCCGAGCACAGCCCGGTCTGGAGCGAGAAGGACCTGCAGACGATGTTCTCCTTCATGCAGGCCGTCAACGACGACCTCGCCGAGTCCGGTGAACTGGTCGACGCCCAGGGGCTGGTCGAACCCGCGCAGACCCGCTTCGTGCGGGCGGACAAGGACGGCCGCCCGGTGATCTCGGACGGCCCCTACGGCGAGACGAAGGAAGTGCTCGCCGGGTACTGGGTGCTGGACTGCGAGAGCCTGGAGCGGGTCACGGAGATCGCGGCCCGCGTCGCCCGGTGCCCGGTCCCGGAGGGCTCGCCCGACCACCCGGTCGTCATCCGCCCCATTCAGGAGAGCGGCGGCGATCTGTGCCCGTGACAGGCACGAGCGAGGTCGAGGACCTGCTGCGGCTGCACGCACCGCAGGTCCTCGGCGCGCTGGTGCGCCGCTACGGGCACTTCGGCCCGGCCGAGGACTCCGTACAGGAGGCACTGCTCGCCGCCGCGCAACAGTGGCCCAGGACCGGCGTACCGGACAATCCGCGCGGCTGGCTGATCAAGGTGGCCTCGCGCCGCCTCACCGACCAGCTGCGCAGCGACGAGGCGCGGCGCCGGCGCGAGGAGACGGCGGCGCAGCTGACACCGCGGGACGCCTTCACGGCGCCTGGGCCCGGTGAGAGCCGCGCCCCGTCCGACGACGACACTCTGACGCTGCTCTTCCTGTGTTGTCATCCCGCCCTGACGCCGGGCGCGCAGATCGCACTCACCCTGCGGGCCGTCGGCGGTCTGACGACGGCCGAGATCGCCCGTGCGCTGCTGCTGCCCGAGGCGACGGCCGCGCAGCGGATCAGCCGGGCGAAGGCGAAGATCAAGGACGTGCCGTTCCGTCAGCCGCGCTCCGAGGACCGCGACCAGCGGCTGGCGGCCGTGCTCCAGGTGCTCTATCTGATCTTCAACGAGGGCTATACGGCGACCTCCGGAGCCGCTCTGCAGCGCGCGGACCTCGCACATGAGGCGATCCGGCTGACCCGTGCCGTGCGGCGACTGCTGCCGCGGGAGGGCACGGTCACCGGGCTGCTGGCCCTGATGCTGCTCACCGAGGCGCGCAGCGCGGCCCGCAGCGGTCCCCACGGCGAGCTGATCCCGCTCGACGAGCAGGACCGCGCACGCTGGGACCGCAAGGCGATCGCCGAGGGCACGGCGCTCGTGGAGGAGGCGCTCTCCGAAGGCCCGGCCGGCGCCTATCAGCTGCAAGCGGCCATCGCCGCCCTGCACGACGAGGCGGAGCGGGCGCAGGACACCGACTGGCCGCAGATCCTCGCTCTGTACGACCTTCTCGTGGCCCGTACCCCCGAGCCCATGGCGGCGCTGGGGCGGGCGGTGGCGGTCGCGATGGTGGAGGGCCCGAAGGCCGGGCTGGCCGAAGTGGCTCGACAAGAGGACCGGCTGACCGGCCATCACCGGCTCGACGCCGTACGCGCCCACCTGCTGGAGAAGGCGGGGGACCGGGAGGGCGCCAGGGCCGCGTACCAGCGGGCCGCGCGGCACACCCTCAGCATCCCCGAGACCCGCTATCTCCAGATGCGGGCGGCACGGCTGGGACCCGGCGCCGAGGACACGGACAGGACACCGCCCGGCAGTTGACCGACGCGCTGCCCATCGACCGAACCGCCTCCCGGCGCCCAGTGCGCCGGACTACCCCGCGTACGGCCGCGCCCGCTTCGCCTCCCGCAACGCCCCGGCCCACCAGACGAGTTGATCCAGCATCACCTTGGCGGCCGCATCGGGACCCGTGGTGTCACGCGGCCGGCCCTCCTCGTCGAAGGCGGCGCCGCCGCCGTGGAACGACACCGTGTCCCGCATGGTGACCGCGTGGAGTTCGGCGAAGACCTGGCGCAGGTGTTCCACCGCGCGCAGGCCGCCCGAGACGCCGCCGTACGAGACGAGGGCGACCGGTTTGGCCCGCCATTCGGTGTAGTGCCAGTCGATCAGGTTCTTCAGGCCCGCCGGGAAGGAGTGGTTGTACTCAGGCGTGAGGACGACGAACGCTTCGGCGCCGCCCAGCTTCGGGGTGACCTCGGCGAGCGCGGCCGTCGCCCGGGGGGACGGGGCCAGCGTCGCGGGCAGCTCGGCCTCGGCCACGTCCACGACGTCGAGTACGAGGTCGTCGCGTTCGCGGATCCGGCCGAGCAGCCACTCGGCGACGACGGGAGCGAAGCGGCCCTGGCGGTTGCTGCCGATCACGACGGTGACGCGGACAGGCGCGGAAGTGGGGACATCTGTGATGGTGTTCATGAAGCACAGCCTCATACCTCAACCAATCTTGAGGTCAAGCGCGCACCTCCGGGTCGCGGCCGGGCCGGCCCGCGCGCCGTCACCGCGCAGCGCGTCTCACTCTCCGTCACCCGTTTCGCAGCCGCGTCTGGGCCCTTCGGGTGTTCTGTCGCGACCCCCTGCCGTATGCCCACTGACCTGCCCGAATGCCGCCTCCTCCAACCGGTGGGGCTGTCGACCTGACACTCGTTCATCGTATTTCTGACACATCGTCAGAAGGCGGCCCGGGCCTACAGCCCTTTTCCTCGAGAGTGCAGGGCACGACCTACGCAGCGGCACACTGGGGGTGCCGCGGGCCGTGTCCCCGGAGGAGCACCGCCATGCGACGAACGGCCCGCCTGATCACCGGTCCTGTGCTCGCCGTCGCCGCCGTGGCGCTGGCCGCCGGAACCGCGTACGGCAGTGACGCCCGAAAGCTGGAGGTCTTCCCCACGACCGTGGTCCCCGGAGCCGACGTGACCGTCAACACGGCGGCGTGCGGCCCGGACGGCTCGGCCGCCGGGGACGCCACCGCGGTCGGCGCCGGCGTCTTCACCCTGGCGCCCAGCACGCACAAGCAGGACGCGATCGGACGGTTCCGGGTGCCGCCGAGCGCACAGCCGGGCACGTACGAGATCGTCGCGAAGTGCGCCGGCGCCCGGCACGACACCGTGGCGGGGGACCTGATCGTCTCCATGACCGCGGCCAAGAACCCGGCGCTTCCGAAAGGAAGCGTGCAGACAGGGGTCGGGGGCGCACTCGGCCCCGACCCCGTGCGGTCCGCGGCCGGCGTGGCGGCGCTGGCTCTCGCGGCCGCCGGCGGTACCTGGCTCCTGCATCGACGGGCGAGAGCCGACAGGATGTGACGGACATTCCGCGCTGTCCGTCCGCCGGTACCGCCCCCCGCTCCCCCTCCGGGTCCGATGCCCCTCGCGGCCCGGAGGGGGCTCTTGATCCCGTATCCGATGGGAGTTTCATGTGAACAAGGTCGGCACGTCCGGCTCGGTCGGGGACGCCGCCATAGCATCCGTCACGATAGCCGCCCTGTGCTCCGGTGTGTGGCTGCTGCACAGCGCCGAGAGCCAGGCACCACCGCAGCCGTCGGCCGCGCAGGCGGCCGCGGTCACGGACAGCGTGAAGCCCGGCTCGCCCCCGTTGCCGCCCTCGCCACCGGACCGCATACGCATACCGTCGATCCGCGTCGACGCCCCTCTCACCGGACTAGGGCTGACCGACACGGGCCGCCTCAAGCCCCCGCCCGCGACGGACAAGAACCTCGCCGGCTGGTACCGGGGCGGCGCAACCCCCGGAGAGTCGGGCACCGCGATCGTCGCCGGTCATGTCGACGACGCGACGGGCCCGGCCGTCTTCTACGCCCTCGGCGCGGTGAAGAAGGGCAGCACGATCGAGGTGCACCGGCGCAACGGCTCGACGGCCGTCTTCTCCGTCTACGGGGTCCAGGTCTTCTCGGACAAGAACTTCCCCGACCACACGGTGTACGGGACGGCGCACCGCCCCGAGCTGCGGGTGATCACCTGCGGTGGCGGCTACTCACGCGGGACGGGCTACCGGGGAAACGTGGTCGTCTTCGCACGCCTCACGGCCGCCCGCTGATCGGCCCTGCCGCCCACGGCCCGCCCGAAGGCGCGCGACCGGCGCCGGGTGACTGCCCGACGGGACCTCACCACCAGCGGACACCGCGGCACCGCACCCTCACAGCCGCGCCCCGCCCACGCTGAGGGCAGCGTTCCTCACGGGAAACGGCCGTGATGCGGCCGGGTAACGTCGGCACCGCACGCTGCGGTGCATGACCTCGGACACGCGTGTGGTGGTGATCGGCGCCGGACTCGCGGGCACCCGTCTCGCCCGGCGGCTCGGCGAGCTCGGCACGCCCGCCCTGCTCGTCGGCGAGGAAGAGCACGCCCCCTACAACCGCGTCCTGCTCGCCGACGTCCTGGCCGGCCGCTACGCGCCCGAGGTGATCTCCCTGCCGGCACCGGAGCACCTCGTCCGCGCCCGGGTCGTCCGGATCGACCGCGCGCGCCGCGAGCTGCACTGCGCCGACGGCTCGGTGATCGCCTACGGCACGCTCGTCCTCGCCACCGGCTCCAACCCCGTGCTCCCGCCCCTGCGCGGCCTGCTCGACAGCGACAGGCAGGAACTTCCCGCGGGCGTGCACGCGTTCCGCACCCTGGACGACTGCCTGCGGCTCACCGGGGCGGTACGCGAAGGGGTGCGCGCCGTCGTCGTCGGTGGCGGACTGCTCGGCGTCTCCGCGGCCCGCGCGCTCGCCGTCCGCGGCGCCCATGTCGTCCTCGCCCAGCAGGCCGAACGCCTGATGGAGCGTCAGCTCGACCCCCCGGCCTCCCGGCTGCTGCACCGCCACCTGAGCGACCTCGGCGTGGAGATCCACACCGAGACGCGGGTCCGAGGCGTCCGCACGCTCGGCGGGGCGGTCCGCTCCGTGGAGATGGCCGACGGCTATGCCCTCGGCACCGATCTCGTGGTCCTGGCCTGCGGCGTCCGCCCGCGGGTGGGCCTGGCCCAGGAGGCGGGACTGGCCGTCCACAAGGGCATCCTCGTCGACGACGAACTGCGCACCTCGGACCCGCACATCCGGGCCATCGGCGACTGCGTCGAGCACGCCGGCACGGTGTACGGGCTGGCCGCCCCGGCCCTCGAACAGGCTGAAGTCCTCGCCGGACTGATCGCGCCCGGGACCGGCCTGCCGGGCGGCCCGGCCGCCCGCTACACCGGCACCCGCGCCCTGACCCGGCTCACCCTTTCCGGTTCTGCCGTCCTCGACCTCGCCGCCTTCGGCGAGACGGACCCGGAACCGGGCGACGACACGGTCCAGCTCGCCGACGCCGTCAGCGGCACCTACCGCAAGGTCGTCGTCCGCGACGGCCGTCTCGTCGGCGGGGTGCTCGTCGGTGCACTCGGCACCGTCGGCGCACTCGCCCGCGCCTGGGAGGAGGCCGAGCCGCTCCCGGCCGACGCCCCCCTGCTCCACCTGCTCACCAACGACGGAGGCTCCTGATGTCCACGGCCACCCCCACCCTCGTGCTCGTCGGCCACGGCATGGTCGGCCAGCGCTTCCTCGAAGCGCTGGCCGAGCGCGGACTGACCGCCACGCACCGCGTGGTCGTGCTGTGCGAGGAGCCGCGCCCCGCCTACGACCGGGTCCGGCTCACCTCGTACTTCTCGGGCACCACACCCGAGGAACTGTCCCTGACCGACCGGGAGTTCATCGAGCGGCACGGGATCGAGCTGCACCTCGGCGACCCGGCCCTGACGATCGACCGGGACGCGCGGACGGTCACCGCCCAATCCGGGCTCACCGTCGCTTACGACACCCTCGTCCTCGCCACCGGCTCCTATCCCTTCGTCCCACCGGTCCCCGGCAAGGACGCGGAGGGCTGCTTCGTCTACCGCACCATCGAGGATCTGCTGGAGATCGAGGAGTACGCCCGGACGAGGGCGGTCACCGGGGCCGTGGTCGGCGGCGGGCTGCTCGGTCTGGAGGCGGCCGGCGCACTCAAGGGCCTGGGCCTGGCCACCCACATCGTGGAGTTCGCGCCGCGCCTGATGCCGGCGCAGGTCGACGAGGGCGGCGGCGCCGCGCTCCTGCGGACCGTCGAGGGGCTGGGCCTGACCGTGCACACCGGCACGGGCACCCAGGAGATCGTCGCCGGTGCGGACGGCCGGGTGACGGCCATGAAGCTGTCCGACGGCTCCGTACTCGACACCGACATGGTCGTGTTCTCGGCCGGGGTCCGCCCCCGCGACCAGCTCGCCCGTGACTGCGGGCTCGTGGTCGGCGAGCGCGGCGGCATCGCCGTGGACCAGCAGTGCCGCACGGTGTCCGATCCACGGCTGTTCGCGATCGGCGAGTGCGCGCTGGCCGCGGACGGCCGGGTGTACGGGCTGGTCGCGCCGGGGTACGAGATGGCCGGGACGGCCGCCGCGGCGATCGCCGACGAGGCGGAGAAGGCGTCGTTCACCGGCGCCGACCTGTCGACCAAGCTCAAGCTGCTGGGCGTCGACGTGGCGTCCTTCGGCGACGCGCACGGCACCACCGCGGACTGCCTCGACGTCGTCTACGCGGACTCACGCTCGGGCACGTACAAGAAGCTGGTCATCGGCCGTGACGGGGAACTGCTCGGCGGCATCCTGGTCGGCGACGCGGAGGCGTACGGCACCCTGCGCGCCCTCACCGGGTCCGTACCGCCCGTCGCCCCCGAGCAGCTGGTGCTGCCCGCGGGGTCCGGCGCCCCGGTCCAGCTCGGCCCGTCCGCGCTGCCCGACGAGGCCGTCGTCTGCTCCTGCCACAACGTCACCAAGGGCACGATCCGCGGCGCGGTCACCGAGCACCGCTGCTCGACCGTGCCCGAGGTGAAGAAGTGCACCAAGGCCGGTACGGGCTGCGGCAGTTGCGAGAAGGTGCTCGGCCGGCTCGTCGCGGACGAGCTGGCGGCGAGCGGCGTCGTGGCCGACAAGGGGCTGTGCGGCTGCTTCCCGCAGACCCGCGAGGAGCTCTACGAGATCGTCCTCGCGCTGCGCATCTCCTCCTATCAGCAGCTCCTCGACCGCTACGGGCGCGAGGGCGCGCGCGGCGGCGACGGCTGCGAGACCTGCAAGCCGGCCATCGCCTCGGTCGTCGCCTCGCTGGCCCCGGCGATCGGCGCCGACGGCCATGTACTGGACGGCGAACAGGCGGCCCTGCAGGACACCAACGACCACTTCCTCGCCAACCTGCAGAAGAACGGCTCGTACTCGATCGTGCCGCGCATCCCCGGTGGTGAGATCACCCCGGAGAAGCTGATCGTGATCGGTGAGATCGCCCGCGACTTCGGCCTCTACACGAAGATCACCGGGGGCCAGCGGATCGACATGTTCGGCGCGCGGGTGGAGCAACTGCCGCTGATCTGGACCCGGCTGGTAAACGCGGGCTTCGAGTCGGGGCACGCGTACGGAAAGGCCCTGCGTACGGTGAAGTCGTGCGTGGGCCGGACCTGGTGCCGCTACGGCGTCCAGGACTCCGTGCGCATGGCGATCGACCTGGAGCTGCGCTACCGGGGCCTGAGGTCCCCGCACAAGCTGAAGTCGGCGGTCTCGGGGTGTGCCCGCGAGTGCGCGGAGGCCCGGTCGAAGGACTTCGGCGTGATCGCGACGGCGAAGGGCTGGAACCTCTACGTCGGCGGCAACGGCGGTGCCACCCCGCGGCACGCGGACCTGCTGGCCCAGGACCTGTCCGACGCCGAACTGGTCCGCCTGATCGACCGCTTCCTGATGTTCTACATCCGCACGGCCGACCGCCTGGAGCGCACCTCGGTGTGGCTGGAGCGTATCCCCGGCGGCCTGGACCACGTACGGGACGTGGTGGTCCAGGACTCCCTCGGCATCTGTGAGGAACTCGAGTCGCTGATGGCGGCACATGTGGCGAACTACCGCGACGAGTGGGCGCAGACCCTCGACGACCCGGAGCGGCTGGCCCGTTTCGTGTCCTTCGTGAACGCCCCCGGCACCCCCGACCCGGTGGTCGGCTTCGTGCCCGAGCGCGACCAGATCAAGCCCGACCTGCCGTTGCTGACGCTCGGCACCCGCCCCCTGGAAGGAAGCGCGCAACGATGACTCCGGCACCCGGCACGCGAGGCCCCGAGGTCCGGCTCCACCTCGACCACGACCGCTGGCTCACCGTCTGCGACCTGGGCCTGCTGGTTGCGGGCCGCGGGGTGGCGGCACTGCTGCCCGACGGCCGCCAGGCGGCGGTCTTCCGCGACCGCGCGGGCCGGCTGTACGGCATCGACAACCGCGACCCCTTCAGCGGCGCCGCCGTCCTCTCCCGCGGCCTGACGGGCACTCACGAGGGCCGCACGTTCGTCGCGTCCCCCTTGCTGAAGCAGCGCTTCGATCTCACGTCGGGCCAGTGCCTGGACGACGACAAGGTGCGCGTGGCGGTGTACGAGGTACGCAGCGCCTGACCGCCGGGCGGCGTCCCCGCACAGGGTGCGCACTCGGCTCTCTGAACTGCGTGTCCGGGGCCACGAAGCCCCGCGCGGAGGAGTGAGAACACATGAGAGCTGAGCGCGTTGCCGACGCGGGCGTCAGAAACAGTGCGGAGAGACCGCCCAGCCATGACCGAATCGTAGTGACGACACTACTGATGGTTCGGATGGCGAGTATGGCGAGTATGGCGAGTAAAAAGTCTGCGAGCGGTCGATTTGAGCCTTTTCCGTAAGAGGTAAACGCTCTACGCTTATTTCTATACGAGGGAGGGACGCCGGCCTGTCGCGTCCGCGGTGGCCGGCTCGTGCATCCAGAAAGAGGTTCAGCAATGGCGCCATCGTCCACCCGGCCCGAGCTCGACGAGACGTACACCGAGATCACCGACTGGTTCTTCGAGACCTACCTGCCGCGGTGGGTCACGGCCGTGGAGACTTCACACGATCCCTCCTTCATCGGCGACTACTGGGCAGCCCCGCTCTGGGTCGGAGACGACAGCGGGCTCGTCACCCTCGCCCCCACGGCGGAGGACGTCACCGCATGGTTCAAGGTCACCTTCGACCGCCTGAGGACCGCGGGCTACACGCACACCGCGGTGCTCGACCGCCGTGTGGTGGTGTTCAACAAGGACGGTGGCGCCATTGACGTCATCTGGTCGCGTCGCCGCGCTGACGATTCGGAGATCGAGCGCCCGGCTGTGCACTTCGTCATCGCCCGCGGCCGCGACGGGCTGCGTATCGTGACGATCGAGGCCACCCTCACCGACTCCGACACGCTCGACGAGGTGTGGCCGATCCGCCGGGGCGGGGACCTGTGACCTCCGCCGGCCTCGCGCAGCGGTTCGCCCCGTCGGGCCTCCGCTCATGATCGTCGCCACAGGCGACACGAGGACGCAGACAGACATCGCGCTCGCCGCATATGAGCGCGCCGGCGAGCCCAAGAAGCTCATCGCCCACGAGGGCGGGCACTTCGGCGCGTACGTCGCCCCCTTCGACGAGACCGGTGGCAGGGCCACGGACTGGTTCATCCAGCATCCCAAGCCCGCCGCGACCAGCTGACGAGCACCAGGCACACAAGGAAAGTCACGCACCATGGCATCTGACCTTCGTTTCCAGGTCCACGTCGCCGACCCGACCCCCGAACACGGCACGCCCCCGGTGCCGCACGGCCACCCGGCGGTCGCATCCCCCATGTCATCGACGCTCATCACCGGTGAACGCGACGCCGTCCTCGTCGACACCCCATGGACACACGAACACATTCGCGTGATCGGCGACTGGATCGCCTCGTTCGACAGAAACCTGACCGCGATCTACCTCACCCACGGCCACGGCGACCACTGGTTCGGCGTTCCCGCACTGCTCGACCGGTTCCCGGGAGCAAGGGTGTACTCAACCACCGGAACCGCCAGGTACATCAGGAAGCAGCACGAGACCCGCGGCGAGCAGTGGGACGCCCGGTTCCCGGGGCAGGTCTGCGAAGGGGAGATCCACCCGGAGATCATCCCGGCGGAAGGCATCGAGCTGGAGGGCAACGTTCTGAAGGCGGTCGAACTCGGCCACACCGACACCGACGACACAACCGGTCTGTGGGTACCGTCCATCCGCCTCTTCGTCGCTGGCGACTCGGTCTACAACCACTGTCACCAATACCTCGACGAATCCGGCGACGGGGGACTTCAGGCGTGGTACCGGGCGCTGGACACGATCGAGGCGCTGGATCCGACGTACGCGGTGGCCGGCCACAAGGACAAGGCACAGCCTGACGACGCGGGCGCCGTCCAGCGGACGCGGACCTACCTCGACACGTTCCAACGACTCGCCGCAGAGGACACCCGCACGCCCGAGGAGTTCTTCGACGAGATGATGCGGCTGTTCCCCGGGTACGCCAACCCGATGGCCTTGTGGCGCAGCGTCGTCGCAGTCATCGGCCGGCCCACCGCCGGGTGAAGACCTCTCGCGGCGCCGGGCTCGACGATCCGGTGGGCGGCGTGGCTCACGCCGACGCCCACGGGGGCGGCTCGGCCAGGGCTGGACATCATCTGGGTCAGTTCTCCTGCCACCAGGCGGGGCGGCCTTGGCGTACTCCTCCGCCGCTTCCTCCCAGACGAAGTGTCCCCCCTCGATGATCTCGAGCTTGCTGTGGGGCAGGCGCTCGTGCAGGTACTCGGCGTTGACCACCGGCACCACCGGGTCCTTGCTGCCGTTGATGATCTGGACCGGCGTCTCGACGGTGGCCAGCAGGTCGCCCAGGACCGGCAGTTCGGCGGGATACGCGCGAACGTAGGACATCTGGTCGACGAAACGCTGTCCCACGCAGGACGCGAGGTAGTCCTCGCGCACCTCCTCCGGCAGCTCGTAGCCCTCGATCTTGTCGACCGCGACCGTCACGATGGTCTTGGGGTTCATGGCCCGGTACGGCGCCAGGTCCTCGGCGTGCACCCACTCGCGCAAGGGACTGCCCAGTTGCAGCGGGACCGCCGCCCCGCCGGTGCCCACGACCGCGCTGCGGAATCGGTCCGGGTGCCGGGCCACGGCGAACAGCACCGCGCTGGTGCCGATGTCCGGGCCCACGACGTGGGGCTTCGCCAGCCCGAAGGTGTCGGCGAGCCGCACGATGAACTCGCTCATCGCCTTGGGCGAGAGCAGGTCCTCCCGCAGCTCGGAGTGCCCGAACCCCGGCAGGTCCACCGCGATCAGGTGAGCGTGCTCGGCCAACCGCGACCAGGTCGCGTCGAAGGCGTACAGGCTCTCCGGCCACGGGCTCAGCAGCAGCGCGTCGCAGTCACGGGGTTCGTCGCTCTCGGCGTACCGGATGGACAACCCGTCGATCGTCCGGAATCGGGGCTTGATCTCACTCATGTTCTTCTCCTCTGACAGACACCGCGAGCCGAGTGACCCTCGTTCGCGAGGCGGCCGCCAGTCGACGAGATCGACAGGGACAACGGCGGGGTGTAACGACCTATCGAATTAGTCACTTACCTCCCACCACGGCTCCCCGTCGACATGTAAGCTCCTTTCACGAAAAGACCCTGTGGTACGGTGCCGGCGTGAGCAGAGAAGGACAGGACACCGCGCGGTCGATCCCCGCCACCGCCGCGGCCATCGTGGAGCTGCTCAACTCGCGAGCCCACGGCATCACCCCGGCCCTTCCGGACACGCTCGAGAGTCCGCAGACGGCGGGCAAGATCCTGCGCCCCTTCGGTCAGCCCGAGGGGCAGCAGCCGGCACCGAGCCTCATCGCCGAGGTCCGTGACCTGCGTGCGGCCCTCGTTGACATCGTCACGGCATCGGAACCCGAGGAAACGGCAGCCGGCTGGGCACAGATCACGCGGTGGTCGTCTTCGATCACATTGAGGCAGGTCTTCGCGGCGCCGGGAGAGGTGGGGCTGCAGCAGATCGGCGGCGATCCCGTGATCGGCGGTATCACCATCGCGGTGGCGGAACTCGTCGCCGACGGCACCTGGCGGCGCATCCGCGCCTGCGCCAACGAGACCTGCGCCCACGCCTTCTACGACACCACTCGCAGCCGCACTCAGCGTTGGCACTCGTACGAGGTCTGCGGCAACAGGAACAACGTGGCCGCCTATCGAGCCAGGCACAAGGCCCGGTCCACGCGCTGACGTGCGCCCCGGCTCGACGAGGCAGCGGTGATCGGTACCGGGCCCGCCCGGTACCGATCACCGCTGCCTTCAAAGACGCGCCGCCCGTTCCCGTGCGCCCGCCCGGGCGGCGGCACGCGTTCTTCCGCCAGACGCCCTTCCGCCTCGGCAGCCCACCCAGCGCGGCGGCGAGCCCTTCCTGCCACGCGACGTCGAAGTGCGACCAGACCACAGCCATGAAGTAATGGCCTAAACTGAATGGCGATTACATGTAGTGGGTGTGACCCGTGCCTACCTGGTCCCCGATCTCCTCGGCTCTGGTCTCGTTCAAGAAGCAATCGACTGATGGGAAGAGCAGGCATGGCCGCGCACACATCGGATACCACCTGGCGTGGCCGAGCACTGGTACCCGTGCTCGTCTACGTGGGCACAGTGGTGGCGGTGATCAGCAGCCTCGGTGCGCCGCTGATTCCCACCATCGCCGGAGCCGACCATGTGCCACTCTCCGAAGCCCAGTGGTCCCTGACCGTCACTCTGCTGGTCGGGGCGGTCGCCACCCCGACGATGGGGCGACTGGGCGACGGTCCGCTACGGCGTCCGACGATCCTGGGTGCCCTGTCGTTCGTGCTGGTGGGAAGCGCGCTGGCGGCCCTTCCGTTCGGCTTCGTCTGGCTGGTCGTGGGCCGGGCGTTCCAGGGCGTCGGGCTCGGCCTGATCCCGCTGACCATCGCGACCGCCCGGGACAACCTGCCGGCGGAGCGATCCCGCTCGGTCATCGCGCTGCTCTCGATCACCACCGTGACCGGCGTCGGCCTGGGGTATCCGTTGACCGGTCTGATCACCCAGGTCTTCGGGTTCCATGCCAGTTTCTGGTTCGGTGCGGCGGTCAGCGGCATCGCTCTCATCTCCGCGGTGGTCGTCCTGCCGCACACCCGGCACCTGGCGCCGCGCCGTCTCGACGCGTTGGGCGCGATCCTGTTCGGTGCGGTCCTCGGCGGACTTCTGCTCGCGCTGAGCGAGGGCGAATCCTGGGGTTGGACGTCGCCGACACTGATCAGCGTGTGCGCCGCGTCGCTGGCGTGCCTGGCGGTCTGGATCGTGTACGAGCTGCGGACCGGTCAGCCGCTGGTCGACCTGCGCCAGCTCCGCAACCGTGTCGTACTGACCGCCGACCTGATGGGGCTCGTCGCGGGCATGGGTATGTACCTGCTCTTGTCCCTGGTCACGCGGCTGGCCCAGACGCCCGCCGGCCCGGCTCACGGCTTCGGGGTGTCGGCTGTCGTCGCCGGATTGATCCTGCTGCCCTTCTCGGCCGGCAGCCTGTCGGCGAGCAGGGCCGTCCCACTGGTGGCACAGCGCTTGTCCTGGCGGTTGACGCTGCCGCTGTCCTGCGGCGTCATCCTCCTGTCCATGCTGTGGTTCGGGCTGAACCGGTCCGGCCTCTGGGAGCTGTTCGTCGTGATGGGCGTGGCGGGCCTCGGTGTCGGCTGCGTCTTCGCCTTGGTGCCCGGGTTGGTCGTCAACTCGGTGCCGGCCAGGGAGGTCGGGAGCGCCATCGGCTTCAACCAGGTGCTCCGCTACGTCGGGTTCGCCACGGGAAGCGCGTTGAGCGCCGCGGTACTCGAGTCCCACACCAGGGTCGGAGCCGTCCTGCCGGACCCCGTCGGCTACAGGTTCGCGGCCGTGCTGGGATGCGCGATCTGCGCGGCGGGCGCAGTGACCGCGATCGTGCTACCGGGGCGACGCCACTCCCAACCGGACGTCCTCGTGGACGGCGGGGAAGCGCCGACCGTGGGCATGCCGGTGCGGAAAGGGCTGGAGCCCGCCGATCGCAGCATGGAAACCACAGGCTGACCTGAAGCCGGAGCGATCGAAGGCGAGGCCGTCAGCACGCCTGCGGCCAGGGGGCCGAGCTCCACGGCTACGCTCCCCAGGCAACCGGCCCCGCCCGTCCCGCTGGTCTCCACAGAAGGTGGCGCTGGACCACCGCCCGTCAACGCGAGCTTGCGTCTTCCTCCGCAAGCCGTTCCTGATCAGGACTGAGGCGTTGAAGTGCCGCAGATCGTGAAGCGTCGCGTCTCGATCTGACGCATCGTCTGAACTCCTGAGCCTGCGAGGAGTTGGTCCGCCGTTCCGGCGGTCGCACCAGGAGTGGTGGACGCATCACGGCCCGTACGGACGTTCAGGGACGTCTGAGCTGTCGTCAAAACGTCCCTCAGGCACCCGCGCAGCCGATCACGTCGCCGTCGGGGAGCACATCGGGTAACCGCCTGATGCCTGGGTGAGAGGTGCGACGGGCACGGTGGCACCGAGCGCGGAGCTCTGCAGCGCCGTGATGCGCTCGATGACGAGTCCCAGCAGCACGGCCGCCGCGATCATGAGCGCCTCCGCCAGCACGAGGAAGGCCATCGACCCCGGGGCCACCCAGCCCGCCACCACAAGCACCAGCGCGTGCGTGATCCAGGCAGCCCACAGCTGCCATCCGTGCGCCGACTTGCTTCCGGCCTGGGGCTGGCCAACAACACCGTGGTGCGGGCCTACCGCGAACTGGAGGTCGCAGGTCTCGTCAGGAGCCGCAGAGGCTCCGGTACGCAGGTCATCGCCCCAGCGCCCGAGACCGACCTCAAGGCGAAGCTCCAGGAATACGCCGACAGTTACGCGGCTGCTGCAAAGCAGCTCAATGCCACCGACGAAGAAGCCCTCGCGGCGATCCGTCACGCCTTGGCAAGCATCGACGCAGTCTGATCAGGGCAGCACACATCTTTCGAGTCGGGCCCTCATGCGATCAGTGGTCAGGAGGTCATCTTCCCGGTAGTCGCAGTGGTGGGTGTCGCCCAGATAACGACGGACCCGGCACCGTGGCCCGCAGCCACCTTCACGATGCCGGGGTCGATCCACATCACGGTTCTCATCGGCAGGTCGAACGAGGTGAGCCTGAAGCCGGCGCGCTCGGCGGCGTCCGCGAGCACGTCGTCCGGCACAGGGTCGACCACGACGGCACGCATGTAGGAGCCGAAGTCAGGCTCGTCGGGCAGCCAGCAGTACTTCGCGAGGTGCTGTTCGATCCTGTCGGCGAGGGCGGTGCGGAACGCGTCGATCTGTTCGCGGGTGCGCTGCCGCCTGCCGTGGGCCGTTGTGACGTTCGCCAAGGCCGTACGTAGCGGCGCGCCGACATCATGGTGCGAGGGCGTGGCGAGCTGCTCGGCCCACCAGGCGGCGGCAGCCGCAGCTTCGGGGCGAGGGGTCATCGGCCCCATCCCCTCGCGGCTGCCGCGAGGATGGTGAGGGTGCGCGGGCGGTTCGGTGAGGGTCATAGTGATCCCTAGGTCGAGACCGGCGCGGGGGGCGGGGTGCCAGTGTGCAGGCCCGTGAAGGTCTTGTGAAGTATGTGGCCTTTCGTTACCGCGGGTAGGTCAACTCGACCAGGCGGGCGGCCGGACGGCCGCCACTCCCCCATCACTTCCGCTCGAAACGCTCCAGCGGGTCAACGGCAACAAACGCCAACAAACGCCATTTTCCTGGTCAGCGACTTAGCTTGACAGCCTCCGCAGACAATGCAGGGACGGGCGGCACCCTCGCACAGGGTGCAAGACCAACCCCCTGCACAAAGTGGTGAACAACGGCCAGTGGGTATCGACGGGGCATCGGAGCCGCAGGCCACCGGTCGTCGAGCGTGACTGGCAGCAGCCCCGCCCACCTGCGAATTTCGAGCGGGAGAGGAGAAGGGCCAGCCTGTGCGGGCCCAGGCCGCCCCGTTGCCTGTCAGTGCAGTCCGCTGTAGGCGGCCATGATGATCTCCATGCCGCGGTTGTCCTCCTGCTGGTCCCGGCCGATCATCTGGTTCATGACATAGGCCACCGTCATGCGTGAGCCGGGATCGCTCGCGACCAGCGAGCCGCCCCAGCCACCCCAACCGAAGGTGTTGCCGAACTTACCGAAACCCACCGTCCAGCACATCGGGGTGCCCAGCACGCGGTCCTCGCCGCGGAACACTTCCTGCCACGCGGGTTCGCAACCCTGGGGGAGGCGACTTCATCGGCTATTGCGGGTTGATCATTGGCCGATCCACGGCAGAGGAGCCTGAAATCGCGTATGAGTTGTTCCAGCGCGCGCATGGGCATGGCTACGCCACCGAGGCGGCTGGCGCGGTGCTCGATGCCGCTATAGCGACCGGGCGGAAACGGCTCTGGGCGACCGTTGGCACATGGAACACACCGTCGTTCCGTGTCCTTGAGAAGCTCGGCTTCGAGCGGCATCACGTTGCTACGGACGACCGTGGTGAGCATGTATGGCTCACACGCTCGTTGCTGTGACGCGGGGTAGCGCTCCAGTCCCTCGTGGCCAGCCGAGCAGACCTCAGCGGCCTTCGTGCCCATAGTTCGCATCGAGGGCCGCACCGCGGCACCCCCTCGGGCCGTCTCTGGGCCGTTCGGTGATGACCAACGTTGACAGACAACACCGACCAGTACCGGCGTCAGCGCAGGTGGAAAAGGGTGGGATGATGCGGGGGGTCAGGTGGCAGACTGGCCGCATCACTTCCAGAAGTACTGATCACGCGCCTTCTCGTGCACTTGCTACTCTCTGGAGCCGTGAGCCAGAGCGGTGCCCAAGCAGCTGCATTCTTCCGGGACGTCGCGCGCGAGCGGACGGTTTGGTTCGTACGCGACGATGCCGGCAGCCCTGCCCCGATGGACTCCAGCGGACGGCGATCAGCTCCGTTCTGGTCCACAGCCTCACGCGCGAAACGAGCAGCCGAGCTCTGGGGTGGAAACCTTCGCGTCGAGTCAATGACGTTGGACCACTGGCGCAATGCCGAGCTTCCTGACCTGGCCGACGACCAGTTGCTCGTCGGGATCAACTGGTCGGGCCCGCGGTTGGTCGGATGGAGCTTCACCGTCCCCGAGGTGATCAATCGCCTTACCCACGCGCTCGGCGAATCTTCCCCCGGGCTAGCACCGGCCTCCGGTTAGGCGAGCGACCCGTGCGTGCCGCATCCGTGCCTCGGCCTGAGGCAGTGCTGCGATCTTCTGACTGAAGACGGCAATGCCTAGGGGCAGCCGTCTCAGTTTCCGTCTCATTCAGCCCCGCTCACGGCCGTTCAGACGAGACTTCGTGCCCGGCCCGACACGGGACCAGGCCGCCCATGAACGCAGCTGAACGGACCTGTCCGCAGCCCAGCGAAGCACCAACAGACTTGGAAAGCGTGTTGGGCGTGCGAGTCACCAGGCGTCAGTTCGCGCCGGGCCCGGTTGGGTGTGCCGGACGCCGGTGCACGCCACCAGCGTGCTGCCGTCCTCGTCGAGAAACAGCATGAAGATCCAAGATCCGTCGGCAGTCCTGATCTGGCCCAGTCGAACCGGTCGGCCGTATAGGTCGAGGCCTTGCACGGCCCGCTCCAGGCCGGAAGTCTCGATGCCCTTCCGGCGGGTGAGACGGAGTCGGCGCCCGTAGATCTTCGCGAGCGACTCGGCTGACGTCGTTCCGTCCCAGACAACGTGTGAAGCGCCGGCGCGGAGAGCAGCCAGTGCGGCCAACGACGTCTCGTCGCCACCGTCCAGCAGCCGTTCGAGCTGTACCCGCTCCATGGCCTCACCCCCGGCCAGGATCCTGCTGTACAGCAACAAAGTGCAGCAACCCCAGCAACCGGCAGCACCCAACACCGGCCGCCATGACCCTCTCCACAGCCTGTATGACCTCCGATGACCGATCTCTACAGAGCTACGGATCAGAAGGTGCCCGTGCCCCACCCGTGCCCGATAGGGCGGGGAACCACGGGGAATCACGGTGCCGAGCGGGCACCGCGCAGCGCAACGGCCCCTGGAATTCGCCTCGCCTGGTCAGGGGCCGTTCACCTGCGCGGTGGGTGTGGGATTTGAACCCACGGTGACTCGCGCCACGACGGTTTTCAAGAGCGTCGCGATGTTATGGCCAATCCCTACCCTGACCTGCGTCGATATCCTGCCCCGTCCGATTCGCCAGCCTGTTGGCCCACACATGGCCCACAGGCTGCCCAGATAGGTGCGTAGGCCGCCGGGTAACCGTCAGTGCGCGCCCCTCGCCGGTCGGCGAGATACTCGCCATCCGCGGACCGGCGAGCTGCTGTCCACCGTGAAGTTCATGGTGCAGACCCTCGCCGCTGCCGGCGAACTCCAGCGCGACCTCCAGCGCGAGCTGACCTACGACGGACTGCGAGCCGCCGAGGCCAAGGGCAACAAGGGCGGACGCCGCCCCGCCGTCCCGGCCGACAAGACCGACGCCGTGCGCACGGAGTACCTGGAGGGGCGGTCCATCGCCGCCCTCGCCCGCGAACACGACGTCAGCCGCGGCGCCATCCGCACGGCCGTCGCCGACCTGATGCCCGACCACACCGCCATCGAGCAAGAGGACGTCCCGGCCCCGGAGCTGCCGGTCACCCTCGACATGCCCGGCAAGGTCGCCGACTTCCTCCGTACCAGCGAGCTGGAGCCCGCCGAGCGCGCTGTGCTCGACCAGGGGGTGACCGTACGGCGCGGCCAGGGCTACACCCTGCGCGTCAGCGCAGCCCCCGCGATCCACCGCCAGCTTCTCGCCCGCTGCCAGCCCCTCGACGGCACCCAAGGTGTCCCGGTCGTCCCGGCTCAGCGCAAGGCCCGCCGCGAGTACGAGAACCGCGTCGGCGCCCTCATCGAGTGATCACCACCGTTTGCGGCTGGTGACAGCGTTCTTACTGGCACCCCAAGAGGTCGACCTCCGCGAACGGCTCCAGGCTCAGCCCCACCCGAACGCCGAGCTGCAGTAGACCCCCCGCGACCTGCATCAAGCCCGTGATCACCGGCTTAGCGTTAACCGCTGTACCGCAGTCGCTGTACCGCTGTGCCCCAAGGCCGGATCGGGCCGATGGGCTGGTCGCTCATCGTGCCTCCTCCTTCGCAGAATCCTTCACAGAACCGATGATGCTTCGGTAGAACTCGGGGCGGCGGTCGGCAAGGACGTCGTTGTGCTCGCCGAGGCGCTTGTCGCGGGCCGTCGCCAACGCGCAGTCGGCGAGCAGCAGCTCGTCGCCCGTCTCGGTGGCAGGCCCCGCCACCGGGTAGCCGTCGAGGTCGACGACGACGGAACCGCCGGTCCACGGGACGTCCCGCTCGGCAAGGCTGGCGCTGCGGTCGCAGACGGCAACGAACATCCGATTGATCGCCGCGTTGGCCTGCACCCGGATCACCTCCCCCGGGCGCTCGCCCGCGGGGCGCGGAAAGAGCGGCCAGTTGACCGGCACGCAGAGCAGGTCCGCGCCGCCCAGCGCGAGGGTGCGCACCCACTCCGGGAACTCCTGGTCGTAGCAGACCAGCAGGCCGATCCGGCCGACCGAGGTGTCGATGACGGGCGGCAGTTCGGCACCGGGGACGAAGAACTGATGCTCGTCGCCGAAGAGATGGGCCTTGCGGTAGACGGCTCGCAGGCCCTGTGGGTCGACGAGGACGGCCGAGTTACGGATCAGGCCGTCCTCGTCGCGTTCGCAGAGCCCGCCGACGACGATCAGCCGGTGGCGCCGGGCCAGCGCGATCCAGCCGGTGACGGTTGGGCCGTCCAGGGGTTCCGCGAGCGACGACGCCTCCGCCGCGTCGCGGAAGACGTAGCCGCTGTTGGAGAGTTCGGGCAGGACCACGACCTTGGCCCCGGCCTCGGCTGCGTGCTCGATCGCCTCGCGCGCGGCGGCGCGGTTGGCCACCGGGTCGCCGACGCGCAGGGTGAGCTGCGCGCAGGCGATCCGGGTGGTGCCGTCGTTGAGGAAGGCCATCTCAGACCGCCAGCGGGGTGCCGTTGTGGGCCTCGGGGCCCTCCGCGTCCTCGCCCTCCAACGCGCGGTCGCTGGCGGCGATCGCGGCCTCCTCGGCGCTGAGGTCCAGGCCACGGGTGAGCACGTAGTACAGGACGCCGGCGACGAGCAGGCCGACCGCGAAGGAGATGTCCGCGCCGCCAAGCGCCTTGGCGACCGGGCCGGTCCAGAACGAGGTGGCGAAGAACGGGATCATCGCGACGAAGCCCACGGTGTAGGCGGTCAGGCCCTGCCAGGACCAGCGGCCGTAGATGCCGCGCGGGTCGAAGATCGCGGTGATCGCGTAGTGGCCGCGGCGGACGAAGTAGAAGTCCACCAGGTTGACGGCGGTCCACGGGATCAGGAAGTAGAGCATCAACAGCACGAAGTTGTTGAAGTTCGCCAGGTAGTCGGCGGGCAGCGCCAGCGCGACGGCGAAGACGACCAGCTCGATGACGACAATGCCCGCGACCCGGGCCTTGACCGTCGGCCTGACCTTGCGGAAGGCGTCCACGGCGCTGGTGGAGGTCAGCATCGCGCCGTAGGCGTTGACTGCCATGATCGAGATCAGCGCCAGCGAGGAGACGACCACGGCGAAGGTGCCGAAGCCGGGCAGGATGTCGTTGCCGACCTGCCGCAGGCCCGCGATCGCGTCCGGGTTCGGCAGCGCGGAGGCCAGCAGCGAGCCCAGCGACATCAGCCAGACGGCCGAACCGGCAGCGCCGAGATAGGTCCACCAGATGACCTTCTTGGCCGGGACGTCCTTGGGCAGGTAGCGCGAGTAGTCGGAGACGTAGATGGCGTAGCTGATCTGATAGCCCGCGGCGGCGGAGAAGACCACCAGGAAGGCCGTGAAGGTGCTACCACCGGAGGTGGTGCCGGCGTGCGGTTGCAGGTGCGCGATCGCGCCGACGGTGAGGACGCCGAAAACGACGATCAGCAGGTAGGTCAGCCAGCGCTGGACGACGTGCAGCAGGTCGTGGCCGACCACGGCCAGCACGATGGCCAGGCCGATCAGCAGCGCGTACCAGAGCGTCGTCCCGCCGGGCAGGACGGTCTGCAGGCCCTGGGTGGCCAGCACGACGTTGAAGACGTTGAAGCCGACGTAGACGAAGACCACGGCCGCGAACGGGACGATCGCGCCGCGGATGCCGAACTGGGCCCGCGACTGGATCATCTGCGGCAGACCCATCCGCGGGCCCTGGTTGGCGTGGAAGGCCATGAAGAAGGTACCGAAACAGGCGCCCAGCACCACGGCCAGGACGGACCAGCCGAGGCTGAGCCCGAGCGCGGGGCCGATGAAGCCGGTGACCATGGTGGTCAGCACGAAGTTGCCGGTAAACCAGAACGGACCCTGGTGCCACACCTTGCCGCGCCGCTCGCGGGCGGGCACGTAGTCGATGGAGCGGGTCTCGATGAGGCCCGATCCGCCGGAGCCGTCTGCGTTCGGCCGGTGCTGAGATCTGTGCTGGTCCATGGGGCCTTCCTGGGTGGCGCGGAGGCGGGGCGGTAGCAGGAACTTACGTTCCGGCCACACTCGCGACGATGGCCCCCAAGTCGATTCTTAGCCGCGTCGATGGACACTATGTCCATGCCTCTTCATCTTGCCGACCTGGTGGCGCGACCCGAGCTTCACCTCTCCGTGGTCGCCGCGCCGGATCGGCTGGACCGACCGGTGGAGGCGGCCCATGCCTCCGAACTACTCCGTCCGGGGCAGTGGCTGCAAGGGGGAGAGCTGCTGATGACGATCGGGCTGCTGCTGCCGATGACGGAGGAGGCATGCCGGGCCTACGTGCAGGACTGCGCGGCGGCCGGGGCCGGCGCGCTCGTCCTCGGCCTCGGCCGCGAGCTGCCGTACCAGGAGGCCCCGGCGCCGCTGATCGCCGCGGCGGAGGCAGCGGGGCTGCCGCTGCTGACCGTCCCGGACGAGGTGCCGTTCATCGCGGTCACCAAGGCCGTCTTCGCCGCCAAGGCGGCGGAGCAGCACCGGGCCCTGGAGCGGGTCTTCGACGCGCAGCGGCGACTGACGGCGGCCGCCGCGTCCGGACGCGGCCTGACGGCAACGCTGGAGGCCTGGGTGGACGCGACCGGCATCGCCGCCGCCGTCACCGACCTGCTCGGCCGCCCGATCGCGGCGGCAGGGCTGGACGACCTCGACCCGTTCGGCCCGGCGGGGCTGCCGCCGGCCGTCACGGAGCTGGTCCACAAGGTCGCCGGGCGCGGGCTGCGCGGCAGCGCCAGCAGCGCGTCGGGCAGCCTCGGCAGTGTCGAGGTCCAACCGCTGGGCGCGAACCGGCTGCGCGGACTGCTGGTGCTGGTCGGGACGCTCGCGCCAAACGACCGGATGCCCGCGTCGGGTCTGGTGTCGCTGCTCTCGCTGGAGCTGGAACGCCGCCACCTGGCCGACGAGCCGGAGCGGCGGCGCCGCTCGGCACTGTTGGGGCGGCTGCTGACGGAAGGCGTCTCCGCCGAGCATGCGCACGACGTGCTCGCGGTGGCCGGGCTGGCCAGCGACACGGTCCGCACCGTCGCGGTCGACCCTTCCGGCACGTCCGCCGAGATGGCGGCGGAGGTGGCCGCCGACCTGGCCCTCGCCGTCCCCGGCGGCCTGGTCCGCGTCCACGACGGGCTCGTCGAAGCCGTCGTCGGCGACAACCTGGACCTGATCGAGATTCTCTCCCGCTTCGCGTCCGGCGCCCCGGCGGGCATCGGCCCGGCCGTCCCCCCGGAGGCCGCCACTGGCTCGTTGCGCCAGGCGCGCGCCCTCGTCGCGGTCAGCCGCGCCCTCGGCCACCCCGCGCAAACGCGCGAGGCGCACTCGGCGCGCCTGCTCCTCGAATTCGGCGACCGCCGTGCGCTGCGCGGCTATGCCGACGCCGTCCTCGGCCCCCTCGACTCCGCCGACCCGACCGGCGACCTCGTCCGCACCCTCGCCACCTGGCTCGACACCGGCGGCTCCTGGGACGAGACCTCCCGCCGCCTCGCTGTCCACCGCCACACCGCCCGCAACCGCATCGACAAGGCCATGCGCCTCACCGGCCGCAACCTCGACGACGGCGACGACCGCTTCGACCTGTGGCTGGCCACCCGCATCCGGCAGGAGATGAAGGCGCCGGGGACGTGAAAGGTGCCGTTGCAGTCCCGGAGTGACCGGTGCCGCGGGCATGACGCTGATCGGCGCGTCCAACCTCGCCGGACACGGTTCCACCGCCCAATTGCTCGGGTTCACCGCCGTCGCCGCGCTGGTCGACCACCTCGGCGTCTACGGCCTTGGTACTGGTGGGCTCGCGTATTCAACTGTCGCCAGTTCTTGGCCTGGGCTGGGGGTGGGCGACGCTCCGTGGCCGAAAAGGTCTACTTCCTCGGAAGACGCCTCGACGGCGTGAGCGCTGCTGTTCAGGATCATGCGCACGCATCGCGTGTCGGTCACCGGCTGGGTGAGGCATCGGGGGGCGGCCGCGATGACGCTGTCCACCGCCAGGGCTTCGCGCACCTCGGAGGTCCGAGCGAGGATCGACAGTTCGGTCTCCGAGGCGCCAAAGGCGACGTTGCATTGGTAACAGGCCCCGAACTCCTATCTCTGACACCAGGCGCAAAGTAGGTACGTCTCCGCTGGTCAGCGGTTCGGCCGACTGCGGGGTAAGAACGCTGTCACCAGCCGCAAGGGGCAAGTGTCGGAAAACGAGGGCGAGCTCAAGTGCTCGGCGAACGGCGCGATTTTGATGTCTCCGAACTCTCGCCCGGGCAATGCCTCCAGCCACTCGTCCAGCAACCGTTGAGCGGCGGCCACGACCGGTGCCTTCTCGGGTCCATCTGGGACAGTTCCAGTGGCCTCAATCGTTGAGTCAATGTGACGACCGGCCTTATCGAACTCGTGAAGGATCGCGTACCAACGCCGCACGACACGGCCAGCGTCCCAGTCCTCCCGCCCTTCGAAGACTCCGGATACGTGCGCGAAGAACTGGCCCCGCTCCCAACGGCCGATCGTGGAAGTGCGGTGGTGAGGCTCCCACCGAATGGGTATCAGGTCCGGCACGCTCATGGCCGAACCATACGCGTCGGCCACGACATCGCGACCTTGGAGCCGCCCGGCTACTCGCTCGTAGATGAGATTGACCCCCGTGGAGCTGGGCGGCCTGACCTTCCGGGCCGTCTCTGGGCCGTCCGAAGGCAGACGATGACGACCAACGCTGACAACCGTTGACCACTCGATCGCAGGTCACAGCGTTGGTCGTCTAGACCGCACCAGGTCAGCGGGGCACTGCGTCACTTCTTCGACGTCTGACCAGGAACGCCCCTCGGTCGGTTCGTGCTCGGTGAAGCAGAGGGTTGGAGGTGATCGGAGAGGTGGATGAGCTGGTCAGCCCACAGAAGGATCCTGGGGCGGCCTGATGGAGCCCACCGACCGCCGCCGGCGGCGGCTACTACGTCGGCAGACGTTAGCCGCATCTGGAGGGCACAACGAGGGCACAACGGCTTCGGACCGGCCCAACGGCAACCAACGCCCACAAACGCCATTTTCCCTGGTCAGCGACTTAACTTGACAGTCTCCGCAGATGATGCGCGAAGGGGCGGCGCCCCCGCACAGGGTGCCGCCCCTTCCGGTGCGCCGGGATCGTCGTCGTATCGGTGAGGGTCAGGGCCCGACGACGATCCCGGGGTCCCTCAGCGGTGGTCGCTGTCCTCCGCCTGCGACGCCGCCCGGCCCGCCTCCAGACGCGCCACCGGGATCCGGAACGGTGAGCAGGAGACGTAGTCGAGTCCGACCTCGTGGAAGAAGTGGACCGACTCGGGGTCGCCGCCGTGCTCGCCGCAGACGCCGAGCTTGAGACCGGGGCGGGTGGCGCGGCCGGCCTCGGCGGCCGCCTTCACCAGGGAGCCGACGCCGTCCCTGTCGATCGTCTCGAAGGGGCTGACGCCGAAGATGCCCTTCTCCAGGTAGGCCGTGAAGAACGACGCCTCCACGTCGTCCCGGCTGAAACCCCACACGGTCTGGGTCAGGTCGTTCGTGCCGAAGGAGAAGAACTCGGCGGCCTCCGCGATCTGACCGGCGGTCAGCGCGGCGCGCGGCAGCTCGATCATCGTGCCGATCGCCAGCTTCAGCTGCGTCCCCGAGGCAGCCTCGACCTCGGCGATGACCCGGTCGGCCTCCTCGCGCACGATCTCCAGCTCCTGGACGGTGCCGACGAGCGGGATCATGACCTCCGCTCGCGGGTCGCCCTTGGCGGCCTTGCGCTCGGCGGCCGCCTCCGCGATGGCCCGCACCTGCATCGTGAACAGGCCCGGGATGACCAGGCCGAGGCGTACGCCCCGCAGGCCCAGCATCGGGTTCTGCTCGTGCAGGCGGTGCACGGCCTGGAGCAGGCGCAGCTCGTTCTCGTGCGGCTCCTGACGGGACTCCGCCAGCGCCACACGCACCGACAGCTCGGTGATGTCGGGCAGGAACTCGTGCAGCGGCGGGTCCAGCAGGCGAATCGTCACCGGGAGGCCGTCCATCGCCTCGAAGAGCTCGACGAAGTCCTGCTTCTGGAGCGGCAGCAGCTCCTTGAGGGACTCCTCGCGCTCGGTCTCCGTGTCCGCCAGGATCAGGCGCTCGACCAGCTCACGCCGGTCGCCGAGGAACATGTGCTCCGTACGGCACAGGCCGATGCCCTGCGCGCCGAAGCGCCGCGCCCGCAGCGCGTCCTCGGCGTTGTCCGCGTTGGCGCGGACGCGCAGGCGGCGCTTGCGGTCGGCGAACGCCATGATCCGGTGCACGGCCTCGACGAGCTCGTCGGCGTCGTCGGCGCCCGCGTGCATCCTGCCCTCGAAGTACTCCACCACCGGGGAGGGGACCACCGGGACCTCACCGAGGTACACCTTGCCGCTCGACCCGTCGATCGAGATGAGGTCGCCCTCCTCGACCACGTGCCCGCCCGGCACGACCATCCGCCGGCGCTTGGTGTCGACCTCCAGCTCCTCCGCGCCGCACACGCAGGTCTTGCCCATGCCGCGCGCGACCACGGCCGCGTGGGAGGTCTTGCCGCCGCGCGAGGTGAGAATGCCCTCGGCCGCGATCATGCCGTCCAGGTCGTCCGGGTTCGTCTCGCGGCGGACCAGGATGACCTTCTCGCCCGAGCGGGACCACTTCACCGCGGTGTACGAGTCGAAGACCGCCTTGCCGACCGCAGCGCCCGGCGAGGCCGCGATGCCCCGGCCGACCTGCTCGACCTTCGCCTGCTCGTCGAAGCGCGGGAACATCAGCTGCGCGAGCTGCGCGCCCGTCACCCGCTGCAGCGCCTCCGCCTCGTCGATCAGGCCCTGGTCCACCAGCTGCGTCGCGATCCGGAAGGCCGCGCCCGCGGTGCGCTTGCCGACACGGGTCTGCAGCATCCACAGCTGGCCGCGCTCGATGGTGAACTCGATGTCGCAGAGATCCTTGTAGTGGTTCTCCAGCGTCTCCATGATCTGCATCAGCTGGTCGTACGACTTCTTGTCGATCTGCTCCAGCTCGGCGAGCGGCACCGTGTTGCGGATGCCCGCCACCACGTCCTCGCCCTGCGCGTTCTGCAGGTAGTCGCCGTACACGCCCTGGTGGCCGGAGGCGGGGTCACGGGTGAACGCCACGCCGGTGCCCGAGTCGGGGCCCAGGTTGCCGAAGACCATCGAGCAGACGTTCACAGCCGTGCCGAGGTCGTGCGGGATGCGCTCCTGGCGGCGGTAGAGCTTGGCCCGGTCGCCGTTCCAGGAGTCGAAGACCGCCTTGATGGCGAGGTCCATCTGCTCGCGCGGGTCCTGCGGGAAGTCGCGCCCGGCCTCGGCCTTGACGATCTTCTTGAACTTGGTGACCAGCTTCTTCAGGTCCGCGGCCTCCAGGTCGGTGTCGACCGTGACCTTCTTGGCCGCCTTGGCCGCCTCGAGCGCGTCCTCGAAGAGTTCGCCGTCGACGCCGAGGACGGTCTTGCCGAACATCTGGATGAGGCGGCGGTAGGAGTCCCACGCGAAGCGCTCGTCGCCGGCCTGCTTCGCCAGGCCCTGCACCGACTTGTCGGAGAGGCCGATGTTGAGGACGGTGTCCATCATCCCCGGCATCGAGAACTTCGCACCGGAGCGGACCGAGACGAGCAGCGGGTTGTCGGCCTGGCCGAGCTTCTTGCCCATCCGCTCCTCGAGCGCGGTGAGGTGTGCACTCACCTCGTCACGCAGTGCCGCGGGCTCCTCGCCGCTGTCGAGGTAGACCTTGCAGGCCTCGGTGGTGATGGTGAAGCCCGGAGGGACGGGAAGGCCCAGGTTGGTCATCTCGGCGAGGTTGGCACCCTTGCCACCAAGGAGGTCCTTGAGGTCCTTGTTGCCTTCGGTGAAGTCGTAAACGAACTTCACGCCCTCGGCGCCGTTCTCGGCTACGTGGTGATCTTTGTTTTCCGACACGGTCTCGACTCCTCGAGGACGCGGTGGCTGCCCTGACGGCGAGGAACATACCCAGATCGAAGGCGTCTGGGTACGTCCACTTGTGCGTCACAAGCCTGTAACCACTCGTCCGCCACCAGATCGAAATTCAAGGCTTGGCAACCGCCCATCGGGTGCTGTTTTCACTTCTTGAACGCATCAACGCCCTTAGACACGTCCAAACGCTCAAATGAGCAGCTGTCGGCACTTCTGATTTCGATCGATGAACGATCAAGTGGTGGCACTGAGTGCCACCACTTGGAGAAGTGCAGCCGTCCTGGAACCGCTCATCTGAGCGCAACCCCTATCAGGGGTGGCGAGAATCACGCTATGCGAGACGGCCGGCTTTCACCATGCGGACGGGCATCCCGGACAGAAACACGCCTGTCACAGGCCAGGCCGTCACCCCCGTCACACCCCGAGCGCGAGCAGCCGCTCCTCCACCCGTTCCGGGGCGTAGAGGTGCTCCACGACCAGCGCACCGGCCCCGATCAGCCCCGCCCGCTCCCCGAGCTGCGAGGTCACCACTTCCAGGTGCGCCGTGGAGCGGGGCAGCGCCCGTTGGTACAGCAGTTCCCGGACACCGGTGAGGAAGGGTGTTCCGGCCAAATCGCCGGCGATCATCAGGACCCCGGGGTTCAGCAGGGTCACCACGGTCGCCAGGACCTCCCCGACCAGCCGCCCCGCCTGCCGTGCCAGCGCGGCGGCCTCCGGGTGCCCGGCGGCCAGCAGATCCCGTACGTCCGAGCCCGAGGCGGCCGGCACTCCGGCCTCCGCGAGCCGGCGGGCGACGGCACCGCCGCTCGCGACGGCCGCCAGACAGCCGTACGAACCACACCGGCACAGCGCATCGGCACCGTCGGGAACGCGGATGTGGCCGATGTCCCCGGCGCCGCCGTCGATGCCGCGGTAGATCCGGCCGTCGACGACCACACCCGCGCCGATGCCGGTGGAGACCTTCACCAGCACGAACGCCGAACAGTCCGGGTGGCCGGTGCGCTGCTCGCCGTACGCCATCAGGTTCGCGTCGTTGTCGACCAGCACGGGCAGGTCGGCCGTACCGCCCGTGCGCTCCGCGAAGGCGCGGCCCAGCCCGCCTCTTATGTCGTAGCCGTCCCAGCCCGGCATGATCGGCGGTTGGACGACCCGTCCGGTGTCGCGGTCGACCGGCCCGGGGACGGCCAGCCCGATCCCGCACACCTCGTGCGCCCCGTGGCCCGTCTTCCGCAGCAGTTCGGCGAACCGGCCGCCGAGTTCGCCGAGCACCGCGTCGGGGCCGTCCTCGATGAGCAGGGCCCCGGAGTGCTCGGCGAGCACTTCGCCGGTCAGGGAGAGCACGGCGGCGCGCGCGTGCCGGGTGTCGAGGTCGGCGGTGAGCACCACCGCGTGGGCGTCGTCGAACTCCAGGGTGATCGAAGGGCGGCCTCCCAGCGGGGAGTCGACCGGTCCGCCCGCCCCCTCGCGCAGCCAGCCGGCCCGGAAGAGGCGGTCCAGGCGCTGCCCGACCGTGGCCCGGGACAGGCCCGTGACCTGCTGCAGGGCACCCCGTGTCGTGGCGCGGCCGCTGCGCACCAGCGCGAGCAGATCCCCGGCTCCGGCCCGACCGCCCGGCTTTCCGGCCCTCCCGCTCATGCGAACCCCCTTGCGTTCACTGACCCTGCATTACATGCTGAGTTTTGCGTGTCAAATAGGCGTAACCCTACGGTAGCCACTGCCGAACTCGTCGGCCGGACGTCTTTCGGGGAGACCTGAGTGGACCGAAGTACCCAACTCACCCGCCGTACGGAACCCACGGGTCCTGTGCGCCCCTTGGGGCCGCCGCCGGCGTCCTCTCCGGGTGAGACCGTCCGTTCGGGTCCCCATGTATACGATCCGGCGGGGCCTGCCGGGTCGCTGCACGTCAGGGCGGCGCAGGTGCTGGAGGACAACTGGGCGGGGACCTCCACGGTGCCCTCGCGCCGTCTGTACCCGCACCAGTGGTCCTGGGACTCGGCGTTCATCGCGATCGGCCTGCGGCACATCTCGCCGCTGAGGGCACAGACGGAACTCGAGACGCTGCTCGACGCCCAGTGGGCGGACGGGCGCATCCCGCACATCGTCTTCAACCCCTCCGTGCCGCTCGACGCGTACTTCCCGAGCCCCGACTTCTGGCGCTCATCGACCGCGGGGCGCGCTGCGGGCGCCCCGCGCACCGTACAGACCTCGGGCATCGTGCAGCCACCGGTGCACGCGCTGGCCGCCTGGCTGGTGCACCGGTCGGACCCTGGGCTGTCCCGGGCACGCGGCTTCCTGGCCCGGGTCCACCCGCGCCTGGCCGCCTGGCACCGCTATCTGCTGCACCGCCGCGACCTGGGCGGCGGCGGGCTCGCCTCGGTGGTCCACCCCTGGGAGCAGGGCATGGACAACAGTCCCGCCTGGGACGCCCCGCTGTCCCGTGTCACCCCGGCCCCGGCCCGCTCCTTCCGCCGCGCCGACCTCGATCACGGGGCGCCCGAGGACCGGCCCACGGACCTGGACTACGGACGGTATGTGCGGCTGGCGGCGGACTACCGGGACGGCGGGTACCGCGACGGAGCGGCCGCGAGGTACCGAGACGGGACGGAAGGGAGGTCCTCGGCCGGAGGCGGCGCGTTCGCGGTCGAGGACCCCGCGTTCAACGCGCTGCTGATCGCGTCGGAGCACGCGCTCGCCCGTATCGCCCGGGAGCTCGGCGCCACGGGCACGGCGCGGCACGCCCGTGCGGAGCGCCTGACGGCGGCCCTGGTCGACCGCCTGTGGGACCCGGCGGAGGGGCTGTTCCTGTGCCGGGACGTGTGCGACGGCTCGCTCATCCCCGAACGCAGTGTCTCCGGGCTGATACCGCTGCTGGCGCCCACACTGCCCCGCGACATCGTCGCCGCGCTCGTCCGTACGCTGCGCGGGCCGCACTTCGGGCTCGGCGGCGCGACCCGGCTGGTGCCGAGTTACGACCTGCTCGGCGAGGCCTTCGACCCCCACCGGTACTGGCGTGGGCCCGCCTGGTTCAACACCGGCTGGCTGGTGGAGCGCGGCCTCAGGGCGCACGGGGACGGCGCGAGCGCCGACGGGCTGCGCGAGGCCCTGCTGACCACGGCGGACGCCACGGACTTCGCGGAGTACGTCGACCCGTACACCGGCGAGGCGTGCGGCGCGCTCGGCTTCAGCTGGACCGCCGCGCTCACGCTCGACCTGCTGCACGAACGCCCCGGACACGGCGTGTCCCCCGCGGGCATCGGCACGTTCGACAGAAGTGAGAAGTGACCAGGGAGGGGACCGGGGATGACGGAGCGGCATCATCTGCTCGTGCGGGGCGGGACGTTCGCCGCCGTGGGCGACGGCGGGGACATCAGCGGGGTGCGGGGCGGCGGTTCCCCGGCCGGGTTGTTCGTACGGGACGCACGGCACCTGAGCCGGTGGCAGCTCACCGTCGACGGTGCGGTGCCCGAGACACTCACGCCGGTCGCCGGCGGGGACACCGCCCGCTGTGTCCTCGTGCCGCGCGGCGGCCGCCAGGAGCCGCCCGCGCACACCGTCTTCCGTGAACAGGCCGTCGCCGACGGCGCGTTGGTGGAGTCGCTGCGCGTCACCAGCAACCGTCCGGTGCCGACGACCGTCCGCGTCGCGGTCACCGCGGACGCCGACTTCACCGACCAGTTCGAACTGCGCTCCGACCACCGTACGTACGCCAAGTCCGGTGCCGTCCGTTCCCGTCAGGTCCTCGACGACGGCGTGGAGTTCAGCTACCAGCGCGGCGAGTGGCGGTCCCGTACGACCGTGACGGCCGAACCCCCGCCGGACGGTGTGGAGGAGACGGGCACGGGCGCCCGCCGCCTGGTGTGGACGCTGGACCTCGAGCCGCACGGCTCGGCGGAGCTGGCGCTGCGGGTCGCCGCCCGGCCGCACGGGGCGGTGCAGGACCCGGTGCCGCCTTCCCCCACCGCCGTCAACAGGCAACTCCTCGCACTCGAGGGCGAGTTCATGGAGGGCGTGGCCTTCCCCACCGGCTGGCCCGAGCTGGCCACGGCCTGCACTCGGGGCCTGTCGGACCTCGCCGCGCTCCAGGTGCCCGCGACCGGCCCCGACGGCGAGGAGCTGCGCGTCCCCGCGGCCGGCGCCCCCTGGTTCCTCACCCTGCTGGGCCGCGACGCGCTCCTCAGCTCGCTGTTCGCCCTGCCCTACCGCCCCGGGCTGGCCGCGGCCACGCTGCCCGCTCTCGCCGCGACGCAGGCCACCGAGGTGGGCACGCGTTCGGTGGCCCAGCCGGGGAAGATCGTGCACGAGGTGCGGCACGGGGAGCTGGCGCACTTCGGGCAGGTGCCCTACGGGCGGTACTACGGCTCGGTCGACGCGACGCCGCTCTTCCTGGTCCTGCTCGGGGCCTACGTCGAGCAGACCCGAGACATGGCGCTGGCCCGCCGGCTGGAACCCAACGCCCGCGCGGCGATCGGCTGGATGCTGGACCACGGCGGGCTCACCTCGCGCGGCTATCTCGTCTACCGCGCCGACCAGGGCGGCCTCGCCAACCAGAACTGGAAGGACTCCCCCGGCGCGATCTGCTGGGCCGACGGCAGCCGTCCGGTGGGTCCGGTGATGGCGGCGGGTGCGCAGGGGTACGCCTACGACGCACTGCGCCGCACCGCGCACCTGGCCCGCACGGTGTGGGACGACGAGGTGTACGCGGCGCTGCTGGAGCAGGCGGCCGGGGATCTGCGCGACCGCTTCCAGCGGGACTTCTGGATGGACGACCGCGCCTTCCCCGCGCTGGCCCTGGACGGCGAGGGGCGCCAGGTGGACGCGCTCGCGTCGGACGCGGGCCATCTGCTGTGGTCAGGCCTGCTCGACAAGGAGTACGGAGAACTGGTCGGCCGACGGCTGCTGGAGCCCGACTTCTTCTCCGGCTGGGGGGTACGCACACTGGCCGCGAACCAGTCCGCGTACCACCCGATGTCGTACCACCGTGGCTCGGTCTGGCCGCACGACAACGCGCTGATCACGCTGGGGCTCGCCCGCTACGGGCTGCACGACGAGGCCCGTACCGTCGCGCACGCGCTGGTCGAGGCGGCGACGGCCACGGGCCACCGACTGCCGGAGGTACTCGCCGGGTACGGCCGCGACACGCATCCGGAGCCGGTGCCGTATCCGCACGCCTGCGTCCGTGAATCGCGCTCGGCGGCGGCACCGCTCGCGCTGCTCACCGCGGTCGGCGGCGCCTAGAAGACTGCTGAAGATCTTGTCGTGGGCTGTCCGGCCGTAGGTCGGACAGCCCTTCTTGCTTATGCGGTGGCCGGGGTGAGGTGCCAGCTGC